>NZ_JBCGFC010000002.1:0-488432 GCF_038739615.1 Aeromonas sp. SER | reverse complement strand
TTGCACTTGAATGGTGGAGGGAGAAGGATTCGAACCTTCGAAGGCAGAGCCGTCAGATTTACAGTCTGATCCCTTTGGCCGCTCGGGAACCCCTCCCCAAGTGCGAGGCGCATACTAACAGATCTTCGCTCTTTGTGAACCCCTTGAAGCGTTTCTGGCAGCAAAAAATGACTGTTCGTCGATTTTTTGATACATCGTGCTCAAAATTCAGACTTATCAGCAAGTTGTGCGCTGCTTTTCTATGCAGTCCCGTTGCTGGCTCAGGTCGAAAAATTCAGCATTTGTTGAGGGACAGACAAAAAGACCGCCTGACATGGCGGTCTTTTGCTGAATTGAGCTTGATCTCTGGTGCGATGATTAGCGCTGGAACGGGTAGATGGACCCCAGTTTCAGGATCTGGGTCAGTTCGTCCAGTGCGCTGCGAGACTCCTGCACCAGGGTCGGATCACGCAGATCGTCCAGGGTCAGGCGGTCACGATAGTGGCGATCGACCCAGCCATCGAGGCGGGCGAACTGGCTGTCGTTGATCAGGCAGGCCTGATTGACCGCCGCGAGTTCGGCATCGTTCATGGCGACCCGTAGCCGCAGACAGGCGGGGCCGCCGCCATTACGCATGCTCTGCTTGACGTCCATGTAGTGAACGGCCTTGATCGGTGTGTTCATGGTCAGCAGCTTGTTCAGGTACGCCGACACCGCCGGATTGTCGCGGCACTCGGTGGGGGCGATGATCGCCATTTCGCCATTGGGCAGGGTGAGGATCTGGGTGTTGAACAGATAGGACTTCACCGCATCCAGCACCGATACTTCAGTGGTCGGCACCTCGATAAAGTGCAGCTCCCCTTCGCCAAACTTGGTCTGCACCTCGGCCAGCGCCTGTTTGGTGTTGAGAAATGCCTGCTGGTGGAAGAAGAGCACGTTCTGGTTACCCACCGCGATCACGTCGTTGTGGAATACCCCCTGATCGATCACCTCCGGATTTTGCTGGATAAAGACCACGCTCTCCTCATCAAGACCATGCAGGCGGGCGATGGCCTGACTCGCTTCCAGAGTCTGGCGGGCCGGATAGCGCTTTGGTGCCGGGCGGGAGAGATCAAAGGCGCTGCGACCATAGACGAACAGCTCGACTCCCGCTTCGCCATAGGCGCGGCAGAGCCGGGTGTGGTTGGCTGCCCCCTCATCGCCGAAGTGATCGTTCTCCGGCAGGTGAAGGTGGTGGCTGAAGTGGCGTTCGTTATTGAACACGGCACGCAGGATCCGGCCAGTGACATCCGGCTCGAGTGAGCGGTGAAACTTGTTGGTCAGGTTGGCGGGGGTAAAGTGAATGCGGCCATCCTGAGTATCGGCACTCGGGGAGACGGTGGCGGCGTTGGCAGTCCACATGCTGGAGGCCGAATAGCAGGCGGCCAGTACGGCAGGAGCCTGTTTGGCGGCCTGCTCCAGCACCCGGGCATCGCTGCCGGTAAAGCCGAGGCGGCGCAGGGTGGCAAGATCGGGGCGCTCTTGTGGCGCCAGAACCCCCTGGGTCATGCCGAGCTCGGTCAGCGCCTTCATCTTGCGTAGCCCCTGCTTGGCCGCCTCTTTCGGGTTGGAGGCTTCCTGGGCGTTGTTCTGGGAGGCGACGTTGCCGTAGGAGAGACCGGCGTAGTTGTGGGTCGGGCCGACCAGTCCGTCGAAATTGACCTCGAAGTGCTTCATTGAGTACATCCTTTCGATTTTTATGATGGGTAGCGGATTCCTTCCGCGCACAATGCGTCGGGGTGGGGCCATTATAAAGAGATTTTATGTTTTTGTAACAAGCCGGTAACCAGCAGACGTTTTTATGTCGTTTCAGATATAAAAAGAGGGGCCGTATGGCAGAAAAATGAAAAAGCGGTTGCACCCGACGCTGACCCTTCGCATTAATAAATAAAGAAGCAGCGCGGTAGGGGCTGGTCAGGCAAATTGAGTCACAAGATTGCTTTTTCCCGTCAAATCTCTTATACAGCCCCACAAAACCGCACACCAACCCCGTCGGGTGCAATGAGGATAATAGTTACAGCATGGGCAAATCACTGGTCATAGTGGAGTCTCCGGCCAAGGCCAAGACCATCAACAAATATCTGGGCAAGGACTACGTGGTGAAATCCAGCGTGGGTCATGTTCGCGATCTGCCCACCAGCGGCAGCGCCAGCACCGAGCCCAAGAAACCCGTCATTCGCGGCATCAAGTTGAGCGAAACCGAAAAGGCAGCTAAGGAGCGCAAAGCCCTGTTTGCCCGGATGGGGATCAACCCGACCGCGGGCTGGCAGGCCAACTACCAGATTTTGCCCGGCAAGGAGAAGGTGGTCAGCGAGTTGCAAAGTCTGGCCGAGAAGGCAGACACCATCTATCTCGCAACCGACTTGGATAGAGAAGGGGAAGCGATCGCTTGGCACCTGCGCGAGATCATCGGTGGCGACGAGAGCCGCTACAAGCGCGTAGTGTTCAACGAGATCACCAAAACCGCCATCAAGGAGGCGTTTGCCCAGCCCTCCGAGCTCAACATTGACCGCGTCAACGCCCAGCAGGCCCGTCGTTTCCTCGACCGTGTCGTAGGTTACATGGTCTCTCCGCTGCTGTGGAAAAAGCTGGCTCGCGGCCTCTCTGCCGGTCGGGTACAGTCCGTCGCGGTGCGTCTGATCGTCGATAAAGAGCGCGAAATCAAGGCGTTCGTGCCGGTCGAGTTCTGGGATCTCAACGCTGACCTGCTGACTGGTGACAAGGCTGATCTGCGGATGGAAGTGGTCAGCCGCAACGGCGCCGACTTCAAGCCGGTCACCCAGGCCGAGACCTTTGCCGCCGTCGCAGCGCTGGAAGGGGTCGACTACAAGGTAGTGAACCGGGAAGACAAGCCGACCGGCTCCAAGCCGTCCGCGCCCTTCATCACCTCCACCCTGCAGCAGGCGGCCTCTACCCGGCTGAGCTTCGGGGTCAAGAAGACCATGATGATGGCCCAGCGTCTCTATGAAGCGGGTTACATCACCTATATGCGTACCGACTCCACCAACCTCAGCAAAGAGGCGGTGGACGCGGTGCGGGAATATATCGGCGAGCAGTATGGCGCAGCCTACCTGCCGGCCGAGCCGAATCTGTATGGCGCCAAGGCCAATGCCCAGGAGGCCCACGAAGCGATCCGCCCCTCCAGTGTACTGGTGACTGCCGAGATGCTGGAAGGGATGGAACCGGATGCGATGCGCCTGTACGACCTCATCTGGCGTCAGTTCGTGGCCTGCCAGATGACCCCGGCTCAGTACGACTCCTCCACCCTGACCGTCAAGGCGGGCGAGTTCGAGCTCAAGGCCCGTGGCCGTACCCTGCGCTTCGCCGGTTGGACCAAGGCGTTGCCGCCGATGGGTCGCAAGGGTGAAGACAGCCAGTTGCCGGCTGTGACTGTCGGCGAGGTTCTGAAACTGGTCAAACTGGATCCGCGTCAGCACTTCACCAAGCCGCCCGCACGCTTCACCGAAGCAGCGCTGGTGCGCGAGCTGGAAAAACGCGGCATCGGTCGTCCCTCTACCTACGCCTCCATCATCTCCACCATCGTCGATCGTGGGTATGTGCGGGTCGACAGTCGCCGTTTCTTCGCCGAGAAGATGGGCGAGATCGTCACCGACCGTCTGGTTGAGAACTTCGTCGAGCTGATGAACTACGAGTTCACCGCCAAGATGGAAGACAAGCTCGATGGCATCGCTGAGGGGAGCCTTGAGTGGAAGAAGGTGCTGGATGCCTTCTACGCCGAGTTTACCCATGAGCTGGAGAAAGCGGACAAGGCGCCGGAAGAGGGTGGCATGCGTGCCAACCAGATGGTGCTGACCGATATCGATTGCCCGGATTGCGGCCGCAAGATGGGTATCCGTACCGCCACCACCGGTGTGTTCCTTGGTTGCTCCGGCTATGCCCTGCCGCCGAAAGAGCGCTGCAAGAAGACCATCAACCTGGTCTCTGCCGACGAATTTGTCTCCGCCACCGATGGCGAAGAGGCGGAAACCGAGGCGCTGCGTGCCAAGCACCGCTGTGGCGTGTGCGGCACCGCGATGGATGCCTACATCATCGACGACAGTCGCAAGCTGCACGTCTGTGGTCGCAACCCCGATTGCGATGGCTACGAAATTGAAAAAGGTCAGTTCAAGCTCAAGGGCTACGAAGGGCCGAGCATCGAGTGTGACCGCTGTGGCAGCGAGATGCAGCTCAAGAACGGCCGTTTCGGCAAGTACATGGGCTGTACCAACGAAACCTGCAAGAACACCCGCAAGATCCTGAAAAACGGTGACATCGCGCCGCCGAAAGAGGATCCGGTACCGCTGCCCGAGCTCAAGTGCACCCAGTCCGATGCCCACTTTGTGCTGCGCGACGGGGCTGCCGGTCTGTTCCTGGCGGCCAGCAACTTCCCCAAATCGCGCGAGACCCGCGCGCCGCTGGTGGAGGAGCTCAAGCGCTTCAAGGATCGCATCTCGGCCAAGCACAAGTATCTGGCGGGAGCCCCGCTCACCGATCCGGATGGCAACCCGGCCATAGTGCGCTTCAGTCGCAAGACCAAGGAGCAGTACGTAATGACCGAGGTCAACGGCAAGGCGACCGGCTGGACCGCTCACTACGATAACGGTACCTGGCAAGAGAGTTTGCCAAAGGCGAAGAAAGCCTGATGAGAAAGAGGCCCCGACAAGGGGCCTCTTTGCTTGTTGAGCAGCATATACTGAGTACCAGCTGCAAGGAGTGCAGCGTTGTAACAGGGAGGTGGTGATGGAGATACACGAGATCCGGCCGGGCATGAGCTGCATGACCCGTGAAGGGGCTGCCTATGTGCTGGAAGTGGACCGGCAGAGCTTGCTGGTGCTGCTGCAGCGCGAAGATGAGACTATTCCGGTGCAAGTACGCAGTGACGAGATCCTGGCTCCGCTGGAGTAAGCGTCAGCCCAACAATCACCACTTCAGGTGAAGAACAACGTCAAAACGGCAGTAAAAACAGCAGCTCGGCCAGGTCGGGCTGCCACTGCCAATCCCGCATTCTGACTCGCCCGCCAATCACGGCAACCCCCTCTTCCTGCAACAAGCCGACCTGGGTGGCAAATCCTTCAGACCCATTGGGCAACGAAATGGTACCGGCAGCGCCCAGCACCCGATGCCATGGCAGCACCTTGTCGGTCTCCCGCAGCACCTTGCCCACCAGCCTTGCCCGTCCAGGCAGACCCGCCAGATCGGCTACCTGACCGTAGCTGGCCACCTTGCCTGCAGGAATAAGCGCGATAATCGCCTCGAGTCTGGCCACTTTTTCATGGGAGGGGTGATACATGGATATGCTGCTGTTGCCGTTGAGTGGATGGGTCATTGTGGCTTCTCGGCAGGGCCGGGAGCAAGGCGTGGCAGAGGTTGGAATATCTGATATCAGGGGATGGTGGGGCCTGAATGAAAAAAGGCGGCCTGAGGGCCGCCAAAGTAAAGACAACATTACCTCTGTGGCATCCGGTAGCGCACCTGCAGCTGGTCGAGGATCTGCAGCTGGCCGGGCAGCCGGGCGGCGAAGTGCTCCCACCCCTTGAGGGAGGGATCGCTCCAGGCCACCTCGGCCGTGGCCAGCATGCGCGGGAACAACATGTAGTCGAGACGATCGCGCGAGGTGATCAATTCTGACCACAAGGGGCTCAGCACCCCGAGGATGTTATCGCTGGCATGGAAATCGGCGGGAGCAGGGTCGCATGAGTAGATCTGCTCCAGATTGAGGGTCCCCGCCCAGTAGAGGCCGGGTTCGTGAATATCGGCGTTCCAGGCGAGATCCAGATAGAGGAACTGGGCGGGCGCCATCACCACCGGATAACCGGCCGTGGCCGCGTCCAGCCCCGCCTGAAAGCTGGTCCAGGCGCAGATGGCCGCTTTGCGGCTCACCTTGTCACCATGGAGGATCTCCTCCCAGCCGATCATCTGTTTGCCTCTGGCGGCCAGATAGCGCTGGCAGTGGCGCAGCAGATGGCCCTGCAGTTCGCGGCAGTCGGCGTAGCCCTGCTCGGTCATCAGCTGCTGGCAGGCGGGACTGTCGGTCCAGACACCGTTTGGAACTTCATCTCCCCCCATGTGGATCTGGGGGCCAGGGAAGAGCTCGCACACCTCGTCCAGCACCGCTTCCAGAAAACGGTAGGTGCCGGGGAGGGCGGGGTTGAGCACATTGTCGTCAAAGTGCTGCACCGAGCGGTAGCGGGAGCGATCAGCCTCTTCCACCAGCAGCTCCGGCAGCGCCTTGATGGCTGCGTGGCAGTGCCCCGGAATGTCGATTTCGGGGATGATGGTGATACCAAGTCCGGCGGCATAGGCCACCAGCTCGCGCACCTCGCTCTGGGTGTAGTAGCCACCGTAGGGGTTGGGGCCGCCGCTCAGCTGCGGATCTATGGCCAGATCATGGCCGCGCCAGGCACCCACCGTGGTGAGCTCGGGGAAGGCGTTGATCTCGAGGCGCCACCCCTCGTCATCGGTCAGATGCCAGTGGAAGCGGTTGAACTTGTAGAGGCTCATCAGCTTTAGCAGTCGCTTGATGGTCGCCGTGCTGTGAAAGTGGCGGGCGCAGTCGAGAAAGATGGCCCGAAAGCCAAAGCGCGGGCTGTCCTCCAGCGTCAGGCAGGGCAGGCTCTCGCCGTGCTGCAGATACCACTGGGCCAGCGTGACCAGAGCGTGGCGCCAGCCACTCTCGCCCGCAGCGGCGATCACTATCTCCTCTTCGGTGATGGTGAGCCGGTAGGCTTCGGGGGCCAGCGCTGTCTCAACCAGCCTGATCTCGGCGTCGTGATCCTGCTCCAGTGCCAGTGATGTGAGCTCGTTGAAGTGGCCAAGCAAGCCGCTGATATCGCGAACGGCGCTCACGTGGGCCCGCTCGGCGAGGCGAAAATATCCCTCCTGCAGTGTCAGATGTGCGGGCTGCGGCACTATGCCGGGCAGCGGCTCGACGTCCGGTAGGTCTGGCTTGCGGGTGAGCGGATTTTCCAGCCCCAGCTCCTCTGCGGCCAGGGTCACCGGCAGCAGCTGGGGGCCAGTGGTGGCGTCGGGCAGGCTCAGGAAGAAGCCCTGCGGCATGTCGGAGATCTTCTTGATGGGAGTCTGGCGGCAGCAAAACAGGATCTCGTTGCTGCCAGCCTGCGGGATCAGCACCTTGTAGCTACCGCTCTGGCGCTCAAGCTCGCCCCCTTGCAGCGATTCCGGGTCGATATGGCGTGCCAGACAGAAGTGCAGCTTCCACGCCTCTGCCGGCAGGTTGGACAGGGTGAAGGCAAACCAGACATCCTCGCCATCACGTCGGGTGACCCGGGAGTGGATCAGGGGTGTAGACATGGATAATCCTCTGATTGGGCAAACAGGATGGCCCCGTCGAGTGCATCGCTTCTGGGGGCCACAAGGTTAAGCTCGCCAAGGCGAGGGGCGAGGCGGGTGCCGATACCTCCCAGCAGGGCGATCTCGGTGGCACCCAGCAACTTCATTCCCTCCAGCAGGGTGGTGAGTTGGGCGCAAGTCTCATCCAGCAACTGGTTGGCGAGGTCGTCGCCGTCGCTGGCCGCATCGAACACCCAGGGGGCGAAGCGGCCGTAGTCGGCTGGGATGGCGCGAGCAGCCCAGCGCACTACCTCGGTCTGATCCCGTTTGAAGTGGTCGAGCAAACGGATGGCCAGGGTGCTGGGTGGCAGGATGCCGTCGTGGCAGAGCAGGGATTGCTGGATGGCGCGTAAGCCCAGCCAGGCGCCGCTGCCGAGATCCGAAATGGGAAAGCCCCGCCCGGAGCAGGTGCGGATCTGGTGATTCTGATACACCAGCCCGACCGAACCGGTGCCGGCGATCAGGATGGCACCCTCCCGGCCACCAAAGGCGCCGAGGCAGGCGCCAAAGGCATCGGAGGTGAGCTTGACGCTGGCAAAGGGGAAGGGCATCTCGAGCAGGGCGTGATAGCAGTCGGCCAGCTCGGCGGAGGCGAGCGCCAGCCCGACCCCCATCTGTTGTTCGCACTCTATGCCGAGTCCAGCCGTAAGGCGGGCGCTGGCGATGGCGGCCAGCACATTGGCGTGAGCGTGAGGGATCCCCAGCTCCAGATTGGAGCCGGCGGCGCGCCCTTCGCCGAGCAGCTTGCCGGCCCGGTCCCGAATGCGGGCGCGGGTGTGGGTGCCACCGCCATCGACCCCGACCCAGTACTCAATCATGGCGACCTCCTGCGGCATTTTGCCAGCTGATGGCAAGGGCAAACCAGGCTGCATGGGGGATCCACTGCTCGCCCCAGCGCCAGTTCTGATCCAGCCGTTCCCTGTACACCTCTGGAATAAAGGCCACCTCATTTTCGTCATCAAACCCTGAGGTGATGCCGTTGCAGATGCCCCCCTGCGCATTGGGATAACCGGCTGTATAGGCGGGGTTATTGATGCCGTGACCGGCCAGCATGCAGGCGTTGAAGGGGTTTTGCCCGAGGATCCAGTCGAGCTGGTGCTGACCGAAAGTGCGCAGCAACCTGCTCTGTAGGGGCAACTGTGCTGCGGCGGCAAAGGCCATAGCGGCCAGCGAGGCCAGGCGGGCATTCTCCCCCTGCCACCAGTAACCGGACTCGTTGTTGTGGGGCATAAAGAAGCTGACGTGCGGCGCTTCATCCACCCCTTTGACATATTGGCGGGCGAGGGAGAAGGGGTTACCCGCCCGTGCGCAGAGTGCCAGCTCGGCGGCCAGTGCCTGCTCCACCACGGTCTGTGCCCGGGCCTTGTGCTCCTGATCCGGCTCTACGCCCAGGTATTCCAGCAGTGCCAGCACCGGCAGCCCCGCCTCGGCGGCGTGGTAGTAGGGACGCGAGCCATCCTCGTTGGCAGACCAGTAGTGACCCAGCTCAGGATGGATGCGCTGACGGGCGCAGAGCTTGCTGGCACGGACTCTCGCCTCGGCCAGCCATTCGGAGCCGAAGGTGCGGGTCAGCTCAACCGCCGCCAGCAGGGCGCAGTAGTCGTCGATGATGTTTTCGACCCCGTCGTCCAGATAGGCAAGGTTGTGCTCACGCAGATGCAGGTAGCCGCGTTTGGCCGCCTCGGCGTAATGGTTGGTATCGAAGTCACCGCCGATGTGCTCGCGGGCAGCGCGGGCCAGTGCGGCAATGGCCATGCCGCCCCCCTGGCGGAAACCGGCCTGCCAGTTGGCGGATTTGATCCCCTGCTGGGTGGCATAGGCGCACAGCTCGCGCTGGGCGGGATCCTTGCTCCACTTGTCGAACAGGGTCATGAAGAAGAAGCCCGACTCATCCTGCATCCGGCAGAGGAAATCGGCGCCGTGCAGCGCCTCGTCATTGAGCCGCTTGCAGAGGTTCACTCCGTCGATATCGCGGCGCGGGGCCAGCAGTTCCCGGCACTTGAGCAGGGACCACACCACCATGGGGGTCTGCTGGGGGTTGAGGTAGTTGGCGTAGGAGAGGTGGCTCAGGTATTTGCTCATGTCGCCGCTGGCATCGAACCAGCCGCCATGTACATCTCTGTGCTGGTCGGTGCCAAACAGGCGGGCGCTGCGGTCAGCCCGATCAAAGGTGCCACTGGCGCGCTGCCCCTTGAAGTAGTGAATGACATCGGAGAGGCAGCGGCTGGCCAGCAGATCCTGGCCGATGGCAAAACGGGTCGAGCGGACAATGCCTTGGGCAGTGATCGCCTCCAGCCGATAGTGGCCGGGCTCCTTGAATGCAGAGAAGTCGGCGCGCCAGTAAGCACGCCCCTGCCAGCCGGGGACGCTGCCAGCCGCTTGTAGCGGGGTTTCAAACAGGATCTGGCCATCATCAAGGCGTTGCAGCCTGACGTAGCCGCCGAGATCATGGGCGGGGGAGGCTTGCAGCAGGGCGACCTTGTGCCCGTCGCACTCGTAGCCCACCTGATTGATCAAGAGTTCCATCAAGGTATTACTCCTGTGGTTCACCGCCGGGCGGTGAGGCACATCACGGGGCTATGGCCGCCCCGTATCGAGGCATGGCCGGACTGTGCTGTCCGGCCGGTCTAAGGCTCACTATCACTCGTAGAGGTAGCAACGCACGAAGTGGTTGTCGGCAAGTCTGGTGATGGCAGGCAGACTCTCCTTGCAGCGAGGCATCGCCTGATTGCAGCGCCCGGCAAAGGGGCAACCGCAGGATTCCGGCGTCCAGAGCGGGATCTCTCCCTTGCGGCCGCCCTCAAGCTCGGCGTGGATGCTCTTCTCGGGGTCGGGCACCGCCGAGATGAGCAGCTGGGTATAGGGGTGCTGCGGGTGGTGCAGGATCTCGTCCACCTCGCCCCACTCCACCATGTGCCCCACGTACATCACCGCCAGATCTTCCGCCACGTAGCGAGCGGTGGCGATGTCGTGGGTGATGTAGAGCATGGAGACGCCAAGTTCATCCTTCATCTGCTCCATCAGGTTGAGGATGCCGATGCGAATGGAGACGTCGAGCATGGAGGTGGGTTCATCCGCCAATACCACTTCCGCCTCCACCGCCAGATTGCGGGCGATGTTGACCCGCTGGCGCTGGCCGCCGGAGAGCTGGTGCGGATACTTGGCTGCGGTCGCCTTGGCGGGGGTCAGGCCGACCTTCTCCAGCAGGGCGTAGACCATGTCGGGCAGATCTCTTTTGTCGATCACCTTGCTGTGCAGCAGCAGGGGGCGGGCGATGTGGTGGTATATGGTGTGGGTCGGGTTGAGCGAACCAAACGGATCTTGCCACACCATCTGCACGCTCTGGCGATAGTCCAGCAGGGCGGTGCCCTTGTTGAACTCCTCCAGATCGTGACCGCGATAGAGAATGCGCCCGGCACTGAGCTTGTACATCTTGGCGATGATCTTGGCGATGGTGCTCTTGCCGGAGCCCGACTCCCCGACCACCGCCAGGGCGCGGCCCCGGTGCAG
The DNA here is from genome assembly GCF_038739615.1 of Aeromonas sp. SER. Classification (NCBI taxonomy): domain Bacteria; kingdom Pseudomonadati; phylum Pseudomonadota; class Gammaproteobacteria; order Aeromonadales; family Aeromonadaceae; genus Aeromonas; species Aeromonas sp. SER. Next base: position 477,554 of record NZ_JBCGFC010000002.1, on the reverse strand, counting down.
GTTGAAGGTGATGTCGGAGAGCGCCCGCATCTTGCCACTCTTGATGGCATTGGAGTTGACGGGGAAGTCCTTGTAGAGGTGTTGGACTTCGATGATGGGGGCATCGGTTTTGGCGATTTGCATGACAGACATCCTTAACAGCCAGCGGCCTTGTCCAGATAGATCAGGGGATCTTGTTGTTCATCCTGCACGTCATAGAGATGGCAGGCGGTCTGTTGCCTTGGGCGGATCTCGGCCAATCTGGTGTACTCCTGACGGCAGCGCTCGTGCACCTTGCCGCAGCGGGCCTGAAAGCGGCAGCCGACCGGCACCTCCAGCAGGTTGAGCGGCGTGCCCGGGATCCCCTCCAGCACCTTTTTCGGCCCGTGCAGAGGCGGGAAGGAGTTGCCGAGCCCTTTGGTATAGGGGTGCAGCGGCGCAGTCAGGATAGCCTTGGAAGGAGCCACCTCCACCAGTTCACCGGCATACATGATGCCGATGCGATCGCAGAACTCCACCATCAGGGAGAGATCGTGGGTGATGAACAGAATGGAGAAGTTGAACTTCTCTTTCAGGGCATAGACCTTCTGCAGGATCTCCCGCTGCACCACCACATCGAGCGCCGTGGTCGGCTCATCCATGATCAGGAGCTCGGGGTTGAGCGCCATGGCGATGGCGATCACCAGCCGCTGGCGCATGCCACCGGAGAACTGGTGCGGGTAATCCTTGAGCCGGCTCGGGTGGATATCGACGATGGTAAGCAGCTCCTGGGCGCGCTTGATCGCCTCGTAGCGGGTCATGCCGGGGTTGTGGGCCAGCAGCACGTCGCAGAACTGCTCCTCCATCCGCAGTACCGGGTTCAGGGCGTTCATGGCGGACTGGAACACCACCGACACCTGTTGCCAGCGGTAGGAGCGCAGCCGCTCGTCACCGTAGTGGAGGATGTTCTCTCCCTTGAACAGGATCTCGCCGCCGCTGATGTAGGCGGGCGGCTTGTGCAGCCGGGCTACCGAGAAGGCGACGGTGGATTTGCCGCAGCCCGATTCGCCGGCGAGACCGAAGATCTCGCCCTGTTTGATATCGAAGCTCACCGAGTTGACGGCGCGCACGTCGCCATTTTCGGTGATGTAGTCGACGCAGAGGTTGCGTACTGACAGCAGGGGATGCTTGTTCATGCTGTCTTCTCCTGTACAGCTGATACCGCAGAAGGGGTTGGCGCGGCGAGTTTTTTCCAGCGGTTGAGCCCTTTGTGGGAGCGCAGCTGCGGGTTGGCAATCTCGTCGATGGCGAAGTTGAGCAGGGCCAGACCGGCACCCAGGGTGGCGATGGCAAAGCAGGGGGCCAGGATCTCCCACCAGGCGCCGACCAGAATGGCGCTGGAGGTCTGAGCGTTGTAGAGCATGATGCCCCAGCTCACTACGGTCGGGTCGCCAAGGCCGAGGAACTCCAGGGTCGCTTCGGTGACGATGGCGTAGATGATGGAGCCGATAAAGCTCACTCCGATGATGGAGATGAGGTTGGGCAGGATCTCCACCAGAATGATGCGCCAGGCCGGTTCGCCCAGCACTTCGGCGGCGATGACGAACTCCTTCTCGCGCAGCGCCAGAGTCTGGGCGCGGATGACCCGCGCGCCATAGGCCCACGAGGTCAACCCTATTATCACCGCAATGACCGCCGGCGACGCCTCCCCGATAAAGCTCGCCAGCACCAAGAGCAAGGGGAGGTTGGGGATCACCAGCACCACGTTCATCAGGAAGGTGAGGCACTCGTCCACCAGACCGCCAAAGTAGCCGGCGGTGATGCCAATGGCGACGGCCAAGGTGCAGACCAGCAGGCCTGCACTAAAGCCCACCAGCAAGGAGATACGGGCGCCATTGGTGAACTGGGACCAGATATCGTGGCCCATGCGGGTGGTGCCCATCACGAACTCGGCGCTGGGCGGCTGGTGGGGGCGGGCAACCCGCTTGGTAGGCTCGTTGCTGGCCAGCAAGGGGGCAAACAGCGCCATCAACACGAAGGTAACCACGATGACGAGGCCGCAGGCAGCCTTCTTGTTGCCCAGCAGGATTTTGAGAATGGTCGGCATACGCATCTTATTTGCCTCCTGTACGCAGACGGGGATCCAGGAAGACGTAGAGCACGTCGGCCAGGAAGTTGAAGCTGAGCATGGTGATGGTCATGATGAGCAGCTGCCCCTGAATGAGCGGGTAGTCGCGGGCCAGAATGCCTTGATAGAGGGTCAGGCCCAGGCCGGGATAGTTGAAGATAACCTCGGTGATGAGAGAGCCACCGATGACGAAACCGAGCGCCATGGAGAGGGCGGTGACGCTGGGCAGAATGGCGTTGCGGGCGCCGTAGTTGAAGATCACCCGGTTGCTGGAGAGCCCCTTGGCCTTGGCCATGGTGATGTAATCCTCGCCCAGCAGGTTGATCATGTTGTTGCGCATGGTGATGAGAAAGCCCCCCACCTGCACCATGGCCAGAGTGCCGACCGGCATGATGGCGTGGGTCAGGATGCTCTTGATGTGCTCCCAGCCCCAGTCCGGCGTGATCTCCGGGCTGTAGGCGTAGCCAATCGGCAGCCATTCAAGACTTACCCCGAACAGGAACAGGGCAAGCAGGGAAACCACCACCGGCGGAATCGCCTGCATCACCAGAGTGAGCGGGGAGAGGATGCTGTCCATCCGGCCGCCGCGATACCAGGCGGCGAAGATGCCGACGATGGATCCGACGGAGAAACTCAGAATGGTGGAGGTGCCCACCAGAAACAGGGTCCAGCCGATGGCGCGTCCCAGCACGTCCGAGACCTGCTGTGGATAGAAGCGCACCGAGGTGCCGAGATCCCAGGTGAAGACACTCTTCACATAGGTAAGAAACTGGGTGCCGATGGGGCCGTCCACAAAGCCGAAGGTGGCCTTGAGCGCTTCCAGTGCGGCGGGTTCCATCATGGCGCCAGCGCGGGCAAACATCACGGAAACGGGATCGCCGGGCATGGCTCTGGGTAACAGGAAGTTGATGGTGGCGGCTACCAGAAAGGCAACCAGATAGAAGGAGAAGCGTCTCAGTATGAATCCCATGATGATACCTTTTACTGCAAGTCCGCCCCGCGTCGGGCATGGCTACCCCAACCCCGGCAGATGCGGGTAGAAGGGGGGATCAACGGGGAAGATGGCCCCCCGCAGGGGGCCGGGATTGTTTAGCTGTTTGGCTTGAGTGCCAGGATGTGCAACAGACGCTCGGGGGTGTCCGGGTGGAGCTGCGGCTTGGCAACCGGGTTGTCAGCGCTGAACCAGCCGTGGAAACGCTTGGTGCTGTACTCATACCAGGTCGGGTTGTTGAAGACCGGTATGATGGTCTGGTTGGCACCGACCCGCTCCTGAATCGCGAACATGATGTCCTTCTGCTTGGCTGCATCGGCGGTCTGGGTGAAGTCGTCGATCAGTTTGTCCAGCTCGGGATCCTTGTAGCGGGGAGCCGCAAAGCGGTTGCCACGCTCACCCATGTTGCGGGAGTGGAAGGCTGTCTCGAAGTACTTGTGCGGGTTGGCACCGGCAAAGTAGCCCTGCAGCGCCACATCAAAGTCGCCAGTGATGAGGTTCTCGGTCCAGACGGTCGCTTCCGGGGTGGCTGTCTTGGCATTCAGACCCAGTGCCTGCAGCCCTTCCACGCCGATCTGTACTGTGTTGACCCAGTCGGTCCAGCCGTTTGGCACCAGTACCTTGAACTCGATCTTTTTGCAGCTCGGGGTGTCGAGGAACTTGTCGCCGTCACAGTCCTTGTAGCCAGCCTGCTTCAACAGGGCCTTGGCCCCTTCCAGATCGTATTTGTTGAACTTGCCGTACTTCTTGTCCACATCCGGGTTGTTCCAGGAGGCGAACGCCTTGCCGAGCCCCGACGGGTATTCGTTGACAGTCGGGTAGCCGTAGCCCGCGATATCCACCATGGACTGGCGATCCATCGCCATGGAGAAAGCGCGGCGGAAGTTGACGTCATTGAAAGCTTCGTGGTTGCCCGGGTTTTTGGTCTGGAAGTTGACGTTGAACGCCACGGTGCCGGAAGCCGGGAACCAGTACTTGTTGTTCTTCGGATCGTTGCCGACGTAGAGACGTTCGATATCCGGTACGAAGGAGCCGAACCAGTCGATGTCGCCTTTCATCACAGCTGCCAGCACCTGATCGTTGGTGGCCATCTGCGGCATGCGGATACAGTCGATGGAGAGGTTGGCGTTATCCCAGTAGTGCGGGTTGCGGCACTGGGTGTAGAGCTGGGCGGAGAAGTTCTCCACTTCGGTGAAGGGGCCGGTACCGACCGGTTTGTCGTTGGTAAAGGCAACCGGGTCTTTCACCGACTTCCACTGATGCTCCGGTACGATGGGCACCAGTACCAGATCGTTCACCACGTTGGTGTTGACCTCGGTCAGGTCGAACTTGACCTTGTTCGGGGCCAGCTTCTCGACGCTCTTGATCTGGGTCCAGATCGAGCGCTCATCCAGCGCCTTGTTGGCTTTGACCAGATTGAAGGAGAACAGGATGTCATCAGCGGTAAAGGGCTGACCATCTGACCACTTCACGCCGTCACGCAGATCGAAGGTGACGGATTTCAGGTCTTTGCTGAACTCGTAGTTGGTGGCCAGACGATAGACGGGTTTACCACCCTGCATATCGTTGAAGATCACCAGCGGTTCATAGATGAAGTGACGGGTAGTGTGCAGCAGGCCTGCTTGCAGGAAGGGGTTGAAGTTCTTGACCCAGGCGGTTTCCTGCTGTGCAACCATGGTCAGCACAGTCTTGTTTTCGGCAGCCATGGCATTGCCGGCAGCACCGGCAAGCATCATGGTTCCCAGCATTACAGCGGTAGAGATTTTGGATACTTTGGCAAGCATATGTTTTCCTTTCTTATTTTTTTGGCATTCCCGAGGGTTCGCCTTGTTTGTGTGAGCACCGGTTTCGCATGCTGATGAGACCGGCCCTCGTTGTTGGTTGGGTGTCTGCACCCTTGTCGTTTTGTTTTCCAACGCCCTTAGCAAAACAGAGTTAACAGGAAAACAACAACTGTTGATTTCGTTGTTTTCGTAAAAATCCCGAGTCTTACGTCAATTTCGTCAAAATGGATTTTTATCTGTTGTAAATCATATCGTTAAGTTCGTTCTTTCTGCGCTAAAAGTTGCCTTGAAAACAACGTTCATGACAAATATGTGACGTGGATCGGCTCGGATTTCAGGGGGTATATCGGGCTTTGTTTTGCTGGAAAAAGAAACCGGTTTGCCAAGTGTGAGCCAGCGCGCATCCTGCGCCGGCTCACACCTTGCGGTTGGCAAGCTGACGCAGGGTCTGGGCACTCTGTTGCAACTGCTGGCGCTGTTGCTCGTTGAGCGGGCAGTGGCCCAGCACATACTCGGTGGTGGCAACGACCGTCTTCCAGCGCGGCGATTTGGGCAGGGTGTCCAGATTGAGGTACTTGTCGAGAGTGCGGGTCTGCGGGCTGGATCTGTCCATGTAGACGCGCCACAGCTTGCTCTTCTCCGCCAGCACGATTTTGCCCTTGCCGGTGCCCTGCTGCCATGCATCCAGGGTGAGCTGCATGGTCTCCACCAAAGCGCGGCGCAGGGGCTCGTCATCCTGCTGGCGAATGAGGTTGTCGGCCAGCGAGCGGAATTCGCCGCCCAGCCGGCTCAGCTCGCCCAGCAGTTGCTCATCTTCGATGATGGCCTGACGGGAGAGGTTTTTGAGAGCGTTCTCCAGCGCCACGATGCGGCTCTCATCCTGGCGTTGTTCAGTGGTAAAGGTGAGGGCAAAGGCCGCTTGCCCCCCGAGGGTGATGGGCAGGGCACGGGCATTGAGCTCATCTTTCTGGCCTGCCACCAGAAATTCCACAATATGCTCCCGCTGGCCAGCCAGATCGGGCCACTGCTCTTTCAATGGCTCGGCCAGCCACTCGTCGATAGCTTGTCCCTCCATGGTTTCCGGCTCCTGACCCAGCAAGCGAGCCAGTACCCGGGAGGCGAACAGCACTGTGCCCTGCTCATCGATAAAGAGCATGGGGTCGGCCCCTTCGCCTAGCAGGGCCAGCAGGCGCATCTGATCCTGATGGAGTCGCTCCTGCAGGGTGAGACGATGTTCGATCTCCTGTTTCAGCAGCCGGTTTTCCACCAGCGAGGCTCGCCCCGCCTTGGCCTCCAGCAAGGCTTTCACCCGGGCGAACAACTCCTCTTTGCAGAAGGGTTTGACCAGATAGTCGTTGGCGCCGGCATTGAATCCTTCCTCGATATCCTTGGGCTGGTTGAGGGCGGTGAGCAGCAGCACCGGCAGCTTCTCTTTGGGATGATGCTCCCGGAGCCGGCGGCAGACATCGAAGCCGGAGAGGGTCGGCATCATCACATCGAGCAGGATGAGATCCACCGGCTCCTGGGTGAGCTTGGCCAACGCATCGTGGCCATCGCTGCTGGGCAGAATGCGATAGCCGCAGGGCTGCAAGAGGTGACGCAGGATGTGCAGATTGATGGGTTCGTCGTCCACCACCAGGATGAGGGGGGCCCCTTCGGGCGGCGGAGGCAGATCCTCGCTCTCCCAGTCGGGCAGGATGAGCGGCTGCTGGCGCACCAGTTGCAGCTCAATCTGACGGCTGCCCTGAGTCAGCGGGGCGCTCTTGCCGGTCGCGAGCGGCAGGGTGAAGGCAAAGGTGGAGCCGACGCTCGGCTCGCTCTGTACGCTCAGCTCGCCCCCCATCAGGTGCACCAGCTGGCGAGTGATGGAGAGGCCAAGGCCGGCACCCTGCTTGCTTACCTCCGGGCTCATCTGTACCAGCGGTTCGAAGATATGCTCCAGATGCTCGGGGGAGATGCCAATGCCGGTATCGGTCACCTTGATGCGCAGGAAGTTGCCCTCCACCATGGCGCTCAGCACCACCTTGCCCTGCGGCGTGTACTTGATGGCGTTGCCGACCAGATTGTAGAGCACCTGTTCGAGGCGCTGTTCGTCGGCCAGCACGGGGGGCAGCTCGGCCGGGCTGATATCCACCAGAGTAAGCGGTTTGGCCTGTACCAGATGCTGGCAGAGGTCGAGCACCAGCCGGATGACCCCCTTGGAGGAGACGGGCTGGGGGTGGATCTCCAGCTGGCCGTAGCGCATCTGGTGGTAGTCGAGCAGATCGTCCACCAGACGGGCCAGACCGTCGGCACTCTTGATGATGAGGCCAAGTTGTTTCTGCTGTCCTTCAGTCAAATCTTGCTGGCTGGCGAGCATCGATTCGGCCATCCCCTTGATGCCGTGAATAGGTGTGCGCAGCTCGTGGGAGGTATTGGCCAGCAGTTCATCCTTGAGCTTGTCAGCCTGCTGCAGGCTGAGATTCTGCTTGTGGGTCAGCTTGACCTGCTGCTGCAGCTCTATGGTCTGCTGCTCGATGAGTTCGATCTTCTCCTTCACCGAGCGCTGCATATGGCGAAACGCCTGCGCCAGCCGGTCGATGTCATCGCCGGTGCGCTCGATGGCGATGGGGTGATCCAGCGCGCCATCGGCAACCTGCTCGGCCGCCTCGGTCAGGGAGCGCAGCGGCGCCGTGATGGAGTGAGAGAGCCAGCGGGAGAAGAGGATCAGCAGCAGCAGGGAGCCAGCACCCAGCACGATGACCAGCGTCTCCAGCTGGCGGATGGGGGCATAGGCTTCGCGGGTGGAGATCTCGGCGATAAAGGCCCACTCGGTATCGAATACTTTCACCTGGGTGTAGGCGGCGAGTACATCGTCATCCTGATAGGAGCGAAACAGCCCGACCCCTTGCTCGCCAGAGAGGGTCTTGGTGACGAGAGGGGTCTGCAGCAGGCGGAAATTCTGGCTGAAACTGTTCTCGACGCTGTACTCCGGCGCCAGCCAGGCATCGGCCCGCATCCGTTTGTCGGGGCCGATGAGAATGGTCTCGCCGGTTTTTCCGAGCCCCTCCCGCTCCGCCATGATCTGGTTGAGCTTGTCTGGCAGCAGCTCGAAGATGACCACCCCGCGCACATAGTCGTACTGCATCACGGGGGCGGCCATGTAAGCGACCACCTGACCGGTCAGCTCGTTGCGGCCAAAGTCGGTGAATTCGAAAATTTGTTGCGGCTTCTGGCCGCCATCGAGGCGCCGCTTGATCTTGGCGAAGGTCTGACCGAGGCCACTGCTCTGATAGGGGCCCGAGAGCAGGTTGGTGGCAAAGTTGGGGTGTTTGGTGACCGAATAGACGACATCGCCGTTGAGGTCGACCAGAAAGATGTCGCTGTAGTTGGATTTGCGCACCATGTCGGCGTAGCCGCGATGAAAGCGCTGATGCACCCGGCCATACATCTCGTCAGCCAGAATGAGGGCACTGATGGAGGGTTCGATTTCGACTTCGGGATCCGGCTTTTGCAGCTGATCCCAGGAGCCCGGCACATAGCGGGCCTGTGCCCGGGCACGGGCCTCTTGAGGCGTGGTGCCCAGTTTTTCAAAGGCACCGGCAAAACCGTAGAAGCGACCGATACTGTTGCCCGCAAAGTCCTGCTGGGAGAAGTTGGTGATCTGCTCCTTGAGGTTGTTGAAGTAATCCTCAAGCTGGCTTTTTTTGATGTTGCGAACGGAGACCAGATGGTTGGAGGTCTGGGTGGTGAGGTCCTTGCCGTGGCTGTAGAGGAAGAAGAGGGTGACGACCAGGAATGGCACCATTCCCAACATGAAAAAAGCCAGCATTAGTTGCGGCCTGAGTCCACGAAGCCTGAAGATCCATTTCATCTTGTGAATTTCAATTGAGAATCCGGTTATTAAGCGGCTCAAGTTTCGAACTAAAGCGTAATCATTTCAACGACTTTATCCCAAATTCGCTTGGTTGGTCACAGCTGGGTGGCTGATTTTGCAGCAACCCGTCTAAAGGGTGAGCAAACGATCCGGCTGCGGCGCTTAAATGCGAAAAAAGGGTTGTGCTGTCGCTCGGGGTACGTATAATGCGCCTCGTTGTCAGGCAACTGGCACGAAAGCAGTAATGCGGGAATAGCTCAGTTGGTAGAGCACGACCTTGCCAAGGTCGGGGTCGCGAGTTCGAGTCTCGTTTCCCGCTCCAATTTTCCATCGCACCAACGATGGATATCACTTTCAAGACAATCAGTCTTGTCAGCATGGCGCGTTAGCAAAGCGGTTATGCAGCGGATTGCAAATCCGTTTAGTCCGGTTCGACTCCGGAACGTGCCTCCATCTTTCTTATTTCTTTTCAAAAAATCATCTCAAACGGAATTTATCAGTAGCTCTGTTGCAGCATCAGCCGTTCGCAGCCTGCTTCTCGCCACTGCCGTTCAAGATAGTGATTTACTTCGTCCACGTTTTGGCCCCGATTCTGAAACTGGCTTTCTGCACTGTATTGGGTGAGATCCGCCATCTGTTGTTTCAGTGTGCCGCACTGCCACAGACTCACGGTGGTTGGCCCTTGTCGGGCAAGCACGATGGCATCCCCCTGATTGAGCTGCCACTCATCGATTTGCGCCTTGGTCAAGGCGAGCATCAGCACCAGTAGAGCAACTTCTGAAAGCTTCATACGCATCTCCATACGGCACGTTTCCGCACTCATAACTGTGGCAGAGCGCACAATTTTCGCAAATGTGTTAACTGTTGGTTAATCACGTTGCTCAATTTCATTTATCCCGCTAATTTGCCGTTTTTATGAAAAAATATGGCTGAGGATGTAGTAATCCTACAGATAGTGGAGTAATCTTTGTTCAGTGGTCGTACCAGTAAGGAGTTGCATCATGTTTCATCCCTTTTCTCTGACTCAGATTATTCTTCGTCGCATTTATGTATTGCTGGTGGGCATTCTGGCGTTTCCAGTGATGCTGTTTCGTAGTGATCGCGCCCGCTTTTATAGCTATCTGCACCGCATCTGGAACAAAACCAGCACCAAGCCGGTCTGGCTCAAGATGAGCGAACGTGGCGAGCGGATCTTCTACTAAGACCCTCTTCGATAAAAAAGACAGCTTCGGCTGTCTTTTTTTATGCGTTTAAAAACAGATGGTTAATGCTCGACTCTGTTACTATCGCTGGTGCAAAAAGGGGATGTCACAATGTGGCAGCAGCTACGCTTTCCCCCCTGTTGGTTGCTCATTTTATGGATCCCGATGACGCAAGGAGCTGCGATGCTGATCCGTCAGGCCACCGAGGCCGATATTCCGATGCTGGTTGCCATGCGAATGGCGCTCTTCTGTGAAGTGGGGGAGTTACCGCACCCCGCAGCCGACCCCGCCCTGATACAGGCAACCGAACGTTATTTTACCAACGCATTTTTGAGCGGATCCGCTTTATCCTGGCTGGCCGAGGTCGATAAACAGGTTGTCGCGGCAGGGACTCTGGCGATGTTCGTGCGGCCACCCTATCCCGGCAATCTGGCGGGAAGAGAGGCCTATCTGCTCAACATGTATACCTTGCCCGATTATCGCAAGCAGGGTATAGCCAGTGCACTGCTCGATGCCATGGCGGCAGAGGCCATAGCCCGCAGGTTTGGCAAGGTATGGCTCCATGCCAGCGAGGCTGGCCGGCCTCTCTATGAGCGGATCGGTTTTGTCGCCAATCCGGCTTATATGGAGTGGCAACCACCTGCCCGGTGAGCCGTGACATGTCAGCCATCAGCCCGTCGTGTGATGGGTGACAATAAATAGCTTGTCAAAAGGGAGTCTGATGGCCCAGCCAGCTATGCTGAGGGTACACGCCGTCATTATCTTGTTGATCCACCATGTGGTTTGGCCATGGCGGGTGCCTGTCTGGAGGATATGTTTCGATGTTCAATAACAAATTGAAAGCCGAGTTGCAGCAGTGTCAGGAGCAGCTTCTGGAGCAACAGGGATTTTACGATGCAGTGCATGGCAGCGTCGCGACCATCACTTTCAGCCCTGATGGCACCGTGCTGGCCGCAAACGATCTCTTTCTCAACGTGGTGGGATTCAGCGCATCCGAGGTCGTGGGCCAGCATCACAGGATCTTTTGCGACAAGCAGTATGCCCAGAGCAGCGCCTACCAGCAGTTTTGGGCTGATCTGAAGCAGGGGCGTTCCCGTACCGGGGTCTTTCAGCGCTTTAATCGCCGCGGCGAGCCAATCTGGCTGGAGGCCACCTACTTCCCCGTCAAATTGCGCGGCGTAGTGACCAAGGTGATCAAGATTGCCGCCGACGTTACCGAGCATCATCTGCAACTGCTGAGCCAGCAGGCGGTGGTAAAGGCCCTTGATCGTTCTTTGGCCGTCATCGAATTCACGCCGACTGGAGAAGTGCTCACTGCCAACGCCAACTTCCTTAACACCATGGGTTACACCCTGGCTCAGGTGCAGGGCAAGCACCACCGCATCTTCTGCGATGACCACTTCTATCAGGAAAATCCCCACTTCTGGGAAGAGCTTGGACGCGGCCAGTTCAAATCCGGCCTCTTCTGCCGCCAGAATAGCCACGGCAGCAAGGTGTGGCTGGAGGCAACCTACAACCCGATCCTGGATGACAACCGCCGGGTGGTGAAGGTGATCAAGTTTGCCAGCGACATCACGGAGCGGATCAACAAGAGCGATGCGGTGCGCGAAGCGGCCATGCTGGCCCATGATGCGGCGCGGGAGACTCTGAGCTGTGCCGAGCGCGGGGCTGGGCTGCTCGCCTCGGTGGTCGATACCTCCAGCCTGATTGCCAGTCAGCTGACCCACAGCATCGGCCTTATCAATCAGCTGAACGAGCAGTCGCGCAGCATAGAGGCGATCGTCTCCACCATCAGCAGCATTGCCGATCAGACCAACCTGCTCGCCCTCAACGCGGCCATCGAAGCTGCCCGGGCCGGGGATCAGGGGCGTGGCTTTGCAGTGGTGGCTGACGAGGTTCGCCAGCTGGCGGCACGCACCTCGCTCTCTACCGACGAGATTGCCAAGGTGGTGCAGAACAACCGTGAACTGACAGCCAAGGTAACCGCCGAGATGTCTGATGTGGCGGGCAGTGCCGAGCTGGGCAAGCAGCAGGTAGGCGAGGTCAACGAGGTGATGAGCGAGATCCGCCGCGAGGCAAATAATGTCTCGGCCACGGTTTCGGGTCTGGCCATGTGACTCATCCGACCACAATAAAACCGGGGCACTGATGCACTTCTGACCAGTCAGTGCCCCAATCTGAACTCTTCCTGTATCACCCCGCCATTGTGAATTGTCCCCACCTCCTCTCTTGCTTAGGCTTGCCGCCTCATTCATAACCGAGCAGGAAAAGAACAAGATGGTACGACAACAGAAGGGGCGGGCGGCCGCGTTGCTGATGATGGTTGCGAGCATGGGGCTGAGTGGCTGCATGGGGCAGATGGGGCTATCCGGCATGGTGACCAAGGGCAATCTGAGCGTAGTGGATAACCGCTACGGCCGGGCTGGCGTCTTTATGCTGCTCTCCCCGATTTATGGTCTGGCGGCGACTGCCGACCTGTTCGTCTTCAATACCATCGAATTCTGGACTGGCAAGAACCCCATCACCGGCAAGTCACCGGCGGTGGTGGATATGAAAGTTGACCCGGTGATCAAGGTGAACCAGCACCTCGACCCCTCTCTTCACAAAGTGCCGCTGGCCATGTTGCCGCAAGGGGTGCGCGAGGTGGAGATCAGCTATCCCGACGAGCATACCGCCCAGATGGAGGTGCACTATCTGGATGGTCGCAGCAGCATGATGCGTGGCGAGAAGCGCGGCGAGCTGATGGATATCTATTTCGACGGCCGCTTCGTCTCTACCCTGAGCCGCGCTGAGCTGGAAGAGCGGGCGAATCAGGGCAAGGCTGCTGCCTAAATTCAACTGAATCCAGATCTATCCGGCACCAGATGGGGTATACATAATCAGCTGGCAAAATCGCCATGATGTCTAAGGGAGTAGACTATGACGGTGAATGGATTGCGATTGGCGGAGTTGATTGGTTCCCTCAGTCATGCGCTCGACATGACCGAGGGGCAACCAAGAGGGCATTGCATTCGCTGCTGCTGGATAGGTTCCCGTCTGGGGGAGCGGCTGGGACTGGATGCCCGGCTGCGCCATGATCTCTACTACACGCTCCTGCTCAAGGATCTTGGGTGCAGCAGCAATGCCGCCCGCATCTGCGAGCTCTATCTCACCGACGATCTTCACTTCAAACGCGATTTCAAACTGGTAGATGGCTCCCTCTCCGAGGTAGTCAACTTCGTGCTGGGCCATACCGGCCTGCAGGCGGATCTGCTGGGACGTTTTCGCAGCCTGTTTCATATCTTTCGCAACGGCGACCAGATTGCCAACGAACTGATCCAGACCCGCTGTCATCGGGGGGCGGATATCGCTCGCCAGCTCCGTTTCAGTGATGATGTAGCCGATGGCATCCTTTCCCTTGATGAACACTGGAATGGCAAAGGTCGCCCCCTGCAACTGGCTGGCGAGGCGATCCCGCTCTTCTCGCGCATTGCCCTGCTCTGTCAGGTGGTGGATGTGTTTCACGCAGCCGCAGGCCCGGATGCGGCGCTCAAGGAGCTGCGCGAGCGCAGCGGCAGCTGGTTTGATCCGGCGCTGGTTCGCGATTTTGAAGCGCTGGCGGACGATGCTTTCTGGCAAGGGCTGACTGATCCCCGACTGACCGAGTGGGTTCTGGTCCACCCGGCCGGACAGGGCGAAGTAGCGCTGGATGAGGATTATCTGGACGAGATCGCAGCGGCCTTCGGGCAGGTGGTGGACTCCAAAAGTCCCTACACCGCCGGTCACAGCGGCAGGGTTGCGCTCTATACCGACATTCTTGCCACCCAGATGGGGTTGCCCGAGCCGCGTCGGCGCTGGCTCAAGCGGGGCGCTCTGCTCCATGACGTGGGCAAGCTCGGGGTGAGCAACGCCATTCTCGACAAGCCGGGCAAGCTCGATGCGCAGGAGTGGGCTGCGGTGCAGATGCATGCCGCCTACACCGAGGAGATCCTGAGCCGCATCGGCGCCTTCGAGGAGCTGGCACAAGTAGCGGGCGCCCACCATGAGCGGCTCGATGGCAAAGGCTACCCCAAGGGCTTGCAAGGGGATGAGATTACCCTTGAGACGCGCATCATCACCACGGCCGACATCTTCGATGCCATCACCGCCAAGCGCCCTTACCGCGGTGCCATCCCCGTGCCGCAGGCGCTGGAGATGATGGCGGAGAATCTGGGCACCGCCATCGACCCCGACTGCTTTGCCGCCCTGCAGGCGGGTATTCAGGATTTCTCCCTCTACCTCACCCCCGAACAGCCGCTGGCCAATGCCAGTTAAGGTTTATAGCCCTGACTGCCCAAGCGGCCAGTCAGATAGCAAAACGCCCCGCAACTGCGGGGCGTTTTTTATGGCGCTCAGGCTGGCTGTTTGCGATGGGGCACGGTGAGGATCAGCCCCAGCAGGCGGCGCAGGTGGGTGAGCTGCTCGGTCAGCTGCACGTTGAGCCAGAGATAGCCGATGATGGCCGTCTCCGTATTGGCGGGCAGGTTGACCCGGGTTGCCAGCTCGTGCAGACGGGCGATGGCGGCCTCGGCGCCGCGTCCGTCGCCGGTTTGCAGCATCCGGGCAAGCTGGTTTATCGCCTCTTCGGTCGCCTGATGGCACTCGTGCAGCTCGCGGGTGCTCTGCATCAGGAAGTGGCTCTCCCGATCGTTCCAGTAGGTGTTGGCCAGCATCTCAAGGGTGCAGAGGGTATTGCGCATGGTGACCTGCACCGCATCAAACAGGGCGATGCTGTGGCGGGTCTCCTTGGCTGCCGGTGCCAGCAGGGCCCGCAGTTTGCCTGTCTGGGCCAGCAGCTGGGAGAGATTATGTTTGAGCTGCGGCCGCTCCAGCACGTTGGGGGAGAGGTGGGTGTGATAGAGCCGTCCCGACTGCTGCAGGATCTGGTGTAGCTGCAGCCGCCAGTGACTGTAAGCCCGCTGGGGGTAGATGCTGCAAAAGAGCAGTGCCAGCAGGGAGCCCAGCACCACGTCGCCGCTGCGCCAGAGGGCGGTATGGATATCACCCGGTTGGGCTCCCATGGTGACACCGAGGGTGATGCCGATCAGCAGTCCCACATAGGGGCGCTTGCCGAGCGCCAGATAGCCGCACAGGAACATGATGCAACCGCACCAGATCAGGGTGAGCGGCAGGGAGTAGATCTCGAGATAGAGCGCCACTATCCCGCAGCTGGCGCCGAAGATGGTGCCCACTACCCGCTGCAGGGCGCGGGAGAGCACATTGCCCCAAAACGAGATGGGGCCCATCACCACCACCAGCGTGATCAGCGGCCAGGTGCTCTCCGGCAGTTGCAGCTGGCGGGTGAGCAGAAAGGTGAGCATAAAGGCGAGCGCAATGCGCAGGCCATGGACGATGCGATAGTGGCCGTAGACCAACAGATCGAGCCGGGATAAGGGGGCATCAAGACGCACAGTGAGCCTCGTGTAAAGTGACCTGGGGCGCACTGCATCCGGCCTGCGCCCCGTCGGGATTCAGGCCAATCGTCCTTGTAGGGGGTGGATCCAGACCCGCTCGCCAACGGCGATGCCGCTCTGAGCGGGGACGATTTCAATCAGACAGTTGGCATCGGCCATCGAGCTCAGGATGCCGGAGCCCTGCGGCCCCGTAGTGCGCACCCGCAGCTGGCCGTTGCCATCCTGATGGAAGATGCCGCGCAGGAACTCGGTGCGACCCGGGCGGCTCTTCATCTTCTCGTCTGCCAGTGCCGAGAGGCGCAGCGGCTGCCACAGCTTGCCCTGCAGGCGGGCGATGGCTGGCTCGACAAATTGCAGGAAGCAGACCATGGCGGCCACCGGATTGCCGGGCAGGCCGAAGAAGGGGGTCTGCCCCAGCTTGCCAAAAGCGAGCGGGCGGCCCGGTCGCATCTGGATGCGCCAGAAATCGATCTGGCCAAGTTCGGCCAGCACCAGCTTGATAAAGTCGGCGTTGCCAACCGAGACCCCGCCGGAGCTCAGCACCAGATCGGCGCTGGCGGCAGCCTGCTCCAGCTGCTGGCGCAGGATGCTCTTGTCATCGGGGATGATGCCAAGGTCCATCACTTCGCAACCGGCGGCGCGGATCAGGGCCATCAGGGTAAAGCGGTTGCTGTCGAAGATATGGCCGGGGGCGAGCTGTTCGCCCGGCGCCTGTACCTCGTCGCCGGTGCTGAACAGCGCCACTTTCAGCGGCGTGCGCACCGGCAGGCTGCCCAGCCCAAGTGATGCCGCCAGCCCCAGCTGGGGTGCTGCGAGTCGGGTACCGGCCGGGATGGCGACCGCACCTTTGGCCAGATCTTCACCGGCCTGACGCACATTCTGCCCTGCGCGAACGGGGGCGGTGACCGTGACCCACTCACCCTCAATATGGGTCTCTTCGCGCATCACCACGGTATCGACCCCGGGGGGGAGCGGGGCGCCGGTCATGATCAGTACCGCCTGACCGGTCAGCACCGGTTCGTGGCGCTGCTGGCCCGCCAGCACTTCACCCACCAGTTGCCAGCGACCGGTGGCGAGATCGTCGCTGCGCAGGCCAATCCCGTCCATCGCCGAGTTGGCGTGGGGTGGCACATTGATGGGGCTAATCAGATCAGTGGCCAGCACGGCGCCGTGGCACTGGGCCAGCGGTTTGTCGCTGCAGGCGGTGCTTGGGGTGAGGGCCGCCAGAATGGCGTTGCGGGCCGCTTCGACCGACAAAAAGCCGTTGCCAGCCTCCTGCTCGCGAGTCTGGCAGCCGTCAAGCCAGCTGCAGACGAAGTCGGCGATAGCCTCAAGGTCGTTGATATCGAGTTGCGGCAGGGTGGTCTCTGCGGGTTGATCGCTGGCCAGCGCTATGATGTCCCGGTCTTCGGGGAAGAGCAGCGGCTTGCCAATCTCGGCGCGGTGCAGCTCGATTTTCGGGAAGTGTTCGTGCTTGAACCCCTCTACCAGCAGCAGCTCTAGCTCTGTCTGATCGAAGCTTGCCAGCAACTGACGAAAATCGGCTTCGGCCAGTTCTGTTTCAATGATGCGGGCATGACGGCGGCGGGAGGCCACCATCATCTGCTGTGCCCCCGCCTTGCGCAGGCGGTAGCTGTCCTTGCCCGGCTGGTCGATATCAAAGTCGTGATGGGCGTGCTTGAGCACCCCGATGCGCAGGCCGCGCCCTGTCAGCAGCGGGATGAGCTGCTCGAGCAGGGTGGTCTTGCCGGTACCGCTCCAGGCGGCGAAGCCGAGCAGGGGAAGAGTGGGGGCCGGGGTCATGAGGTGGCTCCTTGTCCGGTGGCGTCTTGCAGGCGCGCCTCGTAGGCGGCCAGCTCGTCCGGGCTGTTGAGATTGATGAAGGCATCCGGCTGATCGGCAAAGCTCACCACCGCCATGTTGTGGCGGGCAAACCAGATATCGATTTTGCGCTCCCCCTCGGCCAGTGCGGCGCTAAGGGAGGGGAGCAGGGATGTGTGCAGCAGAGCCACCACGGGTTGCAGCCAGTCGCCATCGTGGGCAACTACCAGCTCGGTATCCGGGGTCAGGGCGGCGCGAAAGCGGCTCATCAGATCCGGGGGGAGGGCGGGGCCATCACAGGGGACGAACAGCACCCAGTCGTGGCGGGCGGCGGCAAGGCCAGCCTGCATGCCCGCCAGCGGGCCGAGGTAGTCGCGATTGTCATCGCTGATGACGGGAGCCAGCGCCTGATAGCGGTCGTGGCTGCGATTGGCATTGATGAGGATCTCGTCCACCTGGGGGCGCAGCCGCTCCAGTACGTGGGCGATCAGCGGGCGTCCTGCCAGCTCCACCCATCCCTTGTCTTCGCCCCCCATCCGGGTGGCGCGGCCGCCGGCGAGGATCACTGCCGACACGGGAAAAGGGCTAGAGGGGGATTCGCTTCTTGAAGTCATGTCGCTCGATGATTTTTAAAGGGGTCGTCTCTTGCAGCTGGCCACGGGCGAGGGTCCATTGCCGCTCGCACAGGTCGGTCAGGGCGTTGTGCTGGTGACTGATCACCACCAGGCCGCTGCCATGTTCCCGCAGATCTTGCGCCAATGCGGCCATCAGGGCAACCGAATGTGCATCCAGATTGGCGGTGGGCTCGTCCATCAGCAGAAAAGCGGGTTGCAGCGCCCAGGCTCGGGCCATGGCCAGCCGTTGCCGTTCGCCACCCGAGAGAATGCTGATGTGCTCCCGCGCCAGCCCCTCCAGCTCGACCCGGCGCAGCGCCTCGAACACCCGCACCTCGCTGCCGAGCTGCTTGTCCAGCGCCCAGGCGACATTGTCGTGCACCGTGCGATCAAACAGATAGGGGGTCTGGTGCAGATAGGTGACCCGGCCTGGCCCCAGATCCCGTTTGAGCAGGCGGTTGAGCCGCCGTTGCCAGCGTCCCGGCAGGTTGGTGTAGCCGCGGGTCGGGGGGAGCAGCCCCGCCAGGATCTTGAGCAAGGTGGTCTTGCCCACCCCGTTGGCCCCGTGCAGCCAGATGGTGTCTCCCGCCGCAATGGAGAGGCGCTCAATCTCGAACAGCTGACGGTCGCCAAAGCGCATCGTCAGCTGGTGGGCGGTCAGAGCCATGGGGTACTCCTGTGGGTTGCGGGCATGGTCAATTTTTCAGATAGCTCTGGCCGCGACAGGCGGTGAGCAGCAGGTTGAGCAGCAAGGCGAGGGTGAGCAGCACAATGCCGAGGGCCACCCCCTGAGTGAAGGCCCCTTTCTGGGTCTCCAGCGCGATGGCGGTGGGGATATTGCGGGTAAAGTGCAGGATGTTACCGCCGACCATCATGGAGCAACCCACCTCGGTGACGATGCGACTGAAGGCGCCGATCACCGCCGCCAGCAGGCCAAAGCGGCACTCGTGCATCAACCCGAGCAGTGCCTTGGGCCAGGAGACGCCGAGGGTCAGGGCGGTCTCCCAGGCGCGGCGGTCACTCTGGACAAAGGCGGCGTGAGCCATGGTGGCGATGACCGGAAAGGCGATCAGCATCTGCCCCACCACCATCGCCTGCTGGGTAAAGAGCAGCTTCCAGTCGCCAAAAGGGCCGGCCCGTGACAGCAGCATGTAGAGCAAAAGACCGATCACCACGGTCGGCACCGACTGCAGGGTGTTGATGCAGGAGAGCCAGAGCCAGCGGCCGGGCAGCGGCAGGTAGGCCAGCGCAAAGCCCAGCAGCAGTGCCGGCAGCAGCACCAGCAGCAGGGCGATGCCGGAGACGGAGAAGGAGACCCCCACCACCTGCCACAGCTCGGTATCGCCGTTGAACAGCAGGGCGAGGGCCGCCAGAGTCGTGTCGAGCAGCGTCATCAGGCGCCTCCCCCGTTATGGTTCAGGGGGAGGGCCAGCTGCGCCGCCATATCGGTCGGTGCGGGCATTATTTGCTGTTGGCGTCGGCCACGAACAGCGCCTGACCAGCCACCTTGAAGTCGCCGATCAGCTTCTGGCCATGCTCGGAGACCAGCCAGTTCTTCAGGGTGCGCGCCCCTTCGGTGTTGAGGTCCGGGTAGCGCTTGGGGTTGACCAGGATCACCTGATAGGGGTTGAACAGGCGCTTGTCACCCTCCAGCAGCACGGCGAGATCCAGCTTGCTCTGGTAGGCGAGCCAGGTGCCGCGGTCGGTCAGGGTGTAGGCACCGAGCTCGGAGGCCATGGTCAGGGTCGGGCCCATCCCCTGGCCGATGGATTTGTAACCGGCAAACTCGGGTTTGACGTCGGCCGCCTGCCACAGGGTCTTCTCCTTGATGTGGGTGCCGGACTCGTCACCGCGAGAGATAAAGGTCTGGCCCTTATCCTTGATGGCTTGCAGCGCTTTGGCTGCGTCGTGCAGCTTGGCCAGACCCGCCGGGTCTTTGGCCGGGCCGACGATGACGAAGTCGTTGTACATCAGGTGCACCGGCTCGATGCCAAAGCCCGCATCGACGAACTTCTTCTCGGCAGAGGGGGCGTGGGTCATCACCAGATCCGCATCGCCATTCTCGCCCATCTTCAGGCTCTGGCCGGTACCGGCCGCCATCACCTGCACCGGATAGCCAGTCTCCTTGGTGAACTGGGGCAGCAGCCAGCCCAGCAGACCGGACTGTTCGGTACTGGTGGTGGTGGCGAGGCGGATTGGCGCCTTGGTAGTGTCAGCATGGGCCGCACCGGCGATCAGCAGGCTGGCGGCAAGAGAGAGGGCAAAACGTTTGAGGTTGGTTTTTATCGTCATCGTGATGCAACTTTCAGGGCAGGTGAGAGAGGGAACAGCCAAGCAAGCGGGGTGCCAAACTGTTTCATACCACTGTGATTAGCTCTTTACCCTTAAAAAACAGTTGGTTAATTGTGGCAATTAGGTGAGCCGGTTATCGCTTTTAATAATTGGGGTTGGTGATTTTGATACGGGAAGGACAAAATGTCCCACTAAAGTTCCGGTTATCGGGACATTCTCCGACCTTACCTGTATTCGAGGTGCTTTTTTTCATGACAGTCTCTTCCGGCCGCTGGTCTGCCCTCTCCCTGCTCATCGTCGACGATGAGCCCGGCATGCGCAGTTTTCTGGCCAAGGCGCTGGCCAGGCGCTTCGCCCAGATAGAGACCGCCGCCAGCGTGGAGGAGGCGGAAGCCCTGCGCTGCCGCCTCCATTTTGATCTCATCATCGCCGATATCCGCCTGCCGGGGCGCTCCGGCATCGAGTGGCACGAGGCCATCGAGCCCGGCACCCGCCGCAGCGACATCATCTTCATGACCGGTTTTGGCGACATGGAGACCGCCCTCAAGGCGCTGCGTCTGGGGGCCAGCGACTTTATTCTCAAACCCTTCAATCTCGATCAGATGGTGCAGGCGGTGGACCGGGTCATCGAGCGTCGCCAGATGGAGCGGGAGAACCTGCTGCTGCGCCGGGAGGTGAGCAAGCTCTTCCCACCCACCCTGATTGGCGACAGCGCCAAGACCAGCGAGCTCAAGACCCTGATCGCCCGGGTCGCCCCCTCCAACGCCGCCGTGCTGGTGGAGGGGGAGTCCGGTACCGGCAAGGAGCTGGTGGCCCGCGCTCTGCACCAGCTCTCCGGGCGGGTCGGGGCCTTTGTGCCCCTCAACTGCGCCTCCATCGCGCCGGAGCTTTTGGAAAGCGAGCTGTTTGGTCATGTGCAGGGGGCCTTTACCGGCGCCCGCAAGGGGCGTGACGGCCTGTTTCGGGTCGCCCATCAGGGGACGCTGTTTCTCGACGAGATCGGCGAAATGCCGCTCGCCATGCAGGCCTCGTTGCTGCGGGCGCTGGAGCAGAAGGCCATTCGCCCGGTCGGCGCCGAGCGCGAGCTGGCGGTGGATGTGCGCATCGTCGCCGCCACCAACCGCAACCTGAAAGCCGAGGTAGAGGCGGGTCGCTTTCGCGAGGATCTCTTCTATCGTCTCAACGTGGTGGCGCTGCCGGTCGCCCCGCTGCGCGAGCGCATCGACGACATCCCCGCACTGGTGCACCACTTTACCCGCCAGCTCACCGCCGAGATGGGGATGGGCTCCTTGAGCTGGACCCACGAGGATGTGGTGGCGATGCAGGCTTACCCCTGGCCCGGCAACGTGCGCGAGCTGCGCAACCTTATCGAGCGCTGCCTGCTGCTTGGCAAGCCCCCCGCCGACTACTGGCAGAGCAGCCAGCCTGCGCCGCAAAGCGATGGCGGCGACGGTTATCCGCTGGAGTGGCCGCTGGCCGAGGTGGAGAAGGCCCACATCCTGCAGGTGGTGGCGAATCACGATGGCAACAAGTCGGCCGCCTCCCGGGTGCTCGGGGTGGCGCGCAAGACGCTGGATCGCAAGTTCAAGGAGTGGGCCATCGAATGAGGTCTGCCGATGCCAAGGGAGTGGCGATGAAAAAGAGCCTGTTGTCACGCTGTGTCCGAATTCTGTTGCCGCGTTGCGTGCGCACCAAGGTGCGCTGGCGCCTGCTGCTGCTCACCTCCATGCCCATCATGCTGAGTCTGGCGGGCATGGTGGCGCTCACCCTCTACTGGACGCTCACCTACAGCTGGCAGAACCTGCTCACCACGGTCAGAAGCGATCTGGCTGGCGCCCACCACGCGGTGATCGTGCAGCAGACTCGCCAGAGCGAGCACCTCGAACACCTGCGCGATGCCTGGGCCTTCCAGCTGCGGCTGCGGGAATCGCCGGATCAGCTGCAGGATTGGGTGATGCCGCTGGCATCCAACTACGGCCTCGATTTTCTGCGTCTGCGCCGCGGCGCCGAGCTGGACACCCTGACGGCACAGGAGCTGACGGCCCTGCGCGCCGGGCACAGCGTCAGCCACTTCGTGGTCTGGTCGCAGCAGGAGATGCGCGCCCTCTCGCCGCTGTTGGCCAAACGGGCCGTGCTGTGGCAACGGGATGGCACCAAAGTGGTGGAGAACCGGGGGCTGATCAGCCTCTCGCTGACGCCGGTGATGGGCCGTGACGGCTCCCTTTGGGCGGTGCTCGAGGGGGGCGAGCTGATTAACGGCAGCACCCGGCTGGTGGACGAGATCAAGGGGCAGGTGTTTGCCAAAAACACCCTGCCGGATGGCAGCGTTGGCACCGTTACCCTGTTTCTCGACGATCTGCGGGTGAGCACCAACGTGCCGATCAGCAGCAGCCATCAGGTGGGCCGGGCGGTGGGCACCCGGGTCTCGCCGCCGGTGCGCGAGCAGGTGTTGAAGCGGGGCGAGCTCTGGATTGACCGCGCCTTCGTCCATGACGCCTGGTATGTCTCGGGCTACGAGCCGCTCTTGGGTGCCAGAGGCGAGCGGATCGGCATGCTCTACGTCGGTTTCCTCGAGTGGCCCATCATTCGCACCTACCTCACCAATCTGGTGGAGCTTGGCTCCGGCGTGGTGGTGCTGCTGCTCATCTCGGGCCTGCTGGTCTATCGCAGTGCGCGGGATCTCTTCACCCCCATCGAGCGGATGCACAAGGTGGTGCGGCAGGTGCAGGCGGGGCAGTCGGCCCGCATCGGCGAGCTGGCCCTCGACCCCGACCACGAGCTGGCCCAGCTTGGCCGCCAGTTCGACGCCATGCTGGACAGGCAGGAGGCGCACCAGCAGCAGATGGCTCGCAGCGCCGACGAGCTGGAACAGAAGGTGGCCGAGCGCACCCAGAGCCTCAAGCAGAAGACCGCCGAGCTGGAGGAGCATATCCAGATGCTGACCGAGGCGCGCCAGCAGCTGCTCATCAGCGAGAAGCTGGCGGCCCTTGGCGAGCTTTCCGCCGGGGTGGCTCACGAGATCAATAACCCCCTGGCGGTGATCCTCGGCAACGTGGAGCTGATGAAGCTGGAGCTGGGGGAGGCGGCAGAGCCGGTCAGCGAGGAGCTGGCGCTGGTGCTGACCCAGATCGAGCGCATTCGCGCCATCACCCGCAGCCTGCTGCAATACTCCCGCCCCGGCGACTACGAGACGGCGCCGGTGTGGCAGCACCTCAACCCCATCATCGAGGAGAGCCTCACCCTGGTGCGCTCCGCCCTGCGCCAGCAGCAGGTGGCGCTGGTGGCCGACCTCAAGGCGCAGCAACCCATCGAAGCGGATCGCCAGCAGCTGCTGCAGGTGCTGATAAACCTGCTGGTCAACGCCAGCCACGCGCTGGGGGAGCAGGGGGAGATCCGGGTCGAGAGCCGCGACTGGTTCGATGAGGCGGGGGTGTTGCAGGGGGCGCTGGTGCGGGTCATCGACAACGGCAGCGGCATCGAGGCGGCCATCATGGACAAGATCTTCGACCCCTTCTTCACCACCCGCGCCACCGGCACCGGGCTGGGGCTGGCGTTGAGTCACCGCATCATCAGCCGCTGGGGCGGCGAGCTGTTGGTGGACTCCACCCCGGGGCAGGGGAGCTGCTTTACCGTGCGGCTGCGCAGCCACGCCCTGCTGCCAAGCGGCGGCGAACCGGCCCAGCTCGAAGGGTGGCGCATCGCCCTCAATGCCGAGGGGTTTGATTCCGGCGGCGAGCGGGGTCAGTAACCCTTCACCTGCGCGCAACGGCAAAGATCCCCAAGCAAACCTTGGGGATTTTTTTATGGCGGCTTGGGCTGCTTTGCCGGATCGGAGGGGGTTGTTGCAGGGCTGGCTGGGGCGACCTTGATGGCCGCTCTGGGGCAAAACAGTCGGTATAAATTAAATTTATGGGTTTTGCCAAAATGACCCGATTTTAACTTATACCGATCGCTGACCCGTTCTGAGCCCTTGTCAGAGCTGGTTGGGGGCCGCCAGCGCACTCCCTCCGATTTGGCAGGTTGGATGGGGAGCAAGAGGCGTAGTGGCAAAAGCGTCAGGCAGAGGCAGGCAAACCGTCTCGCTGGCCGGACAGCCAGCGAGGCGGGAAATGCAGGAGAGGGGGAAGGGTTAGGTCGTGCCGGGCCGCTTACTGCGGGCTCCACACCAGCTTGCCGCTCTGAGTCAGGTCATAGCCGCCGAGGCGGGCCGCCAGCTCGCGTCCCTCGGGGGATTGCAGCCAGCCGATCAGCTGTTGCAGCAGGGTGCGAAAGAAGACCCCCTGCGGCATCACCAGATCGAAGCACTCCTGCGACAAGGGCATAAAGCCGAGGCCAAACTCGGTGGCTGTGCTCTGGGCGCCGGGCCCGACGTCCGCATCGCCACGGCTGATGGCGGCGGCCAGCTCCCGCTCGCTGTTGACCTCAATGGTGCGCTCCAGCCGGGTCAGCGACTCGCCTTGAGTTTGCAGCCACTCCTGCAGGGCGCGCTGGCTGCCAGCTCCCTCCTGACGCATGGCCCAGCGCCAGTCGAGCGCCTCTTTCGCCTCCTTGGGTTGCAGCCCCTGCCGCAGCACCAGCCCCTGCACCCGGCGAAATCCATGAACGATCACCCATTGCCGGTGACCCTGATACTGCTGCACCAGCGCCGGGTGGCGCAGGTGCGCCTCCTCGGCCTGCCCCCAGTGGATGGCGCAGAGATCCACATGGCCGCGGGCCAGCATCGCCAGCCCCTGACGGGTGCCGCACGGGGTGTAGCCCACCAGTGCCTGGGTGCCGAGCTGCTGGGCCAAGCGGCTGCTGGCGTAGTGCAGCAGCACGTCGTCTGAACCTGCCAGCAGCAGCCGGTCGTTCATCACCCCCTCGTGGCAGCTGCCGAGCAGCCAGCGGTCGAGCAGGGAGCGGGGAAACAGCCACTTGCCGGTCGCCTTGGTGGCGGGGATGCGCGCCTCGTTGGCGAGCTGGTAGACCTTCTTCTCGTTGAGATCGAGGTATTCCGCCACCTGCTTCACATTCATAAACTCATTCATGGCTTAATCCCGCATCCCGCGACCAGCCGGACTGGGCGCCAGCACCGGCGGCTTCTCGTCCAGCACGATATGGTCGTGGCCGCTGAATACCTCGAAATGGCGCCCCTTGGCGCGGGCAATCATGGTGATGCCGAGCTGGCGGGCGAGATCCAGTCCCATCTGGGTGACGCCGGAGCGCGACAGCAGCACTGGAATGCCCATCTGCGCCACCTTGATCACCATCTCCGAGGTGAGCCGCCCGGTGGTGTAGAAGATCTTGTCGTGGCCAGCCTCGCCGCGCATCCAGAGCTCGCCCGCCAGGGTATCCACCGCATTGTGGCGCCCCACATCCTCGACAAAGGAGAGGATCTCCGCGCCGCGGCAGATGGCGCAGCCATGGACGGCGCCCGCCATCTTGTAGGTTTCGTTATGGGCCGACAGCGCCTTGAGCAGGGCGTAGAGGGTGCTCTGTTTAAGCTCGGGCGCCGCCAAGACCACCCCTTCGAGCTTCTTCATCACGCTGCCATACATGGTGCCCTGACCGCAGCCGGAGGTGACCGTCTTCTTCTCCAAGGATTTGTCGAGATCGGCGGCCTGCTGGCTGCTCACCACGGCGGCGGCCTCACTCTCCCAGTCGACGATGACCGACTCGATGGCTGCAATATCCTCGATAAAGCCCTGATTTTTCAGATAACCCAGCACCAGCGCCTCGGGGCGGGCCCCCAGCGTCATCAGGGTCACTATCTCCTTCCAGTTGAGGTAGACAGTCAGTGGCCGCTCACAAGCGATTTGGCGGGTGTTCATTGTGCCCTGCTCATCCATCACCTCGACGGCCATGGTGAGCTGGGCGGCAGCATTGCTTTTGATAAAGGTCGGTGTCATGGGCCCTCGCGACCGGTTGCCGGGATCTAAGGGGAGGGATACAGCAAGTTTTGTTCCAATTGGTGAAATATGGAGGTTAAGGTTTTTTGATAAAAAAACAACGATGCTTATGATAATAAGGGTTGCGAGTAAAAATGATGTGGAGCGAGGTTATTTTGATTCTTGATAAAGAAATTTTTGACTCTATTGAAAACGGCATGTGATGGTTTAGTATGCCCCATAGGATTTTATTTTTATCAGAGTAGGGTATGAATGATTTGCAAGACACAGAGTGCAAGTTAACATTGGCTATCAAAAAGTTCGTGTATGACATAGTCTATATTGATGGGGTTGTTGATAATTCTATCGAACTTTCTGATGTTACCGCCAACTTATCGCTTTCCAATCTGGACTACTGGGAAAGATTTATAGATAGTGTTTATGCTCAGGCATTACGGGAATACACACCCTCTAGGTTTATATTTTGGAGGAAAGCTTTTAATAATATTACTCTATTAGACTTGGTTAATCGAAATGGATATAAAAGAGAAAAAGCTTTGCTTTCATTGCCTAGTCAAATTCCAAACTCATTTTTTGCTTCCATTATAATTCGACGATTAAATGATTGGGTGCCACAAGTACGTTTGGCTGCAAGGGAAAGATTACCTGAAATCATAAGGAATACTGATCCGTCTCATACAGTTAATGCACTTTTGGCTTTGATTCCAAATTGGGGCTCGTGGGCTAGACTTGAAGTTGCAGATAAAAATATTTTTTTAAATATAATGCGTGATGAAAAAATTTCTGAAGTTCTACGATATAAGTTGATGTCGTCGAGTACTGGGCCTATGCCTTTATTGTTTTCTCAATGTGGGAGAGCTCTAATTCTTGAGGGTTATGTTGAAAAAATTGCAGAGAGTGCAAAACAACCAGCTGTACGAGCTAAGGCTTACCGCAGCTTGTTTGAAAAAAGAGTATCATGGGTTGAGAGGAGGGAGTGGAAGTGGGAAAGCAAAAGTTCTTGCATCGGTAAATATGTTCCTATTATTTCTGCTGCTGATATAAGTGTAGAAAAATCAATATTGGATTTATTAGAGCTTTCGGCACATGATAAATCTTCAATTGTTAGACGTGTTTCTGCTGAATTTTTAATTAAAAATATTGATGTGATTGGTGAATGCGCGGTTCATTTTGCTGAAAAATTTGCATCCGATAATAGCATTTCTGTTTCAGAAAGAGGTATGTTTGCGTTGAAGCAGTTAGGTCATGAAAAAATACCACTATAAATTTCGCCTTTAGTTACGACAGGGCTGTGCGGAGAACCATGATAAAGAAAGGGCCGTAGGTTCTAATAGCGAAGCGTATTAGAACGGTCGCGTTGGAAGTTCTTTGTATCCTGCCCCTCTTGATGGAACACACCATCTCGCCTTGGCCCCACTCTTGCTATGTCTTATTCCATTGATGGCCGTGGCCGCCCTGAAGATCCTGCCGTGATCCGCACCGAACGGGGTGGATCACGGGGGAGGGCGGCCCGGCAGAGACCTTCTGATGGGAGCCGTGACAGTGCAAGAGACAACCAATACCTTGCCCCCGCAGCGCTGGCTGCAACTGGAGTTAAAGGCCATCGACAGCCAGGTTGGCCGCTGGCAGAGCCGCCGTTTCGAGATTGCGGCGCTCCATCCTGCCGAACCCGAGGCCGCCGGTGCCTTGCCCCTTACCCTGTTTCGCGATGAGCGGGGGGATTATCGCTTCAATTTGAGCTCCGGCTCGCCCCGCCTGTTTGTCACCGGAAGCCGCGTGGACAGTGGCTTTGTGGCCGATGGCCTCACCCTGAGCCAGACCGTGGCCGCCGCCTATATGGATGGCGAGCGGCAGGTGCTCTCCTGTCCGCTGCCCGAGGCGCTGCAAGCCTGGGTGGAGGCCTTTATCGGCCGCCACGGCGAGCTGCTGGAGGCCCGTCGCAAGGGCAAAAAGGGCAAGGGACGGGCGCAGGATCAGCTCGGTGTCGATACGGTAGATCAAGCCAGCTGCGGCGCCGTCAAAGCCACCGGCCCCGATGGCCGTGAGCGTGGCAGTGACAGCGGAAATAGCGCCCATGAGTGAGTTCCTCAAGCGCTGGTCGTCGCGCAAGAGTGAGGCGCGCAAGCATCAGGCATTGCAGCCGAGGGAAGAGGTTATCCCCGAGGCAGTTGCCGCCCCCATCGAAGGCAATGGCGAAGCTGAAAATCCAGATACTGCGCTGGATAGCCCCGTAGTCAGCACTGACAAGGGGAGCAGGGAACCCCTTGCCGTTGAGGGGGGTGAGAGTGGCGAACCTCCGCTGAAAACGGCTCAGCCGGGCAAGGCCAAACTCCCCGACAGGGAGGCGCTGCGGGCCATGTTTCGCAGCCACAAGCCGGATGGGCTCGACGACTACACCCAGGATTTCAGCCAGCCCGAATTGCTGCCTGCGGCCCTGACCGCCGGGCTGCGCAACTGGCTGGTAGATCAGGTAACCGCCCCGGACAGCGAATCGGCCAATCCGCCAACCGGATCCGCTGAACCGGTTGCGCTTGCCAGCGAACCTGCCGCCGAGCCGCATGGACTGGCTGATAACCATTCTCAAACCCACATCGACGATCGGGACATTTTGGTTTCCTCTGGTGGACAAAATGTCCCAACCAAAGGTGGGGGAATGGAACCCTCAGGATCCTGACTCCCTGTCAGTCACTTTTTTTCCGGGGGAGTTGGCTCGGCTCTTGCTCTCTCGGCTTACCAACAAGCGCCCATCCCATGAGGTGGCGCGCGCAGGAGTGTATGTGAGCACTGAACAAACATTGCCAAATCTGAGCCCAAATCTGGCCTCCAATCTTGCCCATGGGGCGGGGGCGGCCGCGCATAACACGCGCGCTCGCGCCTATGCCCTGCAGCATACGGTCAAGACCGACAACCTGATCCCGGCCACTGTCTCTTACCAGAGTCAGGGGCGCCTGCTGCTGGTCGGCCCGGAAGATCGCATTCGCCGCGCTGCCAGCCTGCTGCCCGCCGGGGTGAAGCCCACCCTGCTGGTGAGCGAAGCGGTCCACGATGCCGAGGCGGCAGATCTCGAAACCATTTTTGATGCCACCGCATCCCTCGCGGCCCTGACCCTGCGCGAACCGGGCCTGACAGGGTATCTCGGCCAGTTCCAGCTTACCGGCCTCAATGGTCAGGGTGAGCGGGTTAATCTGGCGGCGCTCTGTTTTCCACAACAAGCGGCTGCTGTCAGTGAACAGCCACGCTTTGATCTGGTGGCCGATCTGGGCCGCGTCCCGCTCTTTGCGCTGGAGCGCCCGCCGGTGGGTTATCTGCATCTGGCTGATGACGATGGGCTGGCCGAACGGCTTGCCGAGCTCTGTGCGCTGACCGGTATTTTCGACAAACCACGCTATTTTCGCCTCGACCCCGAGGCGTGCGCCTTTACCGCCCGCGGCGTGCCCGGTTGCAGCCGCTGCCTCGATGTCTGCCCGACCGATGCCCTCAAGCCCATCAATGGTCGCATCCAGATCGATCACCATCTCTGTCAGGGCTTTGGCAGCTGCGCCTCTGCCTGTCCGACCGGGGCGATTGCCTATCATCAGCCCGATGCCAACACCAGCGGCGACTACCTGCTGCGATTGCTCAAGCACTACCGGGAGGCGGGGGGGGAAGCGCCGCAACTGCTGATCGCCGGCGAAAACGAGCGCGAATGGGTGGAAACGGAACTCATACGACTGCCCGCCAACTGGCTGCCGGTCTGGGTGGAGGAGAGCGCGAGTTTGGGCATCGAGAGCTGGTTTGCCGCCCTTGCTTATGGCGCCAGCGCGGTGCGCATTGTGCTGGGTGACGATGCCCCCGAGAGCGTCCGTGCTCTGGTTGAGCGGGAGCTGGCGAGCGCCGCCGTGCTGCTGGCGGGCGCGGGTCTTGCTGCCGATCGCATCGCCCTGTTTAACGTTGATGCCGAACAAGATAAGCCGATCTCCTGCGAGCCGGCCCTTGCCCTGCTGGAGAAGCCGCTGAAAGGGGATAAACGGGAAAATCTGTTTGCCGCCTTCGATGCCCTCTGGCAGGCCAACGAAGGGCGCCGCGAGCCGCTGGTTGTGCCCCACGGCGCCCCTTACGGCAGTGTGGAACTCAAAGAGTCTGACTGCACCCTCTGCATGGGCTGCGTGGCGGTCTGCCCGAGCCGCGCCCTGCATGCGGTTGGGCACACGCCCGGCCTCAACTTTATTGAGCAGGATTGCATCCAGTGCGGCATGTGCGAAAAGGCGTGCCCCGAGCAGGCCATCGTGCTGATGCCCCGCCTGCAACCCGTGCCCGAGGCGCGCCGCGCCGTGCAGAGCCTGAAAGCCGAAGAGGCTGCCTGCTGCATTCGCTGTGGCAAGCCGTTCGCGCCGGCCTCGATGATCCGCCGTATCCAGCAAAAACTGGCCGGTCACTCCCACTTCCAGAACGAGGCCGCCCAGCGGCTGCTGATGTGCGAGGAGTGCCGGGTCAAGGATGTGTTTGCGGCGCTGGCGGCGGATCCCGTCTCCCAGCTCAAGGTGTGAGGGGCCAGTGATGAGTGAACAACATAACGAAAAGGCTGGCGAACTGACCATGACCGAACTGGAACAGAGCAGCGCCGATCTCTACGCCCTGCTGGCAAGCCTCTGGCGCGCCGCCCCCCGTGGTGAACAGCTCGCCTGGCTGCAAGGGTTGCAGGTTATGCCGGGCCCCTTTGCCAGAGGGCTGGGGCTGGTGCAGCTTGCGGCCAGCAGCCACCACGAAAACGAGCTTGCCGAGGAGTATCAGGATCTCTTTATCGGGCTGGGGCGCGGGGAGATCGTGCCGTTTGCCTCCTGGTATCTCACCGGCTCTTTGATGGAGCTGCCGCTGGCGGTGCTGCGTGCAGATCTCCAGTCGCTCGGTTTCGAGCGCCAGAGCGGAGTGTGCGAGCCGGAAGATCATCTCGCCGCCCTCTGTGAGGTGATGGCGGTACTGATTGGCGAGCAGCACCCGGATCGCAACCGCTTCTATGAGCGCCACCTTGCCCCTTGGGTACTCGCCTGCTGCCGCGATCAGCAACAGGCGAAGGGGGGTAGCTTCTACCGGGCGGTCGGCGCCCTTGCCGAAGATTTCTTCAAGTTGGAAAACGAATTGCGCCTGCCGTTTGGCGCCTGCGTGGTGACGGGCTGAATTCCTCTATCCACTCACAACAAAACGAACAGACGAGATATTCCATTGGACGCGAAGCTGGCGCACAGGCGCCAGCAAGAACAACAACAGAGGTCACAAGAATGAGCGATGAACAGCTGAAAGACCCGTCCCGCCGCAATCTGATCAAGGGAATTGGCGTGGTCGCCACCATAGGCGTGCTGGCCGGTGCTGCCGGTCGGGTGGTGAGCAAAGAGGCGCTGACCCACGATACCAAGCCTGATCAGTGCTATCGGGAGACCCCCCATGTTCACGACTTTTATCGCACCCTGCGCGGCACCGACTGAGCCGGATCAGTGAAGGAGAATTCATGAAACTGACAAAACGTGCCGAGCAGCCCCAGGCGGGCGAGCAGGGCAATGAGGCCATTCGCGGTCAGGGGCTGACCCGTCGCGCCTTTATGGTCAACTCGGGTCTGGTGGCCGGTGGCGCCGTGGCCGCCGGTTGGCTGGCACCTGCCATGATGCAGCGGGCCGAGGCCAAAACTGTGGCGGCCGAGGTGCCGGTCGAGGTTAAGCGCACCATCTGTTCCCACTGCTCGGTGGGCTGCGGCGTCTATGCCGAGGTGCAAAACGGCGTCTGGACCGGCCAGGAGCCGGCATTCGATCACCCCTTCAACCTTGGTGGTCACTGCGCCAAGGGGGCGGCCCTGCGCGAGCATGGCCACGGTGAGCGTCGCCTCAAGTACCCGATGAAGCTGGTGGGCGGCAAGTGGCAGCGTATCAGCTGGGATCAGGCCATCGAAGAGGTGGGCAACGAAGTGCTGCGCCTGCGCAAGGAGTCCGGCCCCGACAGCGTCTACTGGCTCGGCTCCGCCAAGCACTCCAACGAGCAGGCCTACCTGTTTCGCAAGATGGCGTCCCTGTGGGGCACCAACAACGTGGATCACCAGGCGCGGATCTGTCACTCCACCACGGTGGCTGGGGTAGCCAACACCTGGGGCTACGGCGCCATGACCAACAGCCTGAACGATATGCACAACAGCAAGTCGATCATGTTCATCGGCTCCAACCCGGCGGAGGCCCACCCGGTCGCCATGCAGCACATCCTGCTGGCAAAAGAGCGCAACGGCTGCAAGATCCTGGTGGTCGACCCGCGTCGCACCCGCACCGCCGCCAAGGCGGACATGTACCTCTCATTGCGTCCGGGCACCGACGTCGCCTTTATCTGGGGCATGCTCTGGCACATCTTCAAGAACGGCTGGGAAGACAAGGAGTTCATCCGCACCCGCGTCTACGGCATGGACGAGGTGCAAAAAGAGGTGGCGCGCTGGACTCCGGCCGAAGTGGAGCGGGTGACTGGCCTCAACGAGCAGCAGGTCCATGGCGCCGCCAAACTGCTGGCCGACAACCGCCCCGGCTGCGTGGTCTGGTGCATGGGCGGTACCCAGCACACCACCGGCAACAACAACACCCGCGCCTACTGCATCCTCGAACTGGCCCTCGGCAATGTGGGCAAGAGCGGGGCGGGCACCAACATCTTCCGTGGTCACGACAACGTGCAGGGGGCCACCGACTTTGGCGTCACCTCCGATTCCCTGCCCGGTTACTACGGGCTGGAAGAGGGCTCCTGGAAGCACTGGGCCCGGGTGTGGGATGTCGATTACGAGTGGATCAAGGCCCGTTTCGACAACAAGGCCTACAACGGCAAGTTGCCGATGAACAACAACGGCATTCCGGTCTCACGCTGGGTGGACGGGGTGCTGGAGAACGCCGATCTCATCGAGCAGGGTTCCAACATCCGCGCCATGTTCTACTGGGGCCATGCGGTCAACTCCCAGACCCGCGGCCCGGAAATGAAGAAGGCGATGCAAAAGCTCGACATGATGGTGATTGTCGACCCGTATCCCACCGTCGCCTCGGTGATGAACGATCGCACCGACGGCGTCTACCTGCTGCCGGCCACCACCCAGTTCGAGACCTATGGTTCCGTCACCGCCACCAACCGCTCCATGCAGTGGCGTGACAAGGTGATAGAACCCCTGTTCGAATCCAAGGTCGATCACGAGATCATGTATCTCCTGAGCAAGAAGCTCGGCTTTGCCGACCAGCTATTCAAGCACATCAAGGTTGAGAATAACCAGCCACTGCTGGAAGACATCACCCGCGAATATAACCGCGGCATGTGGAGCGTGGGTTACACCGGCCAGAGCCCGGAGCGGCTCAAGGCGCACCAGCAGAACTGGCACACCTTCCACAAGACCAACCTCAAGGCCGAAGGTGGCCCGGTCAGTGGCGAAGTGTACGGTCTGCCGTGGCCCTGCTGGGGCACCCCTGAGATGAAACACCCCGGCAGCCACATCCTCTACGACACCAGCATTCCGGTCTCGGAAGGGGGCGGCGGTTTCCGCGCCCGTTTCGGCATCGAGTATCAGGGCGTCTCGCTGCTGGCCGAAGACTCCTGGCCGAAGGGGAGCGAAGTGGAAGACGGCTATCCCGAGATCACTGCCGACCTGATGAAGCAGCTTGGCTGGTGGGATGATCTGACCGAGGCCGAGAAGAAAGAGGCCGAGGGCAAGAACTGGAAGACCGATCTCTCCGGCGGTATCCAGCGGGTCGCCATCAAGCACGGCTTTGTGCCCTATGGCAACGCCAAGGCGCGCTGCGTGGTGTGGACCTTCCCGGATCAGGTGCCCAAGCACCGCGAGCCGCTCTACACCCCGCGCCGGGATCTGCTGGCCGACTACGCCACCTGGCCCGATGCCAAGAGCCTGTGGCGCCTGCCGACCCAGTACGCCTCGGTGCAGGAGAAGGACGTCAGCAAGGAGTTCCCGATCATCCTCACCTCGGGCCGTCTGGTCGAATACGAGGGGGGCGGCGACGAGACCCGCTCCAACCCCTGGTTGGCTGAATTGCAGCAGGAGATGTTCGTCGAGATGAATCCGGCGGATGCCAACGATGTCGGCGTGCGCGACGGTCAGGATGTGTGGGTCGAGGGGCCGGAAGGGGGCCGGGTCAAGGTGAAGGCGCTGGTGACCCCGCGGGTCAAACCGGGGCTCGCCTTTATGCCGTTCCACTTCGGCGGCCACTTCGAGGGCAAGGATCTGCGCGCCAAATATCCGGAAGGGTCAGACCCCTATGTGCTGGGGGAGTCGGTCAACATAGTCACTACCTATGGTTATGACCCGGTCACCCAGATGCAGGAGACCAAGGTCACCCTGTGCCGTTTTCGCAAAGTAGGAGCCTGATCCCATGGCCAGAATGAAATTCATGTGTGACACCAAGCGCTGCATCGAGTGCAACGGCTGTGTGACGGCGTGCAAGAACGAGAACGACGATGCCCTCGAGTGGGGCATCCAGCGCCGCCGGGTGGTGACCCTTAACGACGGCCTGCCGGGGGAGACCTCCATCTCGGTCGCCTGCATGCACTGCACCGATGCTCCCTGCATGGCGGTCTGCCCGGCCGACTGCTTCTATCACACCGACGACGGCATCGTGCTGCACAACAAGGATCTCTGTATCGGTTGTGGCTACTGTCTGTTTGCCTGCCCGTTCGGGGCCCCCCAGTTCCCGAAGACCGCCGCCTTTGGCGATCGGGGCAAGATGGACAAGTGCACCTTCTGCGCCGGTGGCCCGGAAGAGGATCACAGCGAGGCGGAGCGTCAGAAGTACGGTGCCAACCGTATCGCCGAGGGCAAGCTGCCCATGTGTGCCGAGCTCTGCTCCACCAAGGCGCTGCTGGCGGGGGATGCGCAGGTGATCTCCGATATCTTCCGCGAGCGGGTCGCCTATCGCGGCGCCAAGGATGCAGCCTGGGGTAACGGCGATGAGCTGTTTCACGATGCCAGCAAGCTGAACAAGCAGGGAGGGGCGGCATGAAAACCTGGCTAATGGCCCTGTTTGCTGCCCTGCTGCTGGTGAGTACCGCAAGTTTCGCCGATGCCGAGAAAGAGGCGGTCGGCTTTGCCGGCGCCGATTATTGGCGGGCGGTGAAGGATGGGCAGGAGGGGGTGACCACTTCCCGCTCGCCGGAGCACGGGGTGCTGATCTCGGTGCCGGGCCAGCTCTGGTTCGAGGTGAAGACCAAGTGGGTGTCGCCACTCGGTGCCATCGCCATTTTCGGGTCGCTCGCCATGTGTGGCCTGATGTATCTGGTGGTGGGGCAGACCAAGCTCTCCAAACCGCGCACCGGGCGCAAGCTCAAGCGCTGGAGTCGGCTCGATCGGGCGCTGCACTGGACCACGGCGGCCATGTTCCTGACCCTCTCCGGGTCTGGGCTGGCCATCATCTACGGCAAGTACTTCATCAAGCCGGTGGTGAGCCTCGGGGTGTGGGAGAACTGGATCTGGTTTGCCAAGGTGTTCCACAACTATGTGGGGCCGCTCTTCTTCCTCTGCCTGATGGGGGTACTCATCAAGTGGTTCCGCCACAACATCGTCAATATGGTGGATGTGCAGTGGTTCATGAAGTTTGGCGGCATGCTCGGCAAGCATAAGGGAAGTCACCCCTCGGCGGGCTTCTCCAACGGCGGCGAGAAGGCGATCTTCTGGCTACTGATCTGGTTTGGCGGCATTGTGGTGGCGACCGGGTTGTTCCTCGACTTCCCCATCTTCGGCCAGCTGCGCCGCCAGATGGAGTGGGCCAGCTTTATCCATATCGTAGGCGCCTTGATCCTTATCTGCGGTTTTATCTTCCATATCTACATGGGCCTGTTCCAACTGGAAGGGGCGCTGGAGGGGATGGTGACCGGCGAGGTGGACGAGACCTGGGCCAAGGAGCACCACGACCTCTGGTATGAAGAGGTGAAACACACCCTCGATGAGCCCAAGGCGGGCAAATCAAGCTGATGGTCGACAAAGAGTAAAGAGAAGGGGCGCTGAGGCGCCCCTTTTTATGTTCAATTTTCTCCGAATGCTGGCTTAGGCCACCGGCTTGAGTGGCAGGTGGATCTCGTAGCGCAATCCCTCGCCCGGCGGGCTGGTGACGTTGACCGAACCGCGCAAGTTGTTCTCCACCAGATTGTGGATCCGGCAGGCGCTAAGCCCGCAGTGGCTGGTGTTGCCGCGCAGGGTGGTGAAGAAGGGTTCAAACAGGCGGGGCAGTTTATCTGGCGGCATGCCGGGGCCCGAGTCCTGATAGGTGAGCAGCAACGACTCCTCATTCTGAGCGACGTGGATAGTGAAGCTGTGCTCCCCGTTGCCGTGAAAGGCGTGGTCCATGCTGTTTTTCAACAGCTCCTGCAACAGGTCGACGAAGAGCGTTTCGGGGGCGGTCAGGGTGACTTCGCTCCCCTCAAGGCAGGGGATGACTCTGGCAATCTGCAGCTCGGCGGCGAATGCCTGCAACATATGCTCGGCACACTTCTTCACTGCGAAGGGGCGCGCCTCCTGTTCATTCTGGTCGCGGGTCAGCTCCTTGAAGCGGGTGATGAGCAGGGCGACCCGGCGCAGGCTCGATTCCACCAGTTCGGTGCCCTCCTTGATATCGGTCAGTTGCTGGTTGAGCAGGCGCTGACCCAGTACCCCGTTTTTTACCGCGTTGGCCAGCAGATCGCCGGCGCCCTGAATCAGGCTGGAGGCGGTGATGCCAACCCCGACCGGGGTGTTGATTTCGTGGGCGATGCCGGCGGTGAGCTGAAACAGGCTCTGATAGAGCTGCACCTTGGCTTGCTGGCGACCAAGCTCGCGCAGGCGCAGCTGGTTTTGCACCCGGGCCAGTACCTCGAGCTGATGGAACGGCTTGGAGACATAGTCGCAGCCGCCCGCCTGAAAGGCCTGCTCAAGGGCGCTGATCTCGCTGTTGGCGCTGATGAAGATGACAGGCAAGCCCCAGTGCCCCTGTTGCTGCTTGATACGGCGGCACGCCTCGTAGCCATCCATCACCGGCATGTTGATGTCCATCAGGATCAGGTCGGGAGTTGCTTGCGCTACAGCAGCAACGGCCTGCTGGCCATCCTCCGCTTCCCGCACCTGATAGCCCTCATCTTCGAGCAGGCTGCGCAGGATATAGCGGTTGGAGGCCATATCATCGACGACAAGAATGTTGTGTATGGTGTTGGTGCCTGGCATACCGGTTGGCGCTTCCATGCAGTGGGTCTGATGTTCAGCATAGTTCTTCATTAACCGCAGCGTGGTCTGATGCCGTCGCCATTGGTGCGGAAAATGGATGTGTTTGAGCCACGTTTGGACATCTTTTTGGCCGCAGGGTATGGCCAAGCTCACAAAACCGAACGACTAAACGTCATATGATTGATTTCATTATGAGTCTTGCTCTCCTGCCGAACGGCAACTTCACGTAAATCAAAGAGAATGACTATGGCTACCGGACAATATCTGCTGTGGAAAGATGCACAGGGACAGGATTTTCGCCCCGTTGCACTGACAGGCACTGATCTGCTCAACAATCGTTATCTCAACAAGGGCACTGCCTTTACTGAACAGGAGCGTGCCGATTTCGATCTCGATGGCTTGCTGCCTCCTCAGGTGCAAACCTTCGAAGCCCAGCTGGATCGGGTTTATGAAGGCTTCAAGAGCGCGAGCAGCGATATCGAGAAATACCAGAACCTGCGCGCGCTGCAGGATCGCAACGAGACCCTCTTCTATGCCCTGTTGTCTCGCCATGTGGAGGAGATGACGCCATATATCTATACCCCGACCGTCGGCAAGGCGTGTCAGGAGTTCAGCCATCGCTTCCAGAAGCCGCGCGGCCTCTACATTACCCCGGACAACGTGGATGACATGGGCAGCCAGGCTCGCCACTTCGATGCCAAATCGATCCGCATCATTGTTGTGACCGACAGCCAGGGGATTTTGGGGATCGGCGACCAGGGTGTTGGCGGCATGGGTATTCCCATCGGCAAGTTGGCGCTCTATACCTTGGGGGCGGGCATCCATCCGGCCTGCTGCATGCCGATTGCGCTGGATGTCGGCACCGACAACCAGAAACTGCTGGATGATCCCATGTACCTCGGTCGCCCGCACAAGCGGATCCGCGGTAAGGAGTATGAGGAGTTCATCGACAAGTTTGTGCAGGGGGTCAAGCGCCACTTCCCCAATGCAGTGCTGCAGTGGGAGGATTTCAGCAAATCCAACGCTTTCAACAATCTGGCCCGCTATCAACAGTCACTGCCATCGTTCAACGACGATATTCAGGGTACGGGGGCCGTGGTGCTGGCGGGTATCATAGGGGCTGTCAAGGTCAAGGGGGAGACGCTGGGCCAGCAGAACTATCTGGTCTATGGCGCTGGCGCCGGTGGGGTCGGCGTGGCGGATCAAATTTGCGCGGGGATGATCCGCGAGGGAATGGATCCGCAGGCCGCGCGGGATCGCATCTACATCCTGGATACTCAGGGACTGGTGTGTGACAACCGCGAGGGGCTCGACGAGTACAAGCGCCGCTACGCCAAGCCGGGCCTGCTGCTGGCGGGCTGGGATACCGAGGTGCCCGGCAAGGCCAATCTGGCCGATGTGCTGCGTCATGTGCCCATTACCGTGTTGCTGGGTACCAGCGGCTCGGGCGGTGCCTTCCAGGAAGAACACATCCAGCTGATGCTGCAGCATTGCGAGCGCCCCATGGTGTTCCCGCTCTCCAACCCGACCGCCAACTGCGAAGCCTTGCCGGAAGATATTTACAACTGGAGCCAAGGCAAGGCCATCGTCGCGACCGGCAGTCCGTTCAAGGATGTGAATTATGACGGGCAGGATTTTCGGGTCGGGCAGGGCAACAACGTCTTTATCTTCCCTGGAGTGGGTCTGGCGGCCATCGTCAGCCAGATCCGCGAGATCACACCCGATGTCTTCACTACCGCCGCCTTTGCGCTGGCTGAGTGCGTGAGTGAGGTGGACCTGGCTAAAGGGGCCGTTTATCCCCGCATTCGCGAGCTGCGCAGCATCTCGGTGCATGTGGCCACCGCCGTGCTCAAGGATATCGTGCGTCGGGATCCCTCCCACCCGCTGATCGGTCAGGATTTGCAGCAGCATATCCTCAACCACATGTGGGAGCCGGCCTACCTGCCTTATCGTCGGGTATAACCGCGTATCCACCACCCGGATAACGGGTCGGCCAAAATGACAAGGGGGTAGCACTGCTACCCCCTTCTTTTATCCCATCACGTACTAAGTGCGTAGTGGCCGCCAGCTCCCTTGCTGATTGCGGCAGGCGGTATCCTGCCACTGCTGGCTGGCCTTGCCGATATAGAGTTGCTCACTATAGTCGCGACACCACTCTCCGTTGGTATGGCGGAAGGTGCGCAGCGGGGTGACGCTACCCGAGTGACGGTTGGCCGGATTGAACCAGGTGAGGCTCTGCCCTTTGGTGCGGGTTTCCAGCGCCTTGGCGAGTGCCTGATTGGCCAGTTGAACATCTGCCTTATCCATTTGATGGTAAAGCGGCTGGGTGTCGACCGTGGTGCAGCCAGCGAGGCCGAGCAGGAGGAGTGTTAGCAGATAACGCATTATGGTTGCCCCTGTTGGCGAAAACCGTTGTTGAGCAGCGCACGCTCCTGCTCATCGGTAAGCACTTGCTGGCGATCATCGACGGTGCCATCGCCCCTGAGCTTGTTGCCGTTGGCATCGACGGTATCCACACCGTTATCATCGACCGTACCATCGCCCCTGAGCTTGTTGCCGTTGGCATCGACGGTATCCACACCGTTATCATCGACCGTACCATCGCCTCTGAGTTTGTTGCCGTTGGCATCGACGGCGTCTACGCCGTTATCATCGACCGTGCCATCGCCTCTGAGTTTGTTGCCATTGGCATCGACGGTATCTACGCCGTTATCATCGACGGCATCTACACCGTTGTCATCAAGCCCGTTGCCAAGGCCGCGACCACCGGCATGAAGGTCTCCTCCGCCATGCAACTCGCCACCAGCATGGCGCTCTTCACCCGTATGTTGGTCTCCTCCTGCGTGTTCACCACCTCCATGTTCACTGCCACCTCCACTATTTTCGCTACCACCTCCTCCGTGGTCACCGCCACCACCGCTATTGTCGCTACCACCGCCTCCGTGGTCACCGCCACCGCCGCTATTGTCGTTACCACCGCCTCCGTGGTCACTGCCACCGCCGCTATTGTCGTTACCACCGCCTCCGTGGTCGCTGCCACCCCCATTACCATCCTTGTTATGCACGATTAATGAATTGGCTATATAGCTATGGGTACCATTAAGAACCAGGTTGAACAGCTCGGTGGTAGGCGGAGCGTCAATCCAGTAGATGGATTCCACCAGCAGCTCAACCGGTTGCGGTGCCAATGCCAGGTTGCCAGTGTTAGCGGCGGCCGACCATCCCAGTAGTCGCATGCCGGTAAAGAGGGGCAATACAATCAATGTCGGGTTTTCGGCACGAGTCATGGCTGGTGAGATAGCAGCCCAACCGCGAGTGGTCAGGAATGGGTGTTCGCCGGTAAAGAAAGGAGGTAGTTGGTTGATGCCATAGAGTCTGCGATCACCCAAGAGCACACGCTCTACCGCCAAGATCTGGTTGGTATGGCCATATTGATCCAGAACTCGTTCACCTGCTTGCAATGTCTCTATGAGACGTTCGCTACCATCGGCCATGGTGATGCGGGTGCCAGCAACGAAGCAGGACTCGGCATATGCCTTGGTCACCTGCCACTCTTGATGGGCAAAGTCATAGCTAAACGGGTTGGCAAATAGGGCTAATGCAATGGCAGAACCAATCAGGAGCCTGCGTTGTGTCGGTTTGAAAGGGGGTTTTGGCATGGAGGACTCCTTGTCCATTTTGAACCATGTGGTCAAGTATAGAGCTGTGCTCGGCGACCTTGAGCGGAGACCTGTAAAGCAAACATGATGGAAAAACGATTGGCGTTTGCCACAAAAGTACGTAAAATCGCATACTCGATGCTTGTAGCAACGAATCCCGCCTAAAAAGCCTGTTTCATGCCCTCCCCAAGCAGTAAAACGTAATTTGTGATGCCAAGATGCTCACTTTTTACCTTGAAAGCGTCTTTCGATAACTGAAAAGTGTCAAATATCCCTATCAGTTATCAAAAAATTAAGGACATCCATGTTTTCCCTAGTCAAGCAAAGTGTCGCCGGGCTGCAGATCCTGTTTGTTGCCTTCGGTGCCATGGTTCTGGTACCTCTGCTCACCGGACTGAACCCCTCCATGGCCCTGCTTGGCGCCGGTGTAGGCACCCTGTTGTTCCAGCTCTGTACCCGCCGCCAAGTGCCCATTTTTCTGGGCTCCAGCTTCGCTTTCATTGCTCCCATCATCTATGCCACCCAGACCTGGGGCTTGCCGTCCACCATGTTCGGTCTGTTTGCTGCCGGTTTCATGTATTTCATTCTGGCTGCGCTGATCCGGGCGAAAGGGATGGGATTTGTCCATAAATTGCTGCCGCCGGTGGTGATTGGCCCGGTGATCATGGTGATTGGTCTCTCTGTGGCTCAGGTGGCCTGCAACATGGCGATGGGGCGTGCCGGTGGCGAGCAGGTTGTTCCCGCATCAACCGCGCTGACGCTGGCCGGTATTTCGCTGGCGGTGACCCTGATTGCGGCGGTGTTCTGCAAGGGGTGGATCAAGCTGATCCCCATCCTGTGTGGCGTGATTGCCGGTTATGTCTCTGCCGTACTGATGGGACAGGTTAACTTCGATGGTCTGATCAACACCCCTTGGCTGGCGTTGCCTCACTTTGAAACCCCTGAGGTCAACTGGGCCGCAGCGCTGTTCATGCTGCCGGTGGCGATTGCTCCCTGTATCGAGCATATCGGTGGCGTGCTCGCCATTGGTGGTGTGACTGGTCAGGACTACACCAAAAATCCGGGTCTGCACCGTACTCTGGCCGGTGACGGTATCGGCGTCTGCTTCGCTGGTCTGATCGGTGGCCCTCCCGTCACCACCTATGCAGAAGTAACCGGCGCAGTAATGATCACCCGCAACTTCAATCCGGTTACCATGACCTGGGCTGCGGTATTTGCCATCATTCTGGCCTTCTTTGGCAAGTTCAATGCGCTGCTCACCTCCATCCCGATGCCGGTGATGGGCGGTATCATGTTGCTGCTGTTCGGATCCATCGCTGCCATCGGTCTCAAGACGCTGGTCGAATCCAAAGTGGATCTGGGATTGTCGCGCAATATAGCCATCGTGGCCGTAACCCTGACCGTGGGTGTCGGTGCGCTGGAGATGAAGATCGGTGACTTCGCCTTGGCTGGTGTTGGTCTGGCTTCAGTCGCAGCTATCCTGCTCAACCTGATCCTGCCAGCCCACTCCGAAGAGGGGGTTATGGACTCCGCCAAGGATTGATTTTTGCCAGACGTCTCAAGCGGATAAGCATAAAGCCACCTCATGGTGGCTTTATGCTTTCTCTTTTTTGTCATGGATCAAGGATTGCCTCGCCAGCGACTTTATGTCGCTGCACCTATTTGACGGATCTCTCTTCGTGGCCTTAGCTAAAGGACAGGTTTGGCTCTAAGGCAGTCTTGAGCAGGGACGAGAAAATGGATGTTGGTGTTCTCACTCATTCTTTCCTGATCACGTGTTGGCACCTTATCAAGGTGCCTTCGTATATCACATCAAGGTTGGATGCATTTCACGTCGTAACTCATCCACGGTTACTTGCCTCTATCTCTTTCATTGCCATTTGGCCACAGATTTTGTTCGAGCCACATTGCTCCAAATGGTGGCTTGCTAACACCATTCGAATCTGTTTGCTGCTGCGTATCTGATTCGCGGGTAGCGAGCCGTGGAAACCGGCACGGCCCGAGTTCGGGCCATACAGCCCAGCCATTGATGACGGCGGGGGTTTGGGGATGAATGGTAAACAAAGCGAGGTCGCAATGAACTATCAATTGTTGTGGAAAGGTGCCCTGTTTTCAGTCTCTTCCGTGCTGGCGTTGGGAGCGGCACAGGCTGCGCCGCTAAACGTGATGACTGAGGATTACCCACCGTTCAACATGCAAGGGGAAGGGGGTAAGATTGTAGGCCTCTCAACCGAGGTTGTTGAAGAGCTGTTCAAGCGCGCGGGAGTTGAATACAAGATTACCCTGATGCCATGGAAACGGGCTTATGAAGATACCCTCAGTACCCCCAACACCGCGCTCTATTCCACGACTCGCACGCCGGAACGTGAAACTCTGTTCAAATGGGTTGGCCCCTTGGTCAACAATAACTGGGTCTTCTTCTCCAGCTCCACTGCCAATATTTCGATCAAGTCGCTGGACGATGCCAAACAGTATTCAGTCGGTGGCTATAACGGGGATGCTGCTGCCGAGTATCTGAAAGCACAGGGTTTTTCCAAGTTGCAGCTGGCCGCCAACGATACGGCAAACGTGAAAAAACTGGAGGCCGGGCGTATCGACCTGTGGGCAACAGGTCAGTATCTGGCTCCCTATCTGGCGAACAAGGAGAAGGCAGCCAATCCCAAACCGGTGTTTGTGTTCAAAGAGACCCAGATGAGTTTGGCGTTCAACAAAGATACCCCTGATGAGCTTATTAAAAAGTTGAATGAAATCCTGGCAGCCATGAAAGCAGATGGCACCATCGAGAAGATCAACGCCAAGTACCAGTAAGTCTTACTGCTCGGGCTGCCGTTAATACCGGGAGGAAGCCATGGATTGGAAAAGTCTGAAATTCAGGATCGCCGTGCTGACCTCCCTGTCGGTGAGTCTGCTGTTGGTGTTGTTTGGGGGGTACAATTACAGTGCCTCCAGGGCGGAGAGCTACAGCAAACAAGCGCAGCTGGTGGACCAGGCCATCAGCCGGCTGCAGCTCTCTTTGCCCGGACCTTTGTGGAACTACGAGTCTTCATTTATCGAGGCATCGCTCAAGTCTGAGCTGGCTGCCGACATGCTGAGTGCTTTGCTGGTGGTCAGCAAAGACAAGTTGGTAGCCGGTTTCTCTCGTGATGAGGCGGGGTCGATTGCACCGATCAGTACAATCCCCGCTGATATCAGCACATACAGTGGTCATGATCTGGTTTATGACGACAGCGGCCAAAAGACGACGGTTGCCCGCTTGTTGGTGCATACCAGCGATGCCGCTATTCAGGCACACCTGCGGCAGCAACTGATTACCACTGTTTGGCAGATTGTGGTGCTTGATATCTGCATCATCGCCTTGCTGATGGTTCTGATACATCGCAATGTGCTGCGACCGCTCAACCAGATGAATCAAGCCGTGTTCGATTTGGCCCAAGGAGATGGTGACCTGACCCAGCGTTTGAAAATCAACCGTCAGGATGAGATGGGTACGCTTGCTATCAACATCAACCACTTTATTGCCAAGCTGCAGGAGATGGTGGCGGAGATTAACGAGTTGTCGGCCGGGGTACTGCAAACGGCAGAGCGGTGTGACTATTTGTCTGCTGATACCCGCAGTGGTAGCGATGCTCAGCAATCCGAACTGGATCAGGTTGCAACGGCTATCACCGAGATGAGCCAGGCAGTGCAGGAAGTAGCAGGGAATGCCGTGAAAACCTCTACG
Source organism: Aeromonas sp. SER (assembly GCF_038739615.1). NCBI lineage: Bacteria > Pseudomonadati > Pseudomonadota > Gammaproteobacteria > Aeromonadales > Aeromonadaceae > Aeromonas > Aeromonas sp. SER. The sequence continues at coordinate 433,029 of NZ_JBCGFC010000002.1, read as the reverse complement.
GCGACCGATGAGGCCAATCTTTATGTAGAGCAGGGATATAGTCTGGCAGGTCATGCCAATGAGGCGATCAGACAGCTGGTGGGTGAAGTGGAACGGGTTGCGACACTGATGCGTTCTTTGTCTACCGAGAGCAACAGCATCGGCAATATTATTGAGGTAATCAACGGCATTGCCGAACAAACCAATCTTCTTGCGCTCAATGCAGCTATCGAGGCTGCGAGAGCCGGGGACCAAGGGCGAGGTTTTGCCGTTGTAGCCGATGAGGTGAGGACGCTGTCCGGGCGTACTCGCCAGTCAACGGAAGAGATCAGCGCCAGCATTAAGCGTTTGCAACAGGCTACCCAGAATGTGGGGGCCGGGATGCAACAGAGTCAGGATAGAGCGTCACAGGCTGGCGCTGAAGCTGCTGATGTGCAGATGTCGGTTGAGAAGATAAAGAATCAGGTCAGCCTGATCCGCGAGATGAACATGTATATTGCGCAGGCTTCGGAGGAGCAACATTCGGTTGCCGAGGCGGTGAGCCACAGCGTCAACCGGATTGCGACACTCAATAGTGAAAATGCTGGAAGAGTTGCCCAGGTTGCCGAAGCAAGCAGCGATCTGCGTCAGTTATCAGCCCAGCTGGACAAATTGTTGAAGCAGTTTAGGGTCTGAAACGGTTCTCTTTATGACATACCAAACAACGGATTCATCCTGCCTGTTCCCCCGGTCTGGCCGGGGGAACCTTTGAAAGGTGATACAGTTAGATACTGCCCTGATTTTCCCGTCGTACACTTCTCTCGCTCCTATTGTGAAGCAGATCCTTACCCATTAGAATTTCCCGCGATGGCAGGCCGTTTTCGGAGCTGTTTGATTCTATCTGGATGTGGATTCCGGTTTGCTTGACGATGAAGAAAATAGCAAGGGGTTGATATGACGGGCGTTGCGACAGGCAATAACATATCAACCTACCATTTTGGTGATTATGTTTTTGATGTTAAAAGGCGGGAGCTGGTTTTTTGTGCGGAGTCAGATGCTGCACAAACCAGTAAGACAGCCCGGTTTTCATCGGCAGAGTCTCTCATCTTCTGCTATTTACTGGATCATCCCGATGAAGTGTGTGACAAGGATTTACTGCTGGATATTGGTTGGCAAGGGCGTCCTATCAGCCCCAATTCATTGAACGTAGCCATTGCCAATATCCGTCGCCACTTCGCCCTGACTCCCCAGATCCTCGATATAAAAAGTACGCCTAAAAAGGGTTATTCCTTGCACCTTAATTGCAAGGTCATTGTGGGATATGGCTATCAGGAACCCGAAAATGTTGTCACTGACCCATATCCCATATCGGATGAGATAATTGCTGCATCCTCCCATCTTACGTCTCCTGAAACAGCCTCTTCATCAGGTGATAAGGTAGTTGCCCCCACAGCAGCCGAGGCAACATCCCTCATGCAACGTATCAAGTTTGCAATGCTGCGTCGTTTGGAACGGCCGATGTTGGCAAAAACCTTGACCTATATAAATATTGCTTTTGTCTTGTTATTGCTTTCTGTTGCCAGTTATTTGCATTTTGAATGGCTCCACGTCAGCTGTGGCGAGGGCCCTTCAGGGCTTGTTTGTCAGATGGAAGCCAAGAGCGAAGTGCCTGTCACCAAGCCTGACTCTCTGGTTCTGATCTCGGGCCATCAGGTGCGTATTTTTTCCTACCAAGAGTTAGAACAAACGCCTTAAGGGATGGCTGATGAAACGAACGTTGAAAAATGCCTTGCTGTTTCTACCGCTGTCCTTGGTACTGCTTTTTGTCGCGGGGATGTTCATCAATAGCCTGGGATGTCATTACGAACTTCGAATGTCTGCAAATGGCGTCAATTATCATGGGGTATGTCGTTGGGGCAAGATCACCGTGATTGAGGAGGAGGTGTCCACCAAGGAGAAATGGCGGATAACCGGATTTCAACTCACGTTGTTTGACCAGCTGGTATATCTCATCGACAGCAGGGTACAGCTCCACGAGTCTGGCAAGGACGACTCATATCTGAACGAATACAATCTCATTCAGTCCCAGTACGCATTGGTTAACTATGCTTGGGTGCCGTTGACGGAAAGCAAGGTGGCGATTTTTCAGCGAGATCCGGTACACGAGGTTGTGATTGCGCAGCGTGATGGCTGGTTTGATCTCTACCGCTGGTTCTTTCCTCCAGTACCATTATTGCCACGCAAAGGGCAGAGTGAAGGTTAAGCCTTGATTAGCATGCACCAGGGGCCAGTAAGATCGCAGTGACCTCTCTCTTCGGTCTCTATCCAGCCAAGCCGGTGATAAAACGCAACTGCTGCAGTATTGCGTGTGGCGACTTTAAGTGATCCCGAGCCTGTAGCAAGGCCCTTTTCAAGCAGGGCTCGTCCAATCCCGTGGCCATGCCAGTCTGTCGAAACATAAAGATGGTGGACAAAATTATCGGGTTTCCAGATTGCAATAAAGCCGCAGATATTTCCTCCATGTTCGGCAATCCATATTTCCTCTCCTGCTGTTTGTTGCTCAAAATCATCGAGCTGGAACCTGGCTGGTTCTACCCAATGAAACGTGTCTCTGCGACTTTTCAGGAAGATCTGGGCTAGTTGGGGAATATCTTTTTGTTCCATTACGCGGATCATTGTGACCTCCCTGGTCAGGCTGTGGCACATCATATGTGCCTGGTTTTTTGTTGTTCAGAAGTAAATGACAAGGACGTGATTAAGCTCTGTCTATTGTCATGAGCATGGGGCTATACTGCCGAAGTCCCCTGTATGGATGGCTTGAGGCTCGCTGATTTATGGACAATAAACAGATTGAAGGCAACATCTTTGTTCCGGCTCATATAGACGATGTCTGGCATGCCTGGACAACAGAGAGTGGCCTGCGCAGTTTTCTGGCGCCCGAGTGTTTGATGGTGGCCGAACCGAATGGCCCGTTCGAAATCTACTTCAGACCGGATGCTCCGCTTGGGGAGCGAGGCAGTGAAGGATGCCGGGTGATGGCTGTGATGCCCTATGACCTGCTCAGTTTCAGCTGGAATTTCCCTCCCTCTTTCCCGCACATTCGCCAGCAAAAGACCCAGGTTTGTCTTCGCTTTGTACCGGAAGGGCAGGGTACCCGTCTCTATTTCCTGCAAACCGGTTGGGCCAATGATCCAGACTGGGATCAGGGCTACGCCTATTTCCGGGAAGAGTGGCTGGAGACCAGCTTGCCGCGGCTGCAGTACCGTTTTACTCACGGCCCTATCGACTGGAGTAATCCACCTGACAAGGCGCAGTTGAAGTCGCTGGCGCAGTAATTTGAAGATAAAAAAAACCGGCCAGAGGGCCGGTTGAAACAGTTCAGGCTTGTCAGGTGACAAACGTATCCAGTGGATGAAAGTGGTTTCCACTCCTTGTGAATTCCAGCTCTCTTGGTTACGTGCCGACACTATATGTCCGGATCACTGAATTGAGGCTGAACCATGGATCATTCAGCCCCATTCTCGCCTTGGATCAGATGGCCATCCCCATCGATTGACGCAAGTAGGCGCCAGCGCCAAGCAGCCCCGGGCCCTCATGGGTGATGAGGAAAACCGGGATCTCCTTGAGATAGGCTTTGAAGCGGCCTTTGTCCTCAAACGCCACTCGAAAACCCGAGTTGATAAAGAACTCCTTGAAGCGCGGCACTATGCCGCCGGCGATATAGACGCCGCCGAACGTGCCCATATTGAGGGCCAGGTTACCGGCAAAGCGACCCATCAACACGCAGAAGAGGCTCAGGGTACGGCGGCAATCGAGGCAGGATCCGGCCAATGCCCGTTCGGTGATCGCTTTGGGTTCAAGAGCTTCAGGTTCACGCCCGTCTGATTTGACCAGCCCGCGATAGAGATTGACCAGGCCCGGACCAGAGAGAAAGCGTTCGGCCGAGACATGGCCGAGTTCGCCGCGCATCACCTGCAAAACGGCATCTTCTTCTTCATTGTTGGCTGCAAAATCCACATGACCGCCTTCACCCGGCAGGCTGAGCCACTGCTCGCCTGCTTTCACCAGATGTGCCACACCAAGCCCGGTGCCTGCACCATAGATGGCGATAGGTTTTCCGGCAACGGGGGCTGCACCACCCAGCTGGATACGCTCTTCCTCAGCCAGTACCGGTACTGCCATGGAGACGGCGGTGAAGTCGTTGATCACCTGCAGACGGCCAAGGCCAAGGTTGGCCTGCATCTCGCTGATTGAGAACTCCCAGCTATGGTTGGTCATGGCGACCCAGTCACCGTGGATGGGACAGGCAATCGCGATACAGGCTTCATTGACTTGAGCCTTGTGTTCTTCCAGATAAAGGCGGACGACCGCTTCCAGAGATGGGTGCTCCAGACCTGAGTAAGTCTTGGCTTGAGAGATAGCGCCGGTGGCCAGTTCGCACAAGGCCAGGCGAGCATTGGTTCCGCCGACATCGCCGACCAGTGCATGGGTATGCTGCATAACAACTCCTTCGTTACAAGGTGTGGACGACCAGTGGCGCCCCGACATTATTATTTGCCGCCAATTCTAACCGAGCCAAAGCGATGGTCGTCTGTTGGAGACGCACAAACGTGCGCCCGCTCACAGTGTTGTTGCTTTGCAACATTTGTAAGCGGTTTCAATCGGCAGTGACATTTTGTAACGAAAAGAACGAAATAATTAGAGATGAGTCATACTTTGTATTGTGGGTGTTAGTTGCGTTAACCGCTTGTCTTGTATAGTCATCAGGTTGATTGGAAACCTGCTTAGCCGTAAATTGAGTGCAAAGACACTGAAGCTAAATTACAAAATGCCTGGTGGTGATGATGAATACCCTTGATAAAATTACAAACAACTTGGAAAGTTTCAGTAAATCAGAGCGCAAGGTCGCTGAAGTGATTTTGGCATCCCCACAGACGGCTATTCACTCCAGTATCGCCGCCCTGGCCAAGATGGCCGATGTCAGCGAGCCGACCGTCAACCGCTTTTGCCGTCGCCTTGACACCAAAGGATTCCCTGATTTTAAACTGCATCTGGCACAGAGCCTGGCCAATGGCACCCCTTATGTGAATCGTCATGTAGAAGCGGAAGATGGTCCGGATACCTATACCGCCAAGATCTTCGAATCCACCATGGCTTGTCTTGATGCAGCCAAAAACAGTCTGGATATTTCCGCCATCAATCGTTGTGTCGATATTCTGACCCAGTCCAAGAAGATCAGCTTCTTTGGCCTTGGCGCCTCCTCCGCTGTGGCCCGCGATGCCCAGAACAAGTTTTTCCGCTTCAACATTCCGGTGGTGAGCTTTGACGACATCGTCATGATGCGGATGAGCTGCATCAACAGCAGCGAAGGGGACGTGGTAGTGCTCATCTCCCATACCGGCCGCACCAAGGCGCTGGTGGAAATTGCTGCGCTGGCTCGTGAGAACGACGCCACCGTCATCGGCATGACCGCCAAAGACTCCCCACTGGCGCGCGAGTGCAATCTGGTGCTCTCCATGGATGTGCCGGAAGATACCGACGTCTATATGCCGATGGCATCCCGCATCGCCCAGCTGGCGTTGGTTGATGTGCTGGCAACCGGTTTTACCCTGCGCCGGGGAATGAAATTTCGCGAAAACCTGAAGAAGGTTAAAGAGGGACTGCGCGAATCCCGCTTTGAAACCCCGCACTCTTCCTGAATGGTTGGGGGCTTTGCCCCCGACTGTCTATGCCACCCGCCTTGGTGTAGTATTGTAATTTAGTAACAAAAGCCACCCAGAGGGCTTGCAAACGGGTGCATCGAGCCATTGGCTTGATGGGGCAGAATCTCAACTCGTATCAACTTCATATCGGAGTCTTTCATGCCTAGACGTACAAAGATTGTAACCACACTCGGTCCTGCCACCGACCGCGAAGGGATCCTCGAAGGGATCATCCGCGCCGGTGCCGACATGGTGCGGATGAACTTCTCTCACGGCACTCCTGAAGATCACATCCTGCGCGCCAATCAGGTGCGTGAAATTGCTGCCAAGCTGGGCCGTCACGTTGCCATCATGGGTGACCTGCAGGGGCCGAAAATCCGCGTTTCCACTTTCAAAGATGGCAAGATCTATCTGGCTATCGGTGACAAATTCGTGCTGGATGCGGCCCTTGGCAAAGGGGAAGGTTGTCAGGAGCAGGTTGGTATCGACTACAAGAGCCTGCCAAACGATGTTGTGCCTGGCGATATCCTGTTGCTGGATGATGGCCGTGTGCAGCTGAAAGTAGAGAGCGTCGAAGGCACCCGTATTCTGACCACTGTCACTGTGGCTGGCCCGCTCTCCAATAACAAGGGCATCAACAAGAAAGGGGGCGGTCTCTCAGCGCCGGCGCTGACCGAGAAGGACAAGGAAGATATCAAGACTGCCGCCCGTATGAACGTGGACTATCTGGCGGTCTCCTTCCCCCGTTGCGGCGATGACCTGCGCTACGCCCGCGAGCTGGCCCGCGAAGCCGGTTCCAACGCCAAGATCGTGGCCAAGGTTGAGCGCGCCGAGACTGTCGCCACTGACGAAGCGATGGAAGACATTATCCTCGGATCCGACGCCGTCATGGTCGCCCGTGGCGATCTGGGTGTCGAGATCGGTGATCCCGAGCTGGTCGGCGTACAGAAGAAGCTGATCCGCTTCTCCCGTCGTCTGAACCGGGTGGTGATCACCGCGACCCAAATGATGGAGTCGATGATCAATGCGCCGCTGCCGACCCGTGCCGAAGTGATGGACGTGGCTAACGCCGTGCTGGATGGTACCGATGCCGTGATGCTCTCTGCCGAGACCGCTGCCGGTCAGTTCCCCATCGAGACCGTGACCTCCATGGCCAGTGTCTGTGTCGGTGCCGAGAAGCATCCGAGCCTGAACGTCTCCAACCACCGCATGAACTACACCTTCACCTCCGTGGAAGAAGCGGTAGCCATGTCGACCATGTACGCGGCCAACCATCTGGAAGGTGTCAAGGCGATTGTGGCGCTGACCGAATCCGGTACCACCCCGCTGCTGATGTCCCGTATCAGCTCCGGTTTGCCGATCTTCGCCATGTCTCCGCACAACAAGACCCTGGCCTGGACCAACCTCTACCGCGGCGTCACACCTGTGCTGTTTGACGGCGACGAGACCAAGCCGGTCTATGAAGTGTGCCGCGATGCGCTGGATGTCCTGAAAGCCAAAGGTCTGCTGCAGAGCGGTGACATGGTGTTGCTGACCCACGGTGACAAGATGGAGACTGTCGGCAGTACCAACACCTGCAAGGTGATGATGGTCGAATAAGCGGTTTGACTTGCTGACTATCAAGGCTGCCCACCTTCGGTGGGCAGCCTTTTTTATGTCGGTTTGGCACGTATCTCACTTATGGGTATGGACTCGAAGATTGCTTATGGCGGAGCCCATCCCGATAATGCGCAAGATTATCCAAGGTGTTTGCCCTGACCCGCGCGGATAGGTGAATGCCATGAAGCCGAAGCATATGGGAGCAAAAGGATGAAGAATCACAAGTGGTTGCTGGGTCTGGCCGTGAGTCTGGCCATCTCCCCCTGTTATGCCGACTGGGCGAAGCTCAAGGCGGCGGCATCTGATCTCGGAAGTGCGTTGAGCGAAACCGGCAAGGAGGTGTGGCAGGATGTCAGCGACTTCTCCAAAAAGAGCTGGGCCTCTATTTCGACCTGGGGTGAGGAGGCGTTCAATACCGCCGGTGTCTGGACTGACAAGAGCATAGCGACCGGTAAGGAGTGGTTGGTTGTCGCCGACAAAAAACTCACGGAAATGGTCAACCCCAAGACGGCACAAGAGGCAAGGATTGCGCTCAACACCATGTCTGATACTGCGCTGATACATCTCTTCAATGAACAGCCATCAGCCAAGTTGTTGTTTGACAAGGCTTATGGTTACGCCGTCTTCGACTCGCGCAAGTTCTCCCTTATGCTTCACACCAATCAGGGGGCCGGTGTGGCTGTTAATCGGAAAACCGGCAAACACACCTATATGAAGATGTTTGGTGCGGGTCTTGCAGCCGGGATCGGTGGCAAGTTTTATCAGCAGGTGATCCTGTTTGAAGACAAGGCCAGATTCGATGCCTTCGTGACCCAGGGTTGGGAGGCCACCTCCGAAGTGGGCGTGGTGGCTGGCAAGGAGAGCGCTGAACTGACCGCCAAATACAACGGCGGCATGGCCATCTATCAGATTGGCGAGAAGGGGTTGCTGCTCGATGCCAATATCTCCGGATCCAAATACTGGATCGACAAGGATCTGACCCAATAAGGTCGCCTCAGAAAGGGTTCACCCTCTCTTCGCTCTGGCGTTATCCCTTCATCGGGTTGCAGTGCTTTCCCCTCGCTGCAACCCTTGTCCAGACTTGGATCTGTTGTTTGGCATCATAATTGCTTGTTGGCTGTCAGCGTCAATGATTTGTCTGGGGATGGAAAAATGGAAATTAGTGCAAGCAGCCTGATGCAAGAGATGCAGGCACTCAAGGTAGAGGCCGGTGCAACCCCGCTGGCACAGCCGGGCCGTCAGGTCAGCTCCGACTTTGGTCTGCTGCTGCAACAGGCATTGGGCAACGTCAACGAATTGCAAGGCGCCGCCAACGATCTGCGCACCCGCTTCGATATGGGTGACAAGTCAGTGGATCTGGCCGAAGTGATGATTGCCGGGCAGAAATCCTCCATCGCGTTCGAGGCCACGGTACAGGTACGCAACAAGATGGTCGATGCCTACAAGACCATCATGAACATGCCGGTATAAAGGATTTCAACGAATCATGACGACCGGGCATCATGAACATGTCAGCAATAAGGACATAAATCGTGGCTACTGACCAAAACGGCGATCTGCTGCTAAACGATGAGGGTACTGCCGCCCTCGATGAGAATGAGCAGAAGAGTTCGGCACTGGGCTTTCTGTCCAATACCGATGTACTGCGCCAGATCACTCTGATCCTGGGACTTGCCATCTGTCTGGCCATTGCCGTGTTTATCCTGCTCTGGGGCAAGGAGCCGGACATGCGTCCCCTCGGCACCTATACCACCCAGGAGCTGGTCAAAACCCTCGACTTCCTCGATCAGCAGAAGATCCCCTACGAGGTGGATGGCAAGAGCGTGCTGGTCAGTGCCGAGAACTACCCCAATATCAAGCTGGCGCTGACCCGTGCCGGTCTGGCCAATGTGACCGACGCCAGCAGTGACGGCGAAGATATCCTGCTCAAGGACTCCAGCTTCGGTGTAAGCCAGCGGATGGAGGCGGAGCGCCTCAAGCTGAGCCGCGAGCGCCAGCTGGCTAGTGCTATCGAGCAGTTCCAGAATGTAGCCAAGGCCCAAGTGCTGCTGGCCATCCCGAAAGACAACGTCTTTGCCCGCAACGAACGTAAACCCAGTGCGACCGTGGTCGTCAATCTGAAAGGGGCTGCTCTTGGTCAGGGCGAGGTGGACTCCATCGTCGATATGGTCGCCTCGGCAGTCCACGGCCTCGAACCGACTCGTGTCACCGTTACCGACCAGAATGGCCGCCTGCTCAACTCTGGTTCGCAAGATCCTCTCGCTGCCCAGACTCGCAAAGAGTTCGCGATGCAGCAGAAGCAGGAGCTCGAATACAAACAAAAAATTGACGCCATTCTGATCCCGGTACTGGGCGCTGACAACTATACGGCGGAAGTGGATCTCTCCCTCGACTTCTCCCAGCAGGAGCAGACCCGTAAAACCTACAACCCGGATCTGCCAGCGGTGCGCTCCGAAATGACGCTGGAAGAGAACAGCTCCGGCAGCAGCAATGGCGGTGTGCCGGGGGCGCTCAGCAACCAGCCGCCAGCAGCATCCACCATTCCCGAGCAGGCGACTGCCGGCGAGAGTGGCTCCGCTGCCAATGGCCGTTCACGTAAAGAGGCCACCCGCAACTTCGAGCTGGATACCACCGTCAGCCATACCCGTCGCCAGATGGGGGGGATCCGCCGCATGACCGTCTCCGTGGCGGTAGATTACAAGTCGATGACTGCCGCTGATGGCAAGGTGACTCGCGAGGCGCGCAGCCAGGCTGAGCTCGATACCCTGCGTCGTCTGTTGAGCGGTGGTCTGGGTTTTGATGTGACCCGTGGCGATACTCTGGAAGTGGTTGCCATCCCGTTCAACCGCCCCGAGCTTGAAGCCGTGGCTGCCACCCCTGTCTATGATGAGCCCTGGTTCTGGCGTGCGGTGCGCATCGCGGCTTCCGTGCTGGTTATTATCGTCTTGATCGTGACCGTGGTTCGCCCCATGCTCAAGCGGCTGCTCTATCCGGACGCCAAGCCGGAAGGCGAATTGGATTTCGACAACCACACTGTGCTGGGTGGTGACGACGAGTTGAGTCTGCTGGCGGCTCAGGCCGAAGCAGAGCCGGTGTTCGGATTGCGCGATGGTCAGCTCAAGCTGCCTGATCTGCACCGGGATGAAGATTTGCTCAAGGCCGTGCGTGCCCTGGTGGCGAACGAGCCGGATCTGGCCGCTCAGGTCATTAAAGAGTGGGTAACCAAAGATGCCTGAAGAGAATAAGAGCCAGGTCACTGGCAACGACATTACCGACAGTCAGCGCCAGCTTCTGGAGCAGATGTCCGGGATGGAGATGGCGGCAGTGCTGATGCTGAGCCTCAATGAAGAAGATGCGGCCCAGATCTTCCGTCATCTTGAGCCCAAGCAGGTGCAGCGGCTCGGTATGTCGATGGCCTCCATGTCGGATTTCAGTCACGACCGGGTAGCGGCGGTACACCGTCAATTCATCGACGATATCCAGAAGTACACCAACATCGGTATCGGCAGCGAAGATTTCGTGCGCAAGGCTCTGGTGGCCGCCCTTGGCGAAGACAAGGCGAGCAACCTGGTGGATCAGATCATTCTCGGTTCCGGTGCCCGCGGCCTCGATTCGCTCAAATGGATGGATGCCCGTCAGGTGGCCAGCATCATCCAGAACGAACACCCGCAGATCCAGACCATCGTGCTCTCCTATCTGGAGCCGGAGCAGTCGGCCGAGATCCTGAGCCAGTTCCCCGAGCAGGTGCGCCTCGATCTGGTGATGCGTATCGCCAACCTGGAAGAGGTACAACCGGCGGCGCTGCAAGAGCTGAACGACATCATGGAGAAACAGTTCGCCGGTGCGGCGGGTGCCCAGGCAGCCAAGATGGGCGGCCTGAAGGCTGCAGCCAACATCATGAACTACCTCGATACCAACATCGAAGGTCAGCTGATGGACTCCATCCGCGAGTCGGACGAGGAGATGAGCCAGCAGATCCAGGATTTGATGTTCGTGTTCGAGAACCTTATCGATGTGGACGACCGCGGCATCCAGACCATGCTGCGGGAAGTGCCGGGCGATCTGCTGCAACGGGCCCTCAAGGGCTCGGACGATCAGATGCGCGAGAAGATTTTCAAGAACATGTCCAAGCGTGCCGCCGAGATGCTGGCAGACGATCTGGAGGCAATGGGGCCGATCCGGGTTTCCGAAGTGGAAGCCGCCCAGAAGGAGATCCTCTCCATTGCCCGTCGTCTGGCGGATGCCGGCGAGATCATGCTGGGTGCCGGTGGCGGCGAGGAGTTCCTCTAAGCCATGGGCCAGAAACTCTACGGTTGCGCCGGGACTGTATCCGGCGGTGGCGAGGAGCTGCGCTAATCCATGAACAACAAACTGCGTGGCTATGTGCGGCCTGACGGGGACGATGCCCGGATCGAAACCTGGGGTTGGCCCGAGATGGAGGTCGAGGCCGAGGTCGAGACCAACGCTCTCGGCCTGGCTCCCGACTGGTATCAGCAGGAAGAAGAGGTCGTCGAGCCGGAACCCGAACAGGAGCCGACCCCCTCCATCACCGCCGAGGAGCTGGAGGCAATTCGCCAGGCTGCCTGGGAAGAGGGGATGGCTGAAGGGCGTGAGGCCGGTTATGCCAAGGGGCTGGAAGAGGGCAAGCTGGAAGGGCTGCAACAGGGCCATTCCGCCGGTCTCGAGCAGGGGCGCGAAGAGGGGCTGGCCATGGGGCGCGAGCTGGTGGAGCAGGAGATAGCTCACTGGCAAGCACTGGTAGCCCGGTTGGCCAATCCTCTCAACGAGCTGGATCAGGCGGTAGAGCAGCAGCTGCTCTCGCTGGTGTTGCAACTGGCTCGGGCCCTCATCCGCCATGAGGCCGAAACCTCTCCCCGTATTTTGCTGGAGGCGCTCAAGCAAGGGATTGCCCTGCTGCCTGCCGCCGAACAGGGGGTTACGCTGATGCTGCATCCCGACGATATTGCCCGGGTCGAGCAGGCGTTCGGTGCCGAGGAGTGTGTCAAGCGCCAGTGGCGGCTGCAGAGCGATCCCACCCTCTCTCCCGGCGATCTGCAACTGGCGACCGAGCTCTCCAGCATCGATCTGACCCTCTCCGGGCGTATTGATCAGCTGCTGCGCAACTTCTTGCGAGACAATGCGACGCCCAATAACTCCTCGCCGGATCCGCACCCGTAATCAACGCCGGACACTGCAGTCCGGTTGACTGTTTTCTAGATCAGGAGGCCAGATGAGCGGCTCGCTACTGAACCGGTTGCAAGGGTACAAGGTGCGCGATAGCGCCCCCAAACCGCCGGTTGCCGGCAAATTGACCCGGGTGGTGGGGCTGACCCTCGAAGCCATCGGTTGCCGCGCCGCCATCGGTGCGCTCTGCCGCATCGATACCCTTGATGGGACGCTGGAGGCTGAAGTGGTCGGCTTCTCTGGCGATCGCCTCTATCTGATGCCGAGCGAGCAGCTCAAGGGAGTCATTCCTGGTGCCCGGGTGGTCCCCATCACCGAAGAGCATGGTATTCCGGTCGGCATGAATCTTCTCGGCCGGGTGATCGACGGTATCGGTCAGCCGCTGGATGGCCTCGGCCCCATTCTATCCTCCCAGACGGTGCAGTTTGCCCAGCACCGTATCAATCCGCTTGCGCGTCGCCCCATTCATCAGCCAATGGATGTCGGGGTGCGCGCCATCAATGCGGTGCTGACCGTCGGTCAGGGCCAGCGGATGGGGCTGTTTGCCGGTTCCGGCGTTGGTAAATCCGTGCTGCTCGGCATGATGACCCGCGGCTCGGTAGCCGATGTGGTCGTGGTAGGGCTCATCGGCGAACGGGGCCGCGAGGTGAAGGAGTTCATCGAGGATATCCTAGGTGAGGAGGGGCGTGCCCGCTCCGTGGTGGTGGCAGCTCCCGCCGATGCTTCGCCGCTGATGCGTCTCAAGGGGTGCGAAACCGCACTGGCCATCGCCGAGTATTTCCGCGATCAGGGGCTCAACGTGCTGCTATTGATGGACTCTCTTACCCGTTATGCCCAGGCACAGCGCGAGATTGCGCTGGCCGTGGGCGAGCCGCCGGCTACCAAGGGTTATCCGCCCTCGGTGTTTGCCAAATTGCCGGCGCTGGTTGAGCGGGCCGGTAACGGCAGCGATGGGCAGGGATCCATCACAGCTTTTTTCACCGTACTGACCGAGGGGGACGATCTGCAGGATCCCATCGCCGACGCTGCGCGGGCGATCCTCGATGGTCACATCGTGCTGTCACGCGAGCTGGCTGATGCGGGCCACTATCCCGCCATCGACATCGAGAAGTCCATCAGCCGGGTCATGCCCATGGTGACTTCGCCGGAACACATGGATCTGGCGCGTACCCTCAAACAGTTTTACTCCCTCTATCAGCAGAACCGGGACCTCATCACCATAGGTGCCTACAGCCAGGGTTCTGATCCCCGTATTGACCGTGCCATCATCCAGAAACCCTATCTGGATCAGTTCTTGCAGCAGGGGATGCGCGAGGTTATCCCTTATGACGATGGCCTGCAGGCCTTGCAGATGGTGGCGATGCCACTGATGCGTTGATGAGTCGTTGGATGGTGGAGCAGATCCATGAGTAAAGGGTTGATATTGTTGTCGGAACGGCTGGTGGAGGCGGAGCAGCAGTGTGCACTCGCGCTGGCTAAGGCCCAGCAGGATCTTAAGCTGTTCATGGAGCAGCAGAATGCCCTCAACCAGTATCGCCAGATCTATCACCAGCAGTGGACCGATCGCGGCTTGCAGGGGATCTCTCCGCAGCAGAACGCCCAGTATCACGCCTTTATCAACAAACTCGAGCAGGCGGCAACCCAGCAGTACGAAGGGGTGTTGCAGGTACGACAGGCGTTGGAGCAGCGCCGCGAAGAGTGGCTGGCAGCCCAGCAGCGGCGCAAGGCGGTGGAGTTGCTGCTGGAAAAACAGGCAAGCCGCGAACAGCAGAAGGCTCAGCGCCAGGAGCAGAAGATGCTGGATGAGTACGCTATCTTGCGGCGCTTCCATCAATCTGGCCTGTAACTTGCTTTGAACTGAACATGGTCGGAGGTCATCTCGCAGGGAACCTCCATAATTCAGGGACTCCATCATGATGCAGACAGTGTTGACACAAGCGCCTTCGGCTCAGACGAACGGGTTGGACAAAGCCGCCCTGAACGGTACACCCGAAACTGCCAATCTGGATAGCGCCGGAGCCCTCGACAGCAAGGGGGACTTCGCCTCTCTGATTGCAAAGGCGCAGAGCAAGGATAAGGGGCCAGCAGATAAAGGGTCCGCAGAGAAGGGTGCCGCAGAGAGTGCCGTCAACAAATCCGGTAGCAGCGACCGATCAGCCAAATCTTTGGCGACCGAGAGCGATAGCAGCATCAAAGAAGATGCCGAGAACAAGGGGGGCGAGCTGCCTCCCAACGATTTTCTGCTGCGTCTGCAAGACTCCCTAAAACTCGACACCTCTTTGGTAACGCCTGCCGTCGCTGCCGCGGTTCCTGCTGACGGCAATCTGTTGCCGCAAGAGGGTGAGCAGCATGAGCTTGAGGCTGGTGATGATGTCAAGCTGAGTGCGACTGACAAGTCGGCGCTGCCGTCCTTGGTAGCCGCTGGAACCATGCTGGAGAAGCTTGCTACTGCGTCCGCACAAGCTGTGTCCACCGCTCAGAATAGTGAATCCTCTCAGGCTGTAGTTGAAGAAGAGGTAGTTGAGAATACCGGCGAAGGGCAGAGCGCCAGCACACTCAAGGGTGAAACTGAACTCAAGGGGCAGGGGGAACCAGTACCTGCCACCAAGGGGGATAAACCTCTCTCCGGAGCCGAACGTGTTGCCCAGTTGGCCAAACTGATGCCAACTGTCGAGTCTGCCCCGGTTACCAAGCCTGAGACGGCTTCGGGTTCGCAAGTCGGGCCCGACAGTGAAATGGATAGTGCTGTGCCGCTGAACAAGGGACAAGCTGCCCAGACTACCGCTCCTCAGGGACAGGGTGAGGCGCTCAAGACCTTCCACGAAGGGCTCAAGCAAGCCGATGGTACTGCTCAGAATGGGTCACAAGGTGGCGCACAAGGGGATGGCAAGAGCGCCGGGCAGCAGACAACGGCAGATAGCAATCCGGCGCTGACAGCCCAGAGTGCTCGCGAAGGGGCTGCAACTGCTCCCGTCTCTGTCACGACCCAGAGCGCTCAGGCACCTGCTCCTGCCAGCGCGGAACCCGTGATGGTTGCGCCACAGCAGGTGCTGGCACAGGTTGAATCGCAAGGGCCACAGGCACCCTTGTCGACTATCTCCGCAGGCATTCAGCAGATGGAGGCGGCTGGAGCGACTCCGCTTCGCAAATCAGCCCAGATCGACGTAAAACCCAAAGTGGATAGTGCCAACCAAAGTGTGGTGGTGACCGAGGCGGCCAGCGAGAGCAGCCAGAGTCAGCAGGTGCAACATAGCCAGAACAGCCAACCGCAGGTGCAGGTTGCCGAAAACCGTACCCCGTCAGCCGCCGAGGGCGCACAGCGCCGCGAGCCGCAGAATTTGCCTCACCTCAAGCTGGCTGGCCAGGAAGCCCCTGCCGAGTTGCACCAGAAGGTCAACGTGATGCTGGCGGACAAGCTGCAGCAGGCGGAGATCCAACTCGACCCCATCGGCCTTGGCAAGATGAAAATCCAGATCCAGATCGATGCTTCCAGTCAGGCCAGCGTCCATTTCGTGGTACAACATGGACAGACTCGTGAGATGCTGGAGCAGGCGATGCCGCGTCTGCGCGACATGCTGGCGGGGCAGGGGATCCAGCTTGGTCAAACCCAGGTGCAGCATCAGTCCCAACAGCAGCAACAGCAAGGTCAGGCAACCTCTGGCGGCCAGGGTCAGCAGGGCCAGAGTGGTGGTCAGTCAGGCTCCGGCAGAGGGCAGGAGGCTGGAGATGTGACTACATCTACCCTCAATGTGCTGGTGGAATCGACAAACGGTTCCGGAATTGATTTCTATGCTTGATGCAATCCCGAGTAAGTTTATGATATCGAACAAGTTTGATATGAGGGTGGACAAGGGATGGCAGACGATAACGAATTAACCCTGAAAGACCCGGCCGCGGGCAAGAAAAAGAAGCTGATCATTATCATCGCCCTTGCCGTTATCCTGTTGGGTGGTGGCGGAGCTGGCGCCTTTCTGATGCTCTCCGGCTCGGAGAAACCGGCTGCCGAAGCTGCCGAGGGGAAAGAGGCCAAACCCAAGGAGGAGGCGCCCCAGCCTTCACTTTATGTATCGATGCCGCGTCCCTTTGTCTTCAACGTAGCTGGCGTACAGCGAGATCGTCTGGTGCAGATCAAGATCCAGCTGCAGGTGCGCGGTACCGCCGATGAGACGCTGGCCAAGCAGAATATCCCCCTGATTGAAGGCACCTTGCTGCGGGTGTTCAGCGCAGCAACGGCCGAACAGCTGATGACCTTCGAAGGCAAGGAGAAGCTGCGCAAGGATTCACTGGAAGAGTGTCGCCGGGTGCTCAAGGATCTGGTCTCTTCCCCCGTTATCGAACAAGTGCTGTTTACCGGCTTTGTAATGCAGTAGGTGAAGCGTGAGCGATCTGTTAAGTCAGGACGAAATTGATGCCCTCTTGCACGGTGTCGATGATGTCGAAGAGGAGGAGATAGGCTCGGCGGGGGATCCCGGCGTAGCCCAGTTCGACTTCTCCTCCCAGGACCGCATCGTCCGTGGCCGCATGCCGACGCTGGAGCTGGTGAACGAGCGTTTTGCCCGCCACATGCGGATCAGCCTGTTCAACATGATGCGCCGTACTGCCGAGGTATCCATCAACGGCGTACAGATGCTCAAGTTTGGCGAGTATGTTCATACCCTGTTTGTGCCAACCAGTCTCAACATGGTGCGTTTCCGCCCTTTGAAAGGGACTGCGCTAATCACCATGGAGGCTCGTCTGGTCTTCATCCTGGTGGAGAACTTTTTTGGTGGCGACGGTCGCTACCACGCCAAAATTGAAGGGCGTGAATTTACCCCCACCGAACGACGTATCATCCAGATGCTGCTCAAGCTGGTGTTTGAAGATTACAAGGATGCCTGGGCTCCGGTGATGGATGTGGGCTTTGAGTATCTCGACTCCGAAGTGAACCCGGCAATGGCTAACATTGTCAGCCCGACTGAAGTGATCGTGGTCAGCTCGTTCCACATCGAACTGGATGGTGGTGGTGGTGACTTCCATGTGGCCATGCCTTACTCCATGCTGGAGCCCATTCGCGAACTGCTGGATGCCGGTGTACAGAGTGACAAGGGTGATACCGATGTACGCTGGAGCAAGGCGCTGCGCGACGAGATCATGGACGTCAAGGTCGAGTTGCGGGCCAAACTGCTGGAGACCGAGCTCACCCTGCGCGAGCTGATGGAGCTGCAACCCGGTGATATCATCCCGGTCGAGATGCCGGAAAATCTGCTGGTTTTCGTGGAAGATCTGCCGACTTTCCACGCCAAGATGGGGCGCACCAAGGATAATGTCGCCCTCAAGATCACCGACAAACTCAAGCGCCCGGAAGGGGTCAAGACCGAGATGCATCTGGTGACCCGGGGCGGTGTACGTATCGATGGCGAGGCCGAGCTGGAAGAGCTGGAGCGCAGCATCGAGGATCAACAGAGATAAGCGACGGTTTATTGCGATAAACGGTCATGAAGTAGCGATAAGGAAGCAAGATGAGCGGAACTGAGGAAGAGGATCTGATGGCGGACGCATGGGCTGCCGCCCTGGAAGAGCAGGTGACGGCGGAAGCCAAGCCAGCTCCGCTGGAAGAGTTAAAAGATGACGCTCCCATCAGTGCCGAGGAGCGCCGCAAGCTCGATACCATTCTGGATATACCCGTCACCATCGCCATGGAAGTGGGCCGCAGCCAGATCAGCATCCGCAACCTGTTGCAACTGAACCAGGGCTCGGTAGTTGAGCTGGATCGGGTGGCCGGTGAGCCGCTGGATGTGCTGGTCAACGGCACCCTCATTGCCCACGGCGAGGTTGTAGTGGTCAACGACAAGTTCGGTATCCGTCTGACCGATGTCATCAGCCAGATTGAGCGGATCAAGAAACTCAAATGATGCGAATGCTGCTGTTACTACTGCTGCCCTTGCCGGCACTGGCTGATGTCGGGGCGGCAGTCAATGCCCCCAGCCTGAGCTCTTGGTTGCTCTCCAGCCTGATGGTGATCGGCCTTATTCTGGTTCTGGGCTTTCTGCTCAAGAAGAGCAAGATTGCCACCGCCATGGGAGGCGGCCAGATGAGGGTGATAGCCAGCCTGCCGGTGGGCTACAAAGAGAAGTTGCTGGTGGTCAAGGTAGGCGAGCAGCAGCTGTTGGTCGGGGTGACGCCACAGCAGGTCAACTTCCTCTATCGCCTGGATGATCCGCTCGATGAAAACCAGCCCCAGGTTTTCTCCCAGCAGCTTGGCAAATTGATGGGTAAGCATGAAAAAAGCTAACTGGATCTGGCTGCTGCTCAGCCTGCTGACCCCGCTACTCTTCTCCTCGCTGGCCGTGGCACAGGATGCCATGTCGGCAGTGACCGTCAAAACCATGGCTGATGGTAGTCAGGAGTACAGCCTGACCCTGCAAGTTCTGGCGTTGATGACGGCGCTCTCGTTCTTGCCCTCCATGGTGATCATGATGACGTCGTTTACCCGCATCATCATAGTGCTGGGGATTTTGCGTCAGGCGATCGGGTTGCAGCAGAGCCCTTCCAACCAGGTGCTAATCGGTATTGCCCTCTTCATGTCGTTTTTCATCATGTCGCCGGTACTCGATCGTATCAACAATGAAGCGTTGCAGCCCTATCTGGCAGAGACCATTCAGGCGAAAGAGGCGCTGGAGCGGGCCGAATTACCCATCCATCAGTTCATGCTGGCGCAAACTCGCATCAAGGATCTCAATACCTTTATGGAGATCGCCAACGTGCAGGTGGAGAAACCTGCCGATGTGCCGCTGCGGGTGTTGATCCCGGCGTTTGTGACCAGCGAGCTGAAAACTGCTTTCCAGATTGGTTTCATGCTCTTTCTGCCATTTCTGGTGATCGACCTGGTAGTAGCCAGTATCTTGATGGCGATGGGTATGATGATGCTCTCGCCGATGATCGTTTCACTGCCATTCAAGCTGATGTTGTTTGTCATGGTGGATGGTTGGAACCTGATCCTCGGTTCTCTGGCCAACAGTTTCGGACTGGGTACCGGCTAAGCCGGGCCGAAGGAGCAGGCAGCATGAGCCCTGAAACCTTTGTCGACGTATTTCGCGAGGCGCTCTGGCTGGTCACAATCATGGTCTGTGCCGTGATACTGCCCAGCCTCTTCGTTGGCTTGCTGGTAGCTATTTTTCAGGCGGCCACTTCCATCAACGAACAGACCTTGAGCTTTCTGCCTCGTCTGATTGTGACGCTTTTAGCTTTGGGGGTTGGTGCTCACTGGGGTTTGCAGAGTCTGATGGACTTCTTTCAGCTAATGGTGAGCCAGATCCCCGAGGTGGTGGGATGACCTACACAACCGCTCTTATCATGGAGTGGTTGTCTTCCATCCTCTGGCCACTGGCTCGGGTGAGTAGCCTGCTGATGGTGATGGCGGTGTTTGGTAGCCGTCTTGCCCCAGCCCGGATCCGGATTGGCTTGGCCCTTGCCATTACCTTTCTTATTGCGCCTCTTTTACCCAAGATGCCACCCATCGAGCTTTTTTCCGTCGGCAGTTTTCTGGTATTGGCCCAGCAGTTGCTTATAGGCATTGCGCTGGGACTGATGACCCAGTTTCTGATGGAGAGCTTCGTAATGGCGGGTCAGGTAATCGCCATGCAGACCAGTCTGGGTTTTGCCACTTTGGTTGACCCCATGAATGGTCAGGCTACACCTGTGGTCGGCCAGTTTTATCTGATGCTGGCGACGCTGGTTTTTCTGGCGCTCGATGGTCATTTGGTGATGCTGCGACTGGTCATCCTCAGCTTTGAGACACTCCCCGTCTCCGATAGCGGTCTTTCAGTTTCCTCCATGCAAACCTTGAGCGCATTCCTGGGGGTTATGTATCAGGCTGCGCTGGTTATGTCGCTCTCTGCCATAGTGGCGCTTCTGTTGATCAACTTCGCTTTTGGTGTGATGACCCGGGCTGCTCCTCAGCTCAATATTTTCAGTATCGGTTTTGCCGTCAGCATGATGTCGGGTCTGCTCATCCTCTGGCTCACTATCGGTGGTTTTCTCGGCCATTTTGATAGTCTGTGGGAGCGGGTGCAGGAGGTCAGCTGCGAGCTGATTGACACCCAGTGTCTGGGGGGCGCCCATGGCTGATACCGATCAGGAACGTACCGAACAACCCACGGGCAAACGACTGCAACAAGCCCGTGAAAAAGGGCAGATTGCGCGTTCAAAGGAGCTGGGTACCGCCAGTGTCTTGCTTTCAGCCGTGTTCGGGCTGCTGATGCTCAAAGGGTCGCTCGCCAGCGCCATGATCAAAGTGTTGACGACCGGTTTTACTCTGGACAGGGAGCAGGCCTTCGACCCCAACGCCATGATCGCCATGGTTCCAGCGCTGCTTGGGGAATTGATCCTTCCGCTGGGTCTGCTTTTTGCGCTGGTTACCATTGCCGCTTTTATCGGCAATACCCTGATGGGGGGGATGAACTTCTCCACCGAAGCCATGATGCCCAAGTTCAGCAAGCTGAGCCCGCTCAACGGGTTGAAGCGGATGTTCGGAGTGCAATCGTTGGTCGAGCTGGTCAAGTCGATTGCCAAGGTTGTGTTTATTTCCCTGTTTGCATGGTGGATGCTTTCCAGCCAGTTTAACCATCTGCTCAATCTCTCGATGGAGGGATACCCCGGTGGCATCATTGATGCGCTAGAACTCTTTCTATGGATGCTGATCATCCTCTGTTGTGCTCTTATCCCTATTGTGGCCATAGACGTGCCGTTCCAGCAGTGGAATCACATGCGTCAGCTCAAGATGACCAAGCAGGAGATAAAAGACGAATTCAGGGATAGCGAAGGTAAGCCAGAGGTGAAAGGGCGGATCCGTCGTCTGCAAATGGAGATGGCTGCGCGCCGGATGATGGGGGAAGTGCCCAAGGCGGATGTGGTTATCACCAACCCGACCCATTACTCTGTTGCCCTCAAATATGAGGCGGGCAAGCCTGGTGCCGCACCCAAGGTTATCGCCAAGGGGACTGACGAGGTGGCGATGAAGATCAGGGAGATCGCCCGTGAATACAATATTCCCATCATGCCTTCTCCCGAGTTGACCCGCGCCATCTATCACTCCACCGAGCTGGGTAGAGAAATACCGGAAGGGCTATTTGCTGCCGTGGCCCAGGTGCTGGCCTATGTGTTCCAGCTCAAGAAGTTCCGCCGTGGACACGGCCGTCGCCCGCAGCCGCTGGCTAAAGATCTTCCTATTCCGCCTGAATATCGCAAATGACAAAGTTCTGACACAGTAAAAATAAAATCATTTAAAATCAATGCATTGAATTCTTGGCTTGATGTTTGCTTTAATCTGGAACCAGCGAGTAAAGATCGAGAAAAGCGATGGAATTCAAGGCATCATTGGGCCGGTTAAAAGAGTACAGATGGCTGCTTGGCAAAGGGGTCGGTACCCCGCTGCTGGTACTGGCGTCCATGGGAATGGTGGTTCTGCCCATTCCGCCTCTGATGCTGGATATCCTCTTCTCCTTCAACATCGCGCTCTCCATCGTGGTACTGCTGGTTGCCGTCTACACCCGCCGCCCTCTGGAATTTGCCGCTTTTCCTACCGTACTGCTTATCGCGACTCTGCTTCGTCTGGCGCTTAACGTTGCTTCTACCCGAGTTGTTTTGCTGGAAGGCCACAACGGCAGTGCTGCTGCGGGGCATGTAATTGAGGCCTTCGGTAACGTAGTGATCGGCGGTAACTACGCGGTTGGCATCATCGTCTTCATGATCCTGATGATCATCAACTTTGTGGTGGTCACCAAGGGTGCGGGGCGCATCTCCGAGGTGAGCGCCCGCTTCACTCTGGATGCGATGCCTGGCAAGCAGATGGCCATTGATGCCGATTTGAACGCCGGCCTTATCAATCAGGAAGAGGCCAAAAAGCGTCGCCAGGATGTGACTCAGGAGGCCGATTTCTACGGTTCCATGGACGGTGCGTCCAAATTTGTTAAAGGGGATGCGATTGCGGGCATCATGATCCTCTTTATCAACATACTGGGGGGCTTCATTATCGGCATGGCCCAACACCAGCTCACCTTCAGCGAATCGGCCCAGATCTACACCTTGCTGGCTATCGGTGATGGCTTGGTTGCCCAGATCCCTTCTCTGCTGCTCTCTATCGCAGCTGCCATCATAGTCACCCGGCAAAATACCGATCAGGATATGGGGACTGCGGTATTGGGACAGCTGTTCGATAATCCCAAGGCGCTAGTCATTTCTGCTGGTATCTTGCTGATGATGGGCAGTGTGCCCGGTATGCCACATGTGGCATTTCTGAGTCTGGGTGGCGTAGCTGCGGTCGGAGCCTGGTGGCTGCTGCGCCGCGAGAAACTGCTTGCAGCCAAGGCTGCCAAAGGGGAGTTGATGCCGGCAAGTGCCGACCAACCTGCTCGCGAGCAGAAAGAGCTGAGCTGGGACGACGTGATGCCAGTCGATATCATCGGTCTGGAAGTGGGCTATCAGCTCATTCCGCTGGTGGATCGCAGTCAGGGAGGCGAGTTGCTCAACCGGATTAAAGGGGTACGCAAGAAACTGTCCCAAGAGCTGGGTTTTCTTATCCCTGCCGTGCACATTCGTGACAACCTGGAGCTGGCTCCCAACCAATATCGCATCACCTTGATGGGGGTCAGTACCGGCGAGGCTAATGTTTACCATGATAAGGAGATGGCTATTAACCCGGGTCAGGTCTTTGGTCAGGTGCAAGGCATTGCCGCGCGGGACCCAGCCTTTGGGCTGGAAGCCGTCTGGGTTGCCAAGGAGCAGGTTTCTCATGCTCAAACACTGGGCTATACGGTGGTTGACACTGCTACTGTGGTTGCCACCCATCTTAGCCAGATCCTAACCAACCATGCCTCATTGCTGCTCGGTCACGATGAAGTGCAACAGCTGCTCGATATGATCGGCAAGCACCAGAGCAAATTGGTTGAAGGGCTGGTGCCTGAAGTCATCAGCATGGGTAACCTTGTGAAGGTATTGCAGAATTTGCTCAATGAAGGCGTGCCAATTCGCGATATGCGCACTATTCTGCAGACCTTGGTCGAGTACGCACCACGTAGCCCGGATCCGGAAGTGCTGACAGCCGCCTGCCGGATTGCCCTGCGCCGTCTGATCGTGCAGGAGATTGCCGGCCCGGATCCCGAGCTACCGGTGATTACCTTGGCACCAGAACTGGAACGTATATTGCATCAATCCTTGCAGGCGGGTGGCGGTGATGGTGCCGGTATTGAGCCGGGTTTGGCGGAGCGGATGCAGCGCTCACTGGTAGAAGCCACACAGCGGCAAGAGTTGGAAGGTCAACCTGCCGTGCTGCTGACATCAGGGATCTTGCGCAATACCCTGGCCAAATTTGTGAAGAATGCCATTCCAGGATTGCGCGTTCTGTCGTATCAGGAAGTGCCTGATGACAAGCAGATTCGTATCGTCAGTGCAGTCGGACAGAACTAGTTAGCGGAGATGACGGGTGAAGATTAAGCGGTTTTTTGCCAAGGACATGCGAACGGCTCTGGCCGAGGTCAAGGAGACTCTCGGGCCGGATGCCGTCATCATGTCCAACAAGAAGGTGACCGGAGGGGTCGAGATAGTCGCCGCTGTTGACTATCAATCCCAGGTTCCGGGGCCGAGAGATACGCCGGTTCGCCGTCAGCTGAACGATGAGAGCGTCAATATTTCGTCTGCTGCGCGGCAGATGGGGCGCCCTGAGCCAGCACCCAACCAGAACGAACACTATGCCGATACGCTGGCAGCCTTGCTTGCTCGCCAGCAAAAACTCCAACCGGGCAATGGCGCCGGGACGGGGGGGGCTCAGCCAGCAGCAATAGCTGCCACGACTTCTGCGCCGAAAACCCTTGCCGAACAGGGGCAGTGGGGGGCCGCGCCCGAACCTGCCAAACCTCGAGCTCGTGCCGCATCAACTTCTCCTCGCGCCCCTCAATCCAATCAACGGGATCAGGAGATGGAGGGGATGCGCAAGGAGATGGCCAGCATCCGCAAGCTGCTGGAGCACCAGATCTCCGGTCTGATGTGGCAGGAGGTGGAGCGCCGGGAGCCGATGCGAGCGCTGCTCATCAAGGAACTCAAGAAGATGGGGTTTGACGATGCTTTTGCCGATCAGCTGGCAGGCATGATCCCGGAAGATATGTCGATCCATCAGGGAATGGCTCAACTGGCTGAAGTGCTTACAGCTCAACTCAAGATCAGCGAAGACGAAATTTTGCGGCAGGGCGGGGCTGTTGCCCTGCTCGGTCCGACTGGGGTTGGCAAGACCACCACCATTGCCAAACTGGCAGCACGCTTTGCCATGAAATATGGCGCCGAGCAGGTAGCTCTCATTACTACGGATAACTATCGGATCGGTGCGCATGAGCAGTTGCAGACCTATGGTCGCATTATGGGGTGTCCAGTTCGTCAGGTGCGCGATGCCGAGGAACTGGCCAGTGCACTTTATCAGTTCCGCCATCGCAGGTTGGTATTGATCGATACGGCAGGGGTCGGTCAACGGGATATTCGCTTGACCGAGCAGCTCGATACCTTGGTCAAGAATGCCAAGGTGCGGATCCGCAGTTATCTGGTGATGTCCGCAACCTCCCAACGTCGGGTGATGCAGGAGGCGGTCGACCATTTCCGGCGTATTCCGCTTAGCGGCTGCATACTTACCAAATTGGATGAAAGTCTGAATCTGGGCGAAGTGATTAACGTGTGTATCCAGAATTCATTGCCCATCAGCTATATCACTGACGGACAAAGGGTTCCGGAAGATATTCAGGTTGCCAATGCGGCGCAGCTCGTTGGAGCCGCCATGGGGTCGCTGGAGCGAGAAACAGAAGAGCCCTATTTCTGGGGTGCAGGCTTTGGCGAGGCCGAAGATTCGGAGTTTTATGAGTAACATGTATATGGATCAGGCGAGTGGTCTGCGCAAAATGCGTCAAAACAATCGAGTTAAAGTAATCGCCGTTTCCGGAGGCAAGGGGGGCGTCGGCAAGACCAACGTCACTCTGAACGTGGCAGGTGCCATGGCTGCGCAGGGCAAACGGGTGATGGTACTGGATGCTGACCTCGGTCTGGCAAACGTGGATGTCATGCTGGGGCTGCGGGTACATCGCAACCTATCCCACGTACTGGCCGGTGAATGCACGATCGACGACATCATTGTCGAGGGGCCGTACGGCATGATGATTGTGCCGGCTACCTCCGGTACCCAATCAATGGTCGAGCTCTCGCCCGTACAGCATGCCGAGCTTATCCGCGCTTTTAGCGAAATGAAGACTCAGGTCGATATTTTGCTGGTCGATACCGCAGCCGGTATCTCCGACATGGTGCTGAGCTTTACCCGCGCAGCGCAAGATATCATGGTTGTGGTGTGCGATGAGCCGACTTCCATTACCGATGCTTACGCTCTCATCAAGATCCTCTCCAAGGAGCACGGCGTGTTCCGCTTCAAGGTAGTGGCCAATATGGTACGCAGCCTGCGTGAGGGCCAGGAGCTCTTTGCCAAGCTGACTCGGGTAACGGATCGTTTCCTGGATACTTCTCTTGAGCTGGTAGCCTGCGTGCCTTACGACACCAATTTGCGGGCATCAGTGCGCAAACAGAAGCTGATTGTCGAAGCATTCCCCAAATCTCCTGCTGCGCTGGCGTTCCGTGCGCTGGCCAACAAGGCGGCAAGCTGGCCAGTACCCAATCAGCCGGGTGGTCATCTGGAGTTTTTCCTGGAGAATTTGCTGCAAAAGCCGGCCACAACACAGGAAGGTTCCCGTGAATAAAGCCCAAGCGTACTTGCGTCATCAGGATTCCTATGTGCTGGTGGAGCGACATGCTCCGCTGGTCAAGCGAATAGCCCAGCATCTGCTGGCTCGTCTGCCCAGCAGTGTCTTGCTGGATGACCTGATCCAGGCAGGTATGATTGGGCTGCTGGAGGCCTCTCGCAACTTTGACGGCAGCAAGGGGGCCAGTTTCGAGACTTACGCAGGGATCCGCATTCGTGGTGCCATGCTCGATGAGATTAGGCGTGGTGACTGGGTGCCTCGTTCCGTGCATCGCAACAGCCGTGCAATATCTGAAGCCATCGAAAATGTTGAACAAGCCAATGGTCGAGATGCGCGTGATACGGAAGTCGCGGCTCAGATGGGGGTCTCGATTGCTGACTATCATGTCATGCTGCAGGATGTTTCCTGCGGAAAAATTATCGGGATTGAGGATCTCGGGGTCAGTGAGGATGTGATTGGTCATCCTGATGACGCACCCTCCGGGTCAGGTTTCGATGATTTGGCAGCAGAACGATTTCAGATTGCATTAGCCGAGCAAATTGGTCGCTTACCAGAGAGGGAAGCCCTGGTTCTCTCTCTTTACTACGATGAAGAGCTGAATTTGCGCGAAATCGGCGAGGTTTTGAATGTCAGTGAGTCACGGGTGAGTCAGATTCACAGTCAGGCAATGCACAGATTACGTGCTCGTTTGCGAGATTGGCATCTATAAGTGTTTGTACTGGCTACACTGAGACTAAACTCTAAGGCATAATCCGCACGACACAACCCGTTTTTAGCATCATGTAAGTGAGCCGCCGAGGCGGCTATTTAGGAGGGAATTTTGGACAAGAACATGAAAATCCTCATTGTTGATGACTTTTCAACGATGCGCCGGATTATCAAGAACTTGCTGCGCGACTTGGGATTCAACAACACCCACGAGGCGGATGATGGCAATACAGCATTGCCGATGCTGAAAAATGGTGATTTCCAGTTTGTAGTAACTGACTGGAACATGCCCGGCATGCAAGGTATTGACCTGCTCAAGGCCATTCGGGTTGATGACAAACTCAAACATCTTCCGGTTTTGATGGTTACAGCTGAAGCCAAACGCGAACAGATCATTGAGGCCGCACAGGCTGGCGTTAATGGCTACATCGTCAAGCCTTTCACTGCAGCGACGCTCAAAGAAAAACTGGACAAGATTTTTGAACGAATCGGCTAAGGAGCTGCAGGGATGATGGCCAAAACGAGAGCAATGATTTCGCTCGACCAGGCAAGGATGCTTGTTGCTCATCTTGAGCAAGGTGAATTTGAGCTGGCCGATGATCTGCTTGCCGAAGTGTGTGCCCCCAATGCCTCCGATCTGTTTGACAAGGTCGGTCAGCTGACAAGACAACTGCATAATTCACTACAAGAGTTTCGCCTTGATCCGCGGATTCCCGATCTGGCTACTCATGATATCCCCGATGCTCGGGAACGTCTTAGCTACGTTATCGATATGACTGACAAGGCAGCGAACCGCACCATGGATGCGGTAGAAGCCAGCCTGCCGATTGCAGATCGTCTTAATGACAATATCCAGCTGGTTATGCCGAACTGGAATGCCTTGATGTCCCGCGACATGAATGTTGGGCAATTCAAATCGCTCTGTCACCAACTCGATGATTTTATTAAGGCTTCAGAGTCTGATGCCGATAAATTACGGCAACTGCTGACAGAGATCCTGATGGCGCAAGATTTTCAGGATCTGACCGGGCAGATGATCCGCAAGGTCATCAAACTTGTGCAGGAAGTAGAAACAAAATTAATAGAAATGCTGACTATGTTTGGTGAGGCTTCTGCAGAGCATTCAACTCGCAGCCTTCCTGTCAACGGGATTGAAGCTGAAGGCCCCATCATGAACCCCGAGGCCCGTGCCGATGTGGTCAATGGTCAGGATGATGTGGACGATCTGCTGTCTAGCTTGGGATTCTAATGGAGTGACGCATGGCCTTCGAAGTTGATGAAGACATACTGCAAGACTTTCTGGTCGAAGCATCCGAAATATTGGAACAGTTGTCTGAACAACTGGTCGACTTGGAAAAGCGGCCCGATGACAAGAACTTGCTGAACGCGATTTTTCGCGGCTTTCACACCGTGAAAGGCGGGGCTGGGTTCTTGTCGCTGGGTGAACTGGTTGACGTATGCCACGGTGCCGAGAACGTGTTTGATATATTGCGCAACGGCAAGCGTACAGTGACTGCAGAATTGATGGATGTAATCTTGCAGGCTCTGGACGCCATCAACGTCATGTTTGCCCAAGTGCAAAATCGTGAAGCGCCAAGTCCTGCGTCAGAAGATCTTCTGCATGACCTTCATGAGCTGTGCAAGCCTGAAGGTGAAGAGCAACTGAGGACTGCAACCAGCAGTGCTGCCTCTGATGTTGTTGCCGATCCCGAACCAGTTGCCCCTCAAGTAGACGTTTTCGTTGCTGAGCCTGAAGTTCCAGAAGCTGTTGTTTCAGCAGAGAGCGTTGAGCCAGCAGCTGTTAATGGCGGTGGTTCTATTGACGAGATCTCTGCTGACGAGTTCGAACGTTTACTGGATGAGCTGCATGGTGTTGGCGGAGCCCCAACCAAAGCGGCTTCAACATCTGTGACCACAGATTCCGGTGACATTACGGATGATGAGTTCGAAGCCTTGTTGGATCAGCTGCATGGCCAGGGACAACATATAGGTGCACCAGAAGTTAATCCCCTTAAGTCGGTGCAGAAGGAAGTAGATGAGCTGATCGATGATGATGAGTTCGAACGCTTGCTTGACGAACTCCATGGGCGTGGGCAAGGGCCGCAGAGTACAATGGCACCTGCCGCACCTGCCGCACCTGCCGCACCTGCTGCGGTGCCAGCTCAGTCCAAACCTGCTGTGCCTACTCCCGCAGCCAAGCCCGTGACCAGTGCCTCAGCAAAACCTGCAGAGTCGCCATCCAAGCCCGCAGCGCCAGCATCAGCTAAGTCTCCAGCTCCAGCTCCGGCTGAAAACAGTGCCGTACAAAGTGATACTACTGTTCGGGTGGATACCAAGACGCTCGATGTCATCATGAATATGGTGGGGGAGTTGGTATTGGTGCGTAACCGCTTGGTTAGTCTTGGTATTGCCAGCAACGATGAAGAGATGTCAAAGGCTGTTGCCAACCTGGATGTTGTGACTGCGGATCTGCAAGGGGCGGTCATGAAGACCCGGATGCAGCCGATCAAGAAGGTCTTTGGTCGATTCCCGCGCGTTGTTCGTGATTTGGCTCGTACTCTCAAAAAAGAAATCGAATTGGTCATGGTCGGTGAAGAGACCGATCTTGATAAAAACTTGGTTGAAGCATTGGCTGACCCCCTTGTTCACTTGGTTCGTAACTCCTGTGATCATGGGGTTGAGTTGCCCGAGATCCGTGAAAAAGCGGGTAAACCACGTCAGGGAACAATCACCCTGAGTGCTTCTCAGCAAGGTGATCATATCCTGCTCTGTATCGAAGATGATGGTGCAGGGATGGATCCAGAAAAACTCAAGTCTATAGCAATCAGCCGTGGTGTACTGGATGCAGATACTGCTGCTCGCATGAGTGACAATGATGCCTACAACCTGATTTTTGCTCCGGGTTTCTCTACCAAGTCAGAGATTTCGGATATATCTGGCCGTGGTGTCGGTATGGATGTGGTGAAAACCAGTATTGTCGGTCTCAATGGCTCAGTACATATTGATTCGACATGGGGTAAGGGGACACGTCTTGAAATCAAGGTTCCTTTAACGCTGGCGATTTTGCCGACCCTGATGGTTGAGGTCGGAGAACAAACCTTTGCTCTGCCGCTTGGCTGTGTGAACGAAATTTTCCACTTGGATCTGAAAAAGGCCAATATGGTGGATGGTCAGCTCACCATCATTGTTCGTGAGAAGGCAATTCCGCTCTTTTATCTGCATAAATGGCTGGTGCGTGGTCCCAACAAGCGCTCCCGTCAAGATACAGGTCATGTGGTTATTGTGCAGATAGGGACACAGCAAATTGGCTTTGTTGTTGATAGCCTGATTGGCCAGGAAGAGGTGGTTATCAAGCCACTTGATAGCTTGCTGCAAGGAACGCCAGGTATGGCAGGGGCCACAATTACCAGTGATGGTGGAATAGCCCTGATTTTGGATGTGCCGAGTCTGCTCAAAGCATATGCGCGTAGACATTAATAGCTCAGGCCCAAGGAGTTAGAAAAATAACAATGGCAGTCAAGGTATTAGTTGTCGACGATTCGAGTTTCTTCCGCCGTCGGGTAAGTGAAATCATTAGTCAGGATCCCATGCTGACAGTGATTGATACCGCTCAAAACGGACGTGAGGCCGTGGATAAGGCGATGTCGTTGCGCCCTGATGTAATCACCATGGACATCGAAATGCCCGTGCTCGACGGCATCAGCGCTGTGCGCGAGATTATGGCCAAATGTCCGACGCCAATTTTAATGTTCTCCTCTCTGACCCATGAAGGAGCAAAGGCGACTCTGGATGCACTAGATGCCGGGGCCCTAGATTTCTTACCTAAAAAGTTTGAAGACATCGCCAGAGACAAAGATGAAGCAGTCAGATTGCTGCAGCAGCGGGTGAAGGAGATTTCCCGCAAGCGCTTTTTGATGAGCTCTGCTCGCCCTAAAGCTCCTGAGCCGATGGCCAGATCGCCACTGAGTGCTTCAGCTGCATCGCGAACTGCTGAGCGTGTGCCAGAAACACCGCGCATAACACCTGCTCCGGCATTCAAGCGTAGTGGTAAAACTTATCAATTGGTTGCTATTGGTACCTCCACTGGGGGACCGGTTGCATTGCAAAATGTGTTGACCAAGCTGCCAGGTGATTTCCCTCACCCGATTTTGCTGATCCAGCATATGCCGGCAACCTTTACTGCGGCATTTGCGGCTCGTCTCAATGGCTTGTGCCAGATCGGTGTCAAGGAAGCTGAGGATGGTGACGTGCTCAAACCTGGCCATGCCTATCTGGCACCGGGTGGCAAACAGATGTTGCTTGAAGGGCGTGGCGTTGGTGCTCGTATCCGGATAATCGATGGCAATGACAAAGTTAACTATAAGCCTTGTGTTGACATTACCTTTGCTTCTGCAGCTAAAACCTATGCTGATAAGGTGCTTGCGATAGTTTTGACCGGCATGGGGGCTGATGGCCGAGATGGAGCCAAGTTGCTGAAAGAGCAAGGTTCTACTATCTGGGCTCAGGATGAAGCATCTTGTGTGGTATATGGGATGCCTCAAGCGGTTGCCAAGGCCGGTATTGCCAGTGAATCACTTCCTTTGGACAAAGTGGCACAGCGTATCCTGGTTGAGTTGGGGCGCTGATCATGGGCTTGTTTGGCCTGCTCCTGGCTTTGGGGGCCATTGCAATTGCCCAATTGTGGCATGGTGGTTCCCTTCTCACTCTGGTTGATGGCCCTGCTTTTCTGATCGTATTGGGCGGCACCTTTGGTGCCGTTACTCTGCAAACTCCCGTCAGATATATCTTGCTTGCGCTCAGGCAAGCACTCTGGATTTTTGTTCCC
Organism: Aeromonas sp. SER; assembly: GCF_038739615.1. Taxonomy (NCBI): domain Bacteria; kingdom Pseudomonadati; phylum Pseudomonadota; class Gammaproteobacteria; order Aeromonadales; family Aeromonadaceae; genus Aeromonas; species Aeromonas sp. SER. Next base: position 401,293 of record NZ_JBCGFC010000002.1, on the reverse strand, counting down.
CCACGTCAGGAGCTGATGCTTCAGGCTGAGCGTTTACAATCCTGGGCTGTGTTTGCCCGGCAGCAAGGGCTGCTGGCTTTGGAAGATCAGGCGGAGCAAGAGGAAGATGAATTTACCCGCCAAGGGTTGAACATGATTGTTGATGGTGTGTCGACAGAAGATATCCGCATGTTGCTGGAGGCCGACATCGACATCGAGCAAGAGCGTAATGAGCATGCGGCCAGGGTATTTGAATCCATGGGGGGTTATAGTCCCACCATCGGGATCATTGGCGCCGTGATGGGGCTTATCCAGGCGATGTTCCATCTCGAAGACCCTGCAGCACTGGGCGCGGGAATTGCGGTAGCCTTTGTTGCAACCATTTATGGAGTTGGGTTTGCCAACCTGATTTATCTGCCTGTTGCCAATAGATTAAGGGCTTTCCATTACCATTCTGCGCTTTTCCAGGAGATGACGCTGGAGGGGCTCATTGCGATTGCCCATGGTGAAAATGGTTTGCAGGTAGAACGGCGGCTCAAGGCATATCTGAAGGGAGAGTAGCCATGCGTAAGCGTTATCGGTTGCACTTGCAAGGGCGTGAGCATCTGGATCGCTGGCTGGTCTCCTACGCCGATTACATGACTCTCATCTTTGCCCTGTTTGTGGTGCTCTATTCCGTAGCCTTGGTTAACAAAGACAAGTATCGTGCAGTCATTGACGGTATGAGTCAGGCTTTCAGTGTTATTCAGCCGCACAGAGACGGTTTGCTGGATGGTCAAGGTAATTCGCTATTGGAAAATTCGGCCTCTTCCGCACCTTCAATACTTGATGGAACAAGCGGGCCGGCTCCCTCTCTTGCACCTATTTCCGGTGTCCCTATTTTGCAAAATGGCACAACACTTGCGACGCTTGGTACGCAGCTGCAGGCAAGCATGGGATCATTGGTTGAGTCTGGGATAGTCAAACTGACCCAAGATGAGAACTGGCTGACTATCGAGTTGAGTTCAGGGCTGTTATTTGGCAGTGGAAGTGCATTTATGGGGCCCAATGCAGCACCGGTTATCAATACTCTTTCAAGTATTCTCAAACCGGTCGATAACTATGTAAGGGTCAGGGGTTATACCGATAACCAACAGATTAATAATGAAATTTATCGCTCAAACTGGGCTCTGTCTGCGGCTCGGGCTGAAGCAGTGCTAAACGGTTTGATTGCCAATGGTATTGCACCTCAGCGCTTGGCATTCGAGGCATATGGTGAGTTTTCTCCTTTTGCAGACAATGGTAGCGAAGAGGGGCGGCTACAGAACCGTAAAGTGGTGGTCGCTATCTCCAAGTTTGCTTGGGTACCTGCAAGACCTGTAGTCAAAACTCCGCCAGCCACAGAGGCTGTGCCGGAAGTGCAAAAAGCGGCGGATGCTGGTGAGGTCAAGGTGATCTCACTACCCGGTGGTGGCATGCGTATAACAACAAGGCAGGATTGATACAGTGATTGTTTGGACGGTTGCCAACCAGAAAGGCGGTGTCGGGAAAACCACCACAGTGGTCTCTCTCGCCGGGATCTTGGCTCAGCGTGGCCAACGAGTGCTGCTGATTGATACGGATCCGCATGCCTCGTTGACCGCTTATCTCGATTACGATTCGGATCGTCTTGATGGCACGCTCTATGAGCTTTTTCAAGCAGTCAAGCCGACCACCGAGCTTGTCAATAAACTGACGCTCAAAACCAAGTTCGACAATATCAATCTGCTGCCTGCATCTATCACGCTGGCTACGCTCGATCGGGTCATGGGGAACCGGGAAGGGATGGGGCTGGTACTTAAACGCGCGTTGCTGCGTATTCAGGATCAGTACGACTACGTGCTCATTGACTGTCCACCAGTATTGGGAGTGATGATGGTCAATGCGCTTGCTGCATGTGACCGCATTCTGGTGCCTGTTCAGACCGAATTTCTGGCGCTGAAAGGGTTGGAGCGGATGATGAAGACGTTTGAAATCATGCAGCGCTCAAAACGGGATAAATTTCGTTTTACCGTTATTCCAACCATGTTTGACAAGCGTACCCGAGCATCGTTGATGACGTTGAAATCAATCAAGGAACAGTACGGTGATGCGGTATGGAACGCGGTGATCCCTATCGATACCAAATTCCGAGATGCCAGTTTGCTGCATATTCCCCCCTCTATTTATTCACCCGGAAGTCGTGGAACCTATGCCTACGAAACTCTGCTCAAATATCTTGACGCGCTTGAGCGGCAGCGGACTCATGAGGTGACGGCATGAGAGATACTATTCAAGTTCGGGCAATGGATGATTACTTCCATTCGTTGCTCCTTGATGACCCGTCAGGGCTTGATGAAATCGAAGAAGCTCCTGCTGCGCCAGTAGTGCAGTTGCAGCGACAGTCTCAAAGTGTGCCGGAGGTAGTTGCTCCTCCCTATATGGAGAGTGACCCGCGTCTTACCCAACTGAGTGAATTACTGGCTCAAGTGGGGCAGGTGCAATTTGAGAATGACGCGTTTACCAATGAGCTAACAGTGTCAGAGCCACTGCAGATTGTGGCTGAAGAGTCTCTGTCGCCAGTAGAGCCTGAGTGGCATGCTGAGGTATTGAGCCCTGAGATTGCAGAACCGATTACGACGGTCGTAACCGAGACGGCGGTAGACGTTGCATCGGATGTGGCAGAGTCTCCCGTCAGTTGGGAAAATATCGAGACGGGCAAGGAGTTCCAGGCTCTCTTCTTTGAAGTGTCTGGCGTGACGTTTGCGGTGCCCTTGACCGATCTTGGCGGGATTCATCAGCTGGGAGAGGTGGCCTCTCTTTTTGGTCAGCCAGGCTGGTATAAGGGGATCATGACCTCTCGCGAGCAAAAGATGAATGTAGTGGATACAGCCCAGTGGGTGATGCCTGGGCAGCATTTGGAGATGGATCCTTACAAATATCTGATTATGCTTGGAGAGTCACCTTGGGGGCTGGCGTGTCATCACCTCAAAGGAACGGAATTGTTGCACCGCGATCAGGTCAAGTGGCGCCATCAAGAGGGCAAGCGCCCCTGGCTCGCTGGCATGGTTAAAGAAAAAATGTGTGCTCTGTTGCATGTTCGGGAATTGCTCCTTTTATTGGAGCGTGGGGTCAACATAGAAGGTCGCTGATAACTTCTGCAATCGAGCTGTTTTATTGCTAGTTTTAGCAGTAGACGTTTTCATAAAAGGAATAAAAACATGACAGAAAAGCGCAATATTGCACAGAATCTGGCTGAAGATGAAGTGCTGCAATGGGTAACCTTCCAACTGGAAAATGAGACCTATGGCATCAACGTGATGCAGGTGCAGGAGGTATTGCGCTACACCGAAATCGCGCCTGTGCCGGGTGCTCCCGAATATGTACTCGGGATCATCAACTTGCGTGGTAATGTGGTGACTGTCATCGATACCCGTTCCCGTTTTGGTCTGCCTTCCGGCGATGTGAGTGAAAACTCCCGCATCGTCATCATCGAAGCCGAGAAGCAAGTGATTGGCATCATGGTTGATAGCGTTGCCGAGGTTGTTTATCTGCGTTCCTCCGAGATTGATGCCGCTCCCGCAGTAGGTACCGAAGAGAGCGCCAAGTTCATCCAGGGTGTTAGCAACCGCGATGGTCAATTGTTGATCCTGGTTGATCTGAACAAGTTGCTCTCTGATGAAGAGTGGGACGAAATTGGTTCTCTCTAACAATAAGGTGATGTTTTGATCATTGAGATAGTTGTCTTGGTGGTGTCCCTGATTGCACTGGCGTTTGCTTTTTATGTCTGGTCAAGAAGCAAGCGCAGCAAGCAGGAGTCCGAGGCAAGCGTAGCTACCTTGCAGGGGCAACTTGAAAGCTTGCGCAAACAGATGATGGAGCTGCATACCGGTGCCATTGGCATGGGGCAACGCCTGCAAGCTGTGGAAGGCGCGATGCAACAGATCAACGATCGCCAGCAAGAGTTGACCATGCAGGATCCAGAGCGCAGGCTCTACAGCCGTGCTGCCAAGATGGTTGAATTGGGTGCGGATCTGGATGAAGTCATGAGCGAGTGCGAGTTGCCAAAGGCAGAAGCCGAGCTCTTGATATCCTTGCGAAAAGGTCGTTCTTGATAGTGAAGGAAGGCTCATGCCTTCCTTTATTTTATATGTAGTGACGGGAACAGATCAGAGCCATATTGACATCCCCTTTACCTCTTTTCGCGATCACCATCGCGACTTGCGCCAATTGTTGCATCTATGAAACGACGTATCCCAATACTGTGTTAAGATGCAGGCCGCTTAATTCTATTTGATAACATCCTCATGCTGCTTCAAGTCAACAATCTGAGCTGCGTGCGTGAAGATCGCACTCTGTTTGAACATCTCTCCTTTACGGTTTCACCCGGCGATCTGGTGCAAATAGAAGGCCCCAACGGGGTTGGCAAAACCAGTCTGTTGCGTTTGCTGACTGGCCTCTCACAACCCTTTTCTGGTGAAGTGCTCTGGAATGGGGAGAGTATTCGCGCTTGCCGCGACGAGTATCACGCCAGTTTGCTCTATCTGGGTCATCAACCTGGGGTAAAGGCAGCCCTGACACCCTTCGAAAATCTGACTTTTTATCAGCAACTTCATCATTCAGCGCAGGCTGAGAGCGACTTGTGGCAGATTTTGGCTCGAGTTGGTCTGGCCGGTTTTGAGGATAACCCCACCGGTCAGCTCTCCGCAGGTCAGCAGCGACGCGTAGCACTCGCCCGCTTGTGGCTCTGCAACCAGCCTTCGCTCTGGATCCTGGATGAGCCCTTCACCGCTATCGATAAACAGGGGGTCAAGGTGCTGGAGCAACTCTTTCTGGCCCATGCCGATCGGGGTGGCATGGTGATCCTCACAACTCATCAGGATCTTACCCTGATGCAGGGGCGCCTCAAGACCCTGTCACTGACCCCCATGATGCAGGAGTGACACCATGCTGCGCGCCGTCCTTCATCTCATTCGACGTGAACTGCTGATCGCGCTGCGCCAGCGTTCCGATATTCTCAACCCGCTCTGGTTTTTCCTGATCGTCATCACGCTCTTCCCGCTGGGTATTGGCCCTGAGCCGAAACTGCTGGCTCGTATCGCTCCCGGTATCATCTGGGTTGCCGCTTTGCTGGCGGCCATGTTGTCGCTGGAACGGCTGTTTCGCGATGACTTCAGCGATGGCTCGCTGGAGCAGATGATGTTGATGCCTCACCCTCTGGGCCTGCTGGCGCTGGCGAAAGTGGTCGCTCACTGGCTGCTGACCGGTTTGCCGCTGTTGCTCATCTCGCCGCTTATCGCAATTCTGCTCTCCCTCGATATGCAGAGTTATCTGGCGGTGGTGGCGACACTGGCGCTGGGGACACCGGTATTGAGCCTGCTCGGTGCCATCGGCGTGGCCCTGACAGTTGGCCTGCGTAAAGGGGGGGTATTGCTCAGTCTGTTGATCCTGCCGCTTTATATCCCGGTGCTGATTTTTGCGACCTCGGCAATCGATGCGGCCGGGATGGGGCTGCCTTACGGGGGTCAGCTTGCCATTCTGGCAGCCATGCTGGTGGGGGCATTGACGTTGACCCCGCTGGCGGTGTCAGCCGCTTTGCGAGTCAGCCTCAACTGATTATGTTGGTGCAAGAATAACAAGCCTCGTATGGGGCAATGTTGGAAAAATTAAGTTGCGATGGATCAAGGAGAGTGCCGCTTATTGCTTTCGGGGTATTTGATGCAGCCCTGCGGTCGGTATGGTAGGCCTCGCCAAATGATTAATAACAAAAAGGTTTTGTGAGCTATGTGGAAATGGTTGCACCCTTATGCCAAACCGGAGCGGGCTTATCAGTTGGCTGGTACCCTGCTGCCCTGGTTTGCGGTGATTAGTCTGCTTTCGTTCATCATAGGTTCTGTCTGGGGGCTGGCCTTTGCCCCTGCAGATTATCAGCAGGGTGACTCCTTCCGGATCATCTATATCCATGTCCCTGCAGCAATCCTCTCCATGGGCGCTTACTCCACCATGGCGATTGCTGCGTTTATCGGGCTGGTATGGCAGCTGCGGATGGCGGACATGACCGTAGCAGCGATTGCTCCTGTCGGTGCCATCTTTACCTTTATCGCTCTCTTTACCGGTGCGGCCTGGGGCAAACCCATGTGGGGAACCTGGTGGGTCTGGGATGCCCGTCTCACCTCCGAGCTGATTTTGCTGTTCCTCTACCTCGGCGTCATTGCCCTCTATAACGCCTTTAGCGACAAGGTGCTGGCTGGTCGTGCGGCCGGCATTCTGGCGCTGGTCGGGGTGATCAACCTGCCCATCATTCACTACTCGGTGGAGTGGTGGAACACCCTGCATCAGGGGGCCACCATTACCAAGTTTGCCAAGCCTTCCATCTCTTCCGACATGTTGTGGCCGCTGCTCGTCATGATCCTGGCGTTTGCCACTTTCCTCGGTGCGTTGACCTTGATGCGCTTTAGAAACGAGCTCTTGATGCGGGAGTGGCACCGCCCCTGGGTCAAAGAGATAGCCGAGCAGGAGAAGTAAGCATGCACTTTGCCTCTTTCAGTGACTTCCTGGCGATGGGCGGATACGCCTTCTATGTCTGGCTCTCCTTTGGCCTGACGCTGGTTTGCCTCATCGGTATCGTCATTTCCACCCGTATGAAAACCCGCAGCCTGCTGGGCGAATTGCGCAGCAAGCAGGCTCGCGAGGCTCGTCGCAAGGCAGCCCAGCAGATGGAGAACACCCTATGAATCCGAGACGTAAAAAACGCCTCACCATTATCCTGGCCATCACGCTGGGGCTCGCGACCGTCTGCGGACTGGTGCTCTATGCCCTGAGTCAGAATATCGATCTCTTCTACACGCCGAGTGAGTTGGTGGAAGGCAAAGGGCCAGACAAAATAAAGCCGGAAGAGGGGCAGCGTCTGCGCATCGGTGGGCTGGTTGTGCCCGGCTCGGTTCAACGGGATCCACAAAGCCTCAAGGTAGCCTTCAAGCTGGTGGATAACGGCGGTCATCTGGTGACGGTGGAGTATGACGGCATCCTGCCGGATCTGTTCCGCGAAGGGCAGGGCATCGTGGCACAAGGCACCCTGAAGGATGCCACTACAGTCGACGCCTTCGAGGTGCTGGCCAAGCACGATGAGAAATACATGCCGCCTGAAGTAGCCGATGCCACCAACGGCATGCACTTCAAGCCGCAATATACCGAGGCGCAGTTGAAGGGGAGCAAGCAATGATCCCGGAATTAGGACAGTTCGCACTGATCCTGGCCTTTGCCACCGCCATATTGTTGGGCAGTTACCCGCTGCTTGGCGCCAGCTGGGGGCGCCTTGGCATGATGTCGGCGGCCCGTCCGCTTGCTTATGCCCAGTTCCTGCTGTTGTTGCTGTCGTTCCTCTGCCTGACCTGGGCATTTATCGACAACGACTTCACCGTGCAGTATGTGGCCACCAACTCCAACAGCCTGCTACCGCTCGCTTATCGTATCTCTGCCGTATGGGGGGCCCATGAGGGCTCTCTGCTGCTGTGGGTGCTGACGCTGGGGGGCTGGACTGCGGCCGTTGCCATGTTCAGCCGCCGTCTGCCGCTCGACGCAGTAGCGCGGGTACTCGGCGTACTGGGCCTTATCTCGGTCGGTTTTACCGCCTTCGTGCTGTTTACTTCCGACCCCTTCATTCGCACCTTGCCTTACTTCCCGGTGGATGGCCGCGACCTCAACCCGTTGTTGCAGGATCCGGGTCTCATCTTCCACCCGCCGATGCTCTACATGGGGTATGTGGGCTTCTCGGTTGCCTTTGCTTTTGCCATCGCGTCCCTGATGACTGGCCGCCTCGATGCGACCTGGGCGCGCTGGTCCCGTCCATGGACTATGGCCGCCTGGGTATTCCTGACGCTGGGGATCGTGCTGGGCTCCTGGTGGGCCTATTACGAGCTCGGCTGGGGTGGCTGGTGGTTCTGGGATCCGGTAGAAAACGCCTCCTTCATGCCATGGCTGGCGGGTACCGCCCTACTGCACTCGCTGGCGGTGAGTGAAAAGCGCGCCACCTTCAAGGCTTGGACCGTGCTGCTGGCGCTCTCCGCTTTCTCCCTGAGCCTGCTCGGCACCTTCCTGGTGCGCTCAGGCGTACTGGTCTCGGTGCATGCGTTTGCCTCCGACCCGACCCGCGGTTTGTTCATTCTGGGCTTCCTGCTGGCGGTAATCGGCTCATCCTTGCTGCTGTTTGCCTTCAAGGGCTCGCAGGTGAAGAGCCATGGCAAGCATGAGCTGTGGAGCCGCGAGACCCTGCTGCTGTGCAACAACATCATGCTGGTAGCGGGTTTGTTGACCGTGCTGCTTGGCACCCTGCTGCCGTTGGTTCACAAGGAGCTGGGACTGGGCAGCATCTCCATCGGTACTCCCTTCTTCAACCACATCTACAGCTGGCTGATCATTCCGTTCGCCCTGCTGCTGGGGATTGGCCCGCTGTTTCGCTGGCGCCGCCAGGAGCTGGGCGAGCTCAAGAGCAAGGTCGTGATTGCGCTGCTCCTGAGTCTGGCTGCGGCTTCCCTGCTGCCGCTGACCTTTGCCGAGACATTCAAGCCGTGGGCGGCATTGGGCATCGGTCTTGGCGCCTGGATCATCGTCACCAGTGCGCAGGAGACCTGGGCGCGCGCTACCCACAAGCACAGCTTTGCCATCGGGATTCGCAAGCTGGGCAACAGCCACTGGGCCATGATCCTGGGACACGTCGGACTTGCAGTCAGCATCATCGGCATCGCCTGTACCCAGAACTACAGCATCGAGAAAGATTTGCGGATGCAGGCAGGGGATCGAATCCATTTTGCCGATTACGAGTTTGTCTTCACCGGCATCAAGGAGAAGAACGGCCCCAACTACGATGGTTTCAAGGGCGTGCTGGAAGTGCACAAGGATGGCAAGCAGGTGGCCCTGCTCAAGCCGGAGAAGCGGATGTACAAGGTGACCCGGATGCCGATGACCGAGGCGGCCATTGATGCCGGCATTACCCGTGACCTTTACGCCGCCCTTGGCGAACAGCTCGACAACGGTGCCTGGGCGGTGCGGATTTACTACAAGCCTTTCGTGCGCTGGATCTGGTTTGGCGGCGTGTTCATGGCTATCGGCGGCGTGCTGGCGATGCTGGACAAGCGCTACCGTTTTGGTCGTCGTGAGGAGGAGAGCAAGGCATGAATCGCAAGACCTGGCTGTTTTTAATTCCCTTTATCGTCTTTCTGCTGGGCGCCGTCTTTTTGTTCAAGGGACTTTACTCTGACCCCACCAAACTCGAATCCGTGATGGTGGGGAAAGAGGTGCCTGTCTTCACCCTGCAGGACATTTACGATCTGGGCAAACAGCACGATCGCAGCATCCTGACCGGTCGTCCCATGCTGCTCAACGTCTGGGCTACCTGGTGCCCGACCTGCTATGGCGAGCACACCTATCTCAAGGAGCTGGCGGGGCAGGGGATCTACATCGTTGGCATGAACTACAAGGATGAGCGAAACAAGGCGATCAAGTGGCTGGCGGAGCTGGGCAATCCCTACCAGATCAATCTCTATGATCCGGACGGCATGCTGGGGCTGGATCTGGGGGTATACGGCGCGCCGGAGACCTTCTTCATCGACAGCAAGGGGATCATCCGTTATCGCCACGTCGGTGATATCAACCCCGAAAACTGGGCATCGACCCTCAAACCCATCTTTGATGCCATGAAGTGAGGGGCGTGCTAATGAGAGTGTTAATTGCTTCCCTGCTGCTGTTGCTGGGATGGGTGGTGCAAGCGCCGGCCATGGCCGCCATCGATGTCTATACCTTCGACAATGACAATCAGGAGCAGGTCTTTCGGGAGCTGACCAAGGAGCTGCGTTGCCCCAAGTGTCAGAACCAGGATATCGCCGACTCCAATGCGGGGCTGGCCAAGGATCTGCGCGACAAGACCTACCAGATGGTGCGTCAGGGCAAGGACAAGGATGAAATAGTGGATTACATGGTGGCCCGCTACGGCAACTTTATCCTCTATAACCCGCCGTTGATGGCATCCACCCTGATTCTCTGGCTTGGCCCGCTGCTGGTCATCGTCATCGGCCTGGGGGTGGTGGTGATGCGCAGCCGGCGACCTGTGGCTGTAGCCCGGCCCGTGGATAGTGCCCTGAGCGAAGAGGAGCAGCGCCGGCTCGCCGAGCTGCTCAAAGAGGAAGAGAAACAATGACCGCTTTTTGGATTGTGATTGCGGCCCTGCTGGTATGGGTGAGTCTGGCGCTGGTCGTACCGTTGTGGCGTGGTGAAGGCAAGCAGAGCATCAGCCGTTCGGCCCTCAACAAGCAGCTCTATCGCCAGCGTCTGCTGGAGATCGGCGAGGAGCGGGAACAGGGTGTGCTTGCCGAGGAGCCCGATTCGCTCATCGAGTTGCAGCGCAGCCTGCTTGATGACATTCCCGATGTGGAGCAGACCGCCCGCAGCGGCAAGAGTCTGATCTGGATCCCGGGTGTGGTGGTGCTGGTGGTGGTGAGTCTGGGCCTCTACTTCAAGCTGGGAAGCTGGCAAGAGGTGAGCCGCTGGCAGGATGCCAACAGCCGTCTTGGCGAGCTGAGCAACCGTATCCTGGTGGAGCGCGATGCCAAGGTGACCGAACAGGATCTGCTCGACTTTACATTGGGGCTGCGCACCCGTCTCAAGGATGAACCGAACGACTACCGTGGCTGGCTGCTGCTGGGGCGCTTGGCGCTGGATGGCAACGATCCCGAGATGGCCAGCGATGCGCTGGAGCGAGCTTACAAGCTGGCCCCGCAAAAATCGCTGGTGGCAGTTCCCTATGCCCAAGCGCTGATGATGACGGGGGATGAGGCACAAGCCGATGCCTTGTTGCAGGCTGCCATCGCTCAGGAGCCGGGCAACATCGAGGCGCGCTCTGTCTACGCGTTCATGGCGCTGCAAAAAGAGGACTTCCAGACCGCCCTTGATCGCTGGCAGGCGATGCTGCCGCTGATGGAGAAGGGCTCTCCCCGCTATGTGATGGTTGAGCGCTCCATGGATTATGCCAGGGCGCAGCTCAAGCAACGTGGTATGGCGGTGACGCCTTCTGGCGCAGTGGATGTTCGGGATAACCAGCAAACTCAGCTTGAGGTGAAGCAGGGCGAGTTCCCGATCCATATCTCGCTGGCGGCCGGCATTCAGATGCCGGAAGATGCCTATCTCTTCGTGTTTGCCGTGGTGCCCAACGGGCCGCCCATGCCGATTGCCGTCAAGCGTATTGCAGGGCCCACCCTGCCCGTGACGCTCTCGCTGGGTGATGGCGATGCCATGATGGAGGGGAGCAAGCTGGCGTCCTATCCCGAGCTGCAATTCAAGGCTCGGCTCTCCCATGGCGGCAACGTCATGAACAAGGAGGGGGCCTTTGAAGGGGTATCTGCACCGATCAAGAGTGCAGATATTCCAAGCGCTCCGATTGACATCCGTATCGATCACGCCCTCTAATATGTCCTTTGATAACCCGGCCACCGGAGGGCGGCCGGGTTATCTATACTTCTGATAAATCAAAATAAAACGTCGGGACTTCCATATGTATCTTCGTGCAGGGGCCTTGCTGTCAGCCCTGTTGCTGGCTGGCTGCGCTGGTGGCCCACCCAAACCGGGGCCAGAGAGCCTTGATCTTAATCCTGGAATGAATCATCCGGGAGCTACCAGTACGGCAGCAGATCCTCGTGACCCCTTCCAGGGGCCAAACCGGGCCATGTGGGCAGTTAACTACGATGTGCTGGAGCCCTATGTCGCCCGGCCCGTGGTACACGGCTATGCCCGTTACGTACCGCAGGGGATGAAGGATGGCATCGAAAATCTGGTGGAGAACTTCAACGAACCGAGCAGCATGGTCAACCACCTTATCACCGGTGATTTGAAGGGGGCAGGGGTCAACCTGGGTCGTTTTACCCTCAACACCACGGTCGGCCTGCTGGGTATTTTCGACGTGGCCAAACATGCCGGTCTTGAGCGCGACAAGCTGGAGATGGATACCGTACTGGGCAAGGCGGATATTGGCGAAGGTGCCTACCTGATGGTGCCGGTCTATGGCCCGACCACGACCCGCAAGCTGGTAGGTGATACGGTCGATACCATCTACTTCCCCTATGCCTTGTTGACCTTGCCACTGCGAGTGGTGCACTGGGCGCTCGATGGCCTGGGCTCCCGCTCCAAGCTGATCGATCAGGAACGGATCATCGACAACTCGCTCGATCCTTATGCATTGACCAAAGATTTCTACCTGCAGTACAACCAGAGCAAGGTGACGGGCAAGAAAGCCGAGCTCAAGGAGACGAAGCAGGAGCAGTCTGATGATGCCAATCTCGACCAGTATATGGACGAGATAGATGACCAGTAGATTGGTTGTCTGATGACCTGAAAAAGGCGCCTTATGGCGCCTTTTCCACCTCTGTTGTGCTGCCACACAGATATAAAAAACGCCTCGCAGGTGCGAGGCGTTTTGGCAAGAAGAGGAGCCGTTATCAGGCAGCCAGGTTCTTGGCCACGAATTCCCAGTTAACCAGAGCCCAGAAGGTTTCCATGTACTTCGGACGCAGGTTGCGGAAGTCGATGTAGTAGGCGTGCTCCCACAGGTCAACAGTCAGCAGCGGGGTGGTACCGGCTTCAGTCAGCGGGCAGCCAGCATTGGAAGTGTTGACGATGGCCAGAGAGCCGTCAGCCTTCTTCACCAGCCAGGTCCAGCTTGAACCGAAGTTGCCGATGGCAGACTTGGTGAAGGCATCCTTGAACTCCGCGAAGGAGCCGAATGCTTTGTTGATGGCATCAGCCAGTGCACCAGTCGGCTCGCCACCGCCGTTCGGGGAGAGGCAGTGCCAGTAGAAAGTGTGGTTCCAGATCTGGGCTGCGTTGTTGAAGATGCCACCAGTGGAGGTCTTGATGATCTCTTCCAGAGACTTGCCTTCAAACTCGGTACCCGGCACCAGATTGTTCAGATTGACCACGTAGGTGTTGTGGTGCTTGCCGTGATGGTATTCCAGGGTCTCCTGGGAGATGTGCGGTTCCAGAGCATTGATTGCATAGGGCAGAGCGGGAAGTTCGAATGCCATTTTCTACTCTCCATTGGCTGGACCGTGCGAGCGCGACGGTTGCAAGACATTGCGTACTCTTTTCCAATGTGAAAAGAGTTGTTTTTAAAATGGTGGGACAGGAAAGTCCAAAGCCAAGGGATTGTAGCAGTATCAAAGATGGGCTAACAACCCTTGATTGGCGCCATGATCAGGATCAATCATCTGTCTATTCTGGCAGCGATTCGTGCCGTTCTTGCCCTTTGTCCGGTTGTGATCGGGCCAGATTGCAGTAGAATGGCCGCCATCATTGCTCTAGTGAGGCATCTATGGAAACTATCGAAAAGATCAAGCAGCAGCTGGCTGACAACCCCATCATCATCTACATGAAGGGCTCTCCCAAGCTACCCAGCTGTGGCTTCTCTGCCCAGGCCTCCCAGGCGCTGATGTCCTGCGGTGAGCCGTTTGCATATGTTGATATCCTGCAAAACCCGGATATCCGCGCTGAATTGCCGAAATTTGCCAACTGGCCGACCTTCCCGCAGCTGTGGGTTGAGGGCGAGCTGATTGGTGGCTGCGACATCATGATCGAGATGTTCCAGGCTGGCGAGCTGCAGGCTCTGATCAAAGAGACTGCTGCCAAGTACAAGAAAGATGATGCTGCAGCCGAGTAATCGGTCCGGTGTTGTCGAGAGGGAGCCACACAGGCTCCCTTTTTTATTGTCCCGGTTCTGGCAGGCAAGCAACTGATTGCCGGTTGCAAAAAGCAACGCAATTGCCCTGAAAAATCTAATCTTTGCGGCTTTGTGTTGGAGTTGTTAATTATATTGTTCGCCAATCTCTGATTACTTTTTTTAATCCATTTGGATTCAAGTGTTGCTGCCATCACATTTTTTGATAATTTCACCGTAACACAGTCTCTTTGTAGATTTTTTTGTGTTTATGCTCACATTAATTGCAAGTGATAGAACCTAGTATCGCTTCGCCCAGTGAAATAAAACCCTACAAATTAATAAATAAAAAGAGATTTGCGATGAAGATGTATAGCAATCTGCCCATTGGTCTTCATGATATTACCGAAGCCAAAAAAAGACTGACCAACCATATATACAAGACCGCGCAATTACCCTCTAACTACATCAGCGAACGTTGCCATGGCGAGGTTTACCTCAAGCTTGAAAACATGCAACGTACAGGCTCTTTTAAAATTCGCGGTGCCTTCAACAAACTCAGTTCATTAAGTCTGGAGGATCGTCAAAAAGGTGTTGTCGCCTGCTCTGCCGGTAATCACGCGCAGGGGGTATCTTTGTCCAGTGCCATGCTGGGAATTGATGCCAAGGTGGTCATGCCTTGCTGTGCACCAAAATCAAAAATTGCGGCAACCAGCGATTATTCGGCGGAAGTTATTCTACATGGCAATAGTTTCAATGACACCATTGCCAAAGTCAGTGAAATCGTGGAAATGGAAGGCCGCGTATTTATCCCCCCCTTCGACGATGCAAAAGTGATTGCCGGTCAGGGCACCATTGGCCTGGAAATCATCGAGGATCTCTATGATGTGGACAACATCATAGTGCCGATTGGCGGTGGTGGTCTGATTGCCGGTGTCGCCATGGCCATCAAATCCATCAACCCGACTATCCGGGTGATTGGCGTGCAGTCGGAGAATGTCCACGGCATGGCGGCTTCATACTACGCAGGCACCATTACCAATCACAGAACCAGCAGCACGCTGGCTGATGGCTGTGACGTGGCAAGACCCGGCACCCTGACCTATGAAATTGTCAAAGAGCTGGTCGATGACATCGTTCTGGTCACTGAAGATGATATTCGCCACAGCATGGTTGACCTTATTCAGCGCAACAAGGTGATTACCGAAGGGGCGGGAGCTCTGGCCTCGGCAGCGCTGCTGAGCGGCAAGCTGAAACATTATGTCGAAGGCAAAAAGACCGTCAGCATTATTTCGGGTGGCAATATTGACCTGACCCGGATCGCCGAAATTATCGAACAGAACAATATCCGTCAATTTAGCCTGTAAGGAATACAGTCATGATATTGGATAGTGTCGTTAGCAGCAGTAAAGAGAGTGTCAAAGCATGGCGTAAGTCAGATACAACCTGGGGACTCGGTCTATTTGGTACAGCGATCGGTGCAGGTGTTCTATTTTTCCCCATTCGGGCCGGATATGGTGGCCTGATACCAATATTAATCATGTTGGTGCTGGCTTACCCCATTGCATTTTATTGCCACAGGGCGTTGGCCAGATTATGTCTTTCCGGCAGCAACCCATCGGCAAATATTACCGAGACCGTTGAAGAGCATTTTGGCAAAATGGGTGGGGTAGTGATTACCTTCCTCTATTTCTTTGCCATCTGCCCACTGCTGTGGATATATGGTGTGACGATCACCAATACCTTCATGGCATTCTGGGAACATCAACTGCAAATGGCGCCACTCAATCGGGGTGTTGTCGCCCTTGGGCTGCTGCTGTTGATGGCCTTCGTGATCTATTTCGGCAAGGATCTGATGGTTCGCGTGATGAGCTATCTGGTATTTCCTTTCATCGCCAGTCTGGTGGTTATCTCTCTCTCCCTCGTTCCTTACTGGAACAGTGCCGTCTTTGATCAGGTCAACCTGAGTGAAATATCCATGTTTGGTCACGACGGTATTCTGGTCACAGTCTGGTTGGGGATCTCCATCATGGTCTTCTCCTTCAACTTCTCGCCGATTGTCTCCTCTTTCATCGTCTCCAAACGGGAAGAGTATGAGCAGGAGTTCGGTCGTGATTTTACCGAGAAGCGCTGCTCGAAGATTATCTCCGGTGCCAGCATGCTGATGGTGGCCGTGGTGATGTTCTTTGCCTTCAGCTGCCTGTTTACCCTGTCGCCGCAAAATATGGCGGAAGCCAAGGCCCAGAATATTCCGGTGCTCTCCTATCTGGCCAACCACTTCTCCTCGCTGGCTGGTAGCAAGTCTGCATTTGCCACCACCCTGGAGTATGCCGCTTCCATCATTGCGCTGGTTGCCATCTTCAAATCCTTCTTCGGCCACTATCTGGGGACGCTGGAAGGGTTGAACGGCCTCATCCTCCGCTTTGGATACCAGGGCGACAAGAGCAAGGTTTCCAGTAAAAAACTCAACATGGTCAGTATGTTGTTCATCATGGGCTCGACCTGGCTGGTCGCTTATGTGAACCCCAACATCCTCGACCTGATTGAGGCAATGGGGGCGCCGATCATCGCTTCCCTGCTCTGTCTGCTGCCGATGTATGCCGTCAACAAAACACCTGCGCTGGCCAAATATAAAGGCCAGGCCAGCAACGTGTTTGTCACCATCATCGGTGTGCTGACCATCCTGAATATTGTTTCCAAGCTGTTCTGAAAACCTTTTCTGCAAGTCACCAGCCATTCAGACCCTGACCCCTTGGCGGGGTCTGCATGGCGCAGTCAGAAGTGCGCAATAACCGGTTCTTGGTTGGCCCAATTATTTGGGCCCAGGGCAAGGCTATCCGTTATTTGGCCACCACGCAGTGGTAAATATGTTCTGACTGCAGTGACTCGGCATCATAAATATCGAGGCGATGTAATGAAGTTTGATTCGTTGGTTCTGGTTATCAATTGCGGCTCTTCGTCGGTCAAATTCTCGGTACTGGATAGTAAAACCTGCGAGGTGGTGATCTCCGGCATGGCCGATGGTATCGAGACCGAACATCCCCAGCTGAAAATTGATAAAAACCCGGCTACTCCCTTGCCGGAAAACAACCATAGCTGTGCACTGGCGGCGATTGCAGAAGAGCTGAAACTGCGCGGTTTGCTCGATGCCATCACCCTGGTGGGCCATCGCATTGCCCATGGCGGCAATGAGTTCAGCGAAGCGGCCATCATTGACGAGCGGGTACTGGCCAAAATCAGGCAGGTCTCGCCACTGGCCCCGTTGCACAACCACGCCAATCTGAGCGGCGTGATGGCCGCCCGCCAGCTATTTCCCGACCAGCCCCAAATTGCGGTATTTGATACCGGTTTTCACCAGACCCTGAAGCCGGAAGCCTATATCTATGCGCTGCCTTACCAATATCTGCAGGATTACGGCGTGCGCCGCTATGGCTTCCATGGCACCTCACATCGCTATGTTGCCGAGCAGGCCTGCGTATTTATGGGGCTGGATGAGCAGCATGCTGGTCTGGTCATCGCCCATCTGGGCAATGGCGCCTCTATTTGTGCAGTGCAGGATGGTAAGAGCGTCGATACCTCGATGGGGATGACGCCGCTGGAGGGGCTGATCATGGGCAGCCGCAGCGGCGATATCGATTTTGGCGCGCTGGCCTATATCGCCAGCAAGACGGGGCAATCCATCGAGGATATCGAGCGGGTATTGAACAAGCAGTCCGGCCTGCTGGGTATTTCGGGGCTCTCCTCGGATATGCGGGTATTGGAAGTTGCCTATCACGAAGGACATCCCGGCGCAAAATTGGCCATTCACGCTTTTGTCCATCGTATTGCCCGCCATATCGGCGGCCATGCCACCTCATTGCGCCGGCTGGATGCCGTTATTTTCACCGGCGGGATCGGCGAGAACTCGGCCTTTATCAGAAAGCTGGTATGCGAACGGCTTCAGGTATTTGGCGTAGCGATCAGCGAGCCGTTTAACCAGCGTCCCAATAGCGAGGGCTGCCGGGTTATTTCGGCGGCAGAGTCCATGGTACTGGCAGCAGTTATTCCCACCAATGAAGAGAAAATGATCGCGCTGGATGCCATTCGTCTGGGGCAGCAGGTTCGTCAGGCCGAGTGCGTCTGACATCTTCCACTGTAGTGTCATGAGTAGTGAATGAGGTTTATTTGATGAAAGTTGATATGCAATTGGATCAGGATAAATTCCGTCAGGCATGGCAAGGGTTTGCCGGTGAGAACTGGAAGCACGAGATTAACGTCCGTGATTTTATCCAGCAGAACTATACCCCCTATGAAGGTGACGAACAGTTTTTAGCTGATGCGACCGAAGCGACCACTACCTTGTGGAACAAGGTGATGGAGGGGATCCGCATCGAGAATGCCACCCACGCGCCGGTCGATTTTGATACCAATATTGCCACCACAATCACCGCCCACGGGCCGGGTTATATCGAGCAGGGGCTGGAAAAAATCGTTGGCCTGCAAACCGACAAGCCCCTTAAAAGAGCGCTGCATCCGTTTGGCGGCGTCAATATGATCCGCAGTTCTTTTGAAGCGTATGGCCGGGAGATGGATCCCGAATTTGAATACACCTTCAGCGAATTGCGCAAAACCCACAATCAGGGAGTGTTCGACGTCTACTCTCCCGAGATGTTGCGCTGCCGAAAGTCAGGGGTATTGACCGGTTTGCCGGACGGTTACGGCCGTGGTCGCATTATCGGAGATTATCGTCGGGTAGCGCTATATGGCATAGATTATCTAATCCGTGAACGGGAGCTGCAGTTCGCCGATCTGCAACCGGCTCTCGAACGTGGGGAACAGCTGGAGCAGGTGATCCGCCAGCGTGAGGAGCTGGCCGAGCACAAGCGGGCACTGGTGCAGATCAAGCAGATGGCGGCCAACTACGGCTTTGACATCTCCGGGCCGGCACGCACTGCCCAGCAGGCGGTGCAGTGGCTCTACTTTGCCTATCTGGCGGCAGTGAAGTCGCAAAATGGCGGCGCCATGTCCCTCGGTCGTACCGCCACCTTCCTCGACATCTATATCGAGCGGGATCTGAAGGCGGGGCTCATCAGCGAGCAGGATGCCCAGGAGCTGGTCGATCACTTCATCATGAAGATCCGCATGGTGCGCTTCCTGCGTACTCCCGAGTTTGACTCCCTCTTCTCCGGCGATCCCATCTGGGCGACCGAGGTGATCGGCGGCATGGGGCTGGATGGTCGCACCCTGGTGACCAAGAACTCCTTCCGCTACCTCCACACCCTCAAGACCATGGGGCCGGCGCCCGAGCCCAACCTCACCATCCTCTGGGCGGAAGGGCTGCCACGGGCCTTCAAGACCTATGCGGCCCGCGTCTCCATCGATACCTCATCCCTGCAGTATGAGAACGATGACCTGATGCGCACCGACTTCGAGAGCGATGATTACGCCATTGCCTGCTGCGTGAGCCCCATGGTGATCGGCAAGCAGATGCAGTTCTTCGGTGCCCGCGCCAACCTCGCCAAAACCCTGCTCTACTGCATCAACGGCGGGGTGGACGAGAAGCTGAAGATCCAGGTCGGTCCGAAAGTGGCGCCCATCATGGACGAGGTGCTGGATTACGCCACCGTCATGGCCAGCCTCGACAGCTTTATGGACTGGCTGGCGGTGCAGTACATCAGTGCGCTCAACCTTATCCACTACATGCACGACAAGTACAGCTACGAGGCTTCCCTGATGGCGCTGCACGATCGCGACGTCTATCGCACCATGGCCTGCGGCATTGCCGGTCTGTCGGTGGCGGTCGATTCGCTGGCGGCCATCAAGTACGCCCGGGTCAAGCCGGTGCGCGATGCTGACGGGCTGGCGGTCGATTTCGTGATTGAAGGGGAGTATCCCCAGTACGGCAACAATGACGAGCGGGCCGACTCTATCGCCTGCGATCTGGTCGAGCGCTTCATGAAGAAGATCCAGGCGCTACCGACCTACCGCAATGCGGTGCCGACCCAGTCGATCCTGACCATCACCTCCAACGTGGTCTATGGCCAGAAGACCGGCAATACCCCGGATGGCCGCCGTGCCGGTGCCCCGTTTGCGCCGGGGGCCAACCCGATGCATGGCCGGGATCGCAAGGGGGCGGTCGCTTCGCTCGCTTCGGTGGCCAAGCTGCCGTTCAAATATGCCAAGGACGGGATCTCCTATACCTTCTCCATCGTGCCGGGGGCGCTCGGCAAGGAATCCGCCAATCGCGAGAACAATCTGGTGGGGTTGATGGATGGCTACTTCTATCATGAGCGGGATGTTGAAGGGGGCCAGCATCTCAACGTCAACGTGATGAACCGCGAGATGCTGCTGGATGCCATCGAGAATCCGGACAAGTACCCCAGCCTGACCATCCGGGTCTCCGGCTATGCGGTGCGCTTCAACGCCCTGACCCGCGAGCAGCAGCAGGACGTCATCTCCAGAACCTTCACCAACATGATGTAACTCTCATTCCCGGGGTGAGCAGGCTTGCTCCGGGCCTACTTTTTGTTTGTCAGCGCGAGGAAGTAACAGATGCGACAGGTTATCACTACCAAAGCGGCGCCGGGCGCCATCGGCCCCTATGTGCAGGCCAGCCGGATTGGCAACATCCTCTACACCTCCGGCCAGATCCCGCTGGACCCGGTGACCGGCGATATTGCGGAGGGAATCGAAGCGCAAACCCTGCGCTCCCTGCAAAACGTCAAGGCGATTGTCGAGGCGGCAGGCGGTGAGGTGCGCAATATCTTCAAGACCACGGTGTTCGTCTCCGATCTGAATGACTTTGCTGCGGTCAACCGGGTCTACAACGACTTCTTCACCGAGCACGATGCCATGTATCCGGCGCGATCCTGCGTGGAAGTGGCCCGCCTGCCCAAGGATGTGAAGATCGAGATAGAGGCAATTGCTGCGCTGGAGTCCTGACTCGGCGATCCCGGCCAATAAAAAAGAGCGGCAGCCCGAGGGCTGCCGCTCTTTTTTCATCGAACCCGCCGTGCGCGATAAGGGCGCAAGGAGTGGGTCATTCTGGATCAGGCGATCCGCTCGATGCGCGCCAGATAGAAACCGTCGAAACCGGTGGCCGCCGGACTCACGGTGTGATCACCAAGCAGGCGGAAGTTTTCGTTGGCTGCGAGGAACTTGTCCACCTGCTGGCGGTTCTCCTCGGGCAGGATGGAGCAGGTAGCGTAAACCAGCATGCCGCCCACTTTCACCATCTGGCTGTAGCGCTGCAGGATCTCTTCCTGCAGAGCGACCAGCACCGGCAGACGTTCGGCGGTATCGCGCCACTTGGCATCCGGGTTGCGCTTGAGCACGCCAAGACCGGAGCAGGGGACGTCCAGCAGCAGGCGATCTGCGCTCTCTTTGAGGCGCTTGACGGTCTTGCTGCTGGTGATGACCCGGGTCTCCACGTTGTGGGCACCGGCGCGGCGGGCACGCTGCTTGAGGTTCTCCAGCTTCCACTCTTCCACATCCATCGCCAGCAGGCGGCCTTTGCCTTTCATCATGGCGGCCAGATGCAGGGTCTTGCCACCGGCACCGGCGCAGGCGTCGATCACCCGCATGCCGGGCGCGACGTCGAGTGCGGCAGCGATGTGCTGGGAGCCGGCATCCTGTTGCTCGAACCAGCCGTCGGCAAAGGCGTTAGTGCGAAACAGGGCGGCATCGGAAGTGACTTCCAGAGCGCTCTCAACCCCTGCTACCGGCACAGTGTTGACCTGCTCTTTGGCCAGAGCGGCTTGCAGCTCCTCGCGGGTGCACTTGAGGGTGTTAACCCGCAGGTAGCGCTTGGGCATGGCGGTCAGCGCGGCACGCTCGGCCGGCCAGGCTTCGCCCAGCTGCTCGCTGCCGAGTTTTTCCAGCCAGGTTGGACAGCCATCCATCAGCACCGGGTTCTTTTTGGCTTCGTTCAGACGGCGACGGAACGCCTCTTCGTTGAAGCGATCCAGGGTCGGGTGGTTGGGCTGGGGGATCTTGTGGAAAGCGTGCCAGCTGTGCAGCAGCGGCCAGACGTTCTTCTCGGCCTGACGAACCTGAATACCGGTCAGGGCGCAGTAGAGGCTCAGGCGACGCAGCAGGTCGCCGGTGACCAGGGCAATCCTTGCCTGTTCTTGCGGTTTGAGTTCGATGCCGGAGAAGTGACGGGCATAGGCGCGATCCAGGGTGAGACCCTGGCCCAGCACGTCATCAACAATGGCAACGACCAGATCCCCGAAACGGGGCAACAGTGGGGATTTGAGCATGAGATTAACCTTGGCCAGATAAAGATGAATCACCCCGGTAGCGGGATGATTCTGAAACAGACAAACGGCGCAATGATAGGTGGAAGGGGGATGCGGTGCAAGGTGGATATTCGGCGAGTCATGCAGTATCTGGCTCGGTTGCTCCATATAAATGAGCAGCAGCTGACCGGCCGCGATTCCTGATTTCAGGGAAATTTACAGCTGTGCGACTTGCCAACTGTATTGGCATGGGAAATGACTCGGAAATATCGGCGAAAGAGGCGCCCTATGGCCAAGGCAGGGTGAATGTTGTCCCTGATACCAGGTTTACAAGGTCGCTTTATCGGGCGCACAATGCCTGCAATCATTCTCTTGATGGTCGTGGAACCATTATTTATTTGAAGGAAAATCAAGATGATGGATGTTGCTGATCTGCGCCGGGAGTATACCCGTGGCGGGCTGCATCGGGCCGATCTGCCCGCCGAGCCTCTCGAGTTGTTCGAGAAGTGGCTGGCACAGGCCTGCGAAGCCAAACTGACCGATCCCACCGCCATGGTGGTTGCCACCGTGGATGCAGATGGCCAGCCCTGGCAGCGTACCGTGCTGCTCAAGCACTACGACACCCAGGGGATGGTCTTCTACACCAACATGGGCAGTCGCAAGGCGCATCAGCTGGAGGAGAATCCCCGCATCAGCTTGCTCTTCCCCTGGCACACCCTCGACCGTCAGGTGCATGTGACCGGTCGGGTGGAGAAGATGAGCACCTTCGAGGTGATGAAGTACTTCCACAGTCGTCCCAAGGATAGCCAGATCGCCGCTTGGGTCTCCAAACAGTCGACCCGCATCTCGGCGCGCGGCGTACTGGAGGCCAAGTTTCTCGAGCTCAAACAGAAGTTTGCCAACGGCGAAGTGCCGCTGCCGAGCTTCTGGGGCGGCTTTCGGGTGGTGATCGAGACGGTCGAATTCTGGCAGGGGGGTGAACACCGTCTGCACGACCGGTTTTACTACACCCGTGAAGGGGATGGCTGGCATATCGAGCGTCTGGCTCCCTGATCGGTTTCTCAAATCTGTTTTTCACAAGGAGTGTGCATGCGTCTGTACGGTGATCTGCGCTCCGGCAACTGCTACAAGGCGTGGTTGCTGGCGCGCTGGCTTGAACTGCCCCTCGATTGGGTGGCGGTCGATATCGCGACGGGGGAGACTCAAACCCCCGATTTTCTGGCGATGAACCCCAACGGCAAGATCCCGGTACTGGAACTTGCTCCCGGCGATCTGCTGGCTGAATCCAATGCCATTCTCTTCTATCTGGCGCAGGGCTCGTCTTTGTGGCCGACCGATCCGCGCCAGCAGGCAGACGTGCTCAAATGGATGTTCTTCGAGCAGTACAGCCATGAGCCCTATATTGCGGTGGCCCGTTTTATCGTCCGCTATCTGGGGCGGCCCGAGTCACAGGAGGCGCGGCTCGACGGGCTGAAGGCCGGTGGCGAGAAGGCGCTGGCGGTGATGGAGCAACAACTGAAAAAGAGCCCCTATCTGTGCGGCGAGGTGCCGACCATCGCCGATATCGCCCTCTACGCCTACACCCATGTGGCGGAGGAGGGGATCTTCTCCCTGCAGGGGTGGCCCGCCATTCGTGACTGGATTGCCCGCATCGAGGTGCATCCACATCACATGAGCCTGCCAGCGGCCTGTCAGGCGGGCTGATGGAGCTGTTGATCGAGGGGAGCCTGTGGCAACCCCACTGGAACGAGGTGGTGGGCCACTGGCAGCAGCAGGGCCATCGCTGGCAGCTGCTCTTGGGCAAGGAGGCTGCCGCCACCCTCGATCACCAGAGCGCCCCTTGGGCAGGTCTGACTCCTGATGGCGTGATCTGTCCCGGCGCCCTGCTGGCTGCCTGGCTTGATGGGGATTTGTTGCCGCAACACCACGCCGATCCTACCCAGCAGATCCTTCTCAGTGGTTCAGCTTCCTTGCTGACGCTGGCCCGGGAGCAGGGACTGCTCACGCTGGGGATGGTTGGCGCCGATCTGACGCTGGATGCACACGCGGATCTGGGCGCTCTGCTCAATCGTCTGCTTGCGCGTCGCCTGCGGATACCCTCTTTACGGGAACAAGATGGCGATGCTCCACTGCAACTGCGGGCACTGCGCGCTGAGGATGAACAAGAGATCGTGCGCTATTGCAGCGATGAGGCGATCGCCCGCTACACCCTCAATATTCCCCACCCCTATCCACCGGAGAGTGCCCGCGACTGGCTGGCCCTTTGTTGGCGCAGAGCGGCGCTTGGCCTTGGCTGGAGCTGGGCCATCACCTTGCCGCAAGGGCAGGCAGAAGCGCCCCTTGTCGGCGTCATCTCGCTGCACTGGAATGGTGAGCTGGCCTGGTGGGTCGGTGTCCCCTGGCAGGGATGCGGCATTGCCACCCGGGCGGCCAGACTGGTCAAGGTATTCGCCTTTGACCAGCTGCATCTGCCCGCCATCACGGCTCGCCATATGCCGCAGAATCTGGCCTCCGGCCGGGTGATGGCCAAGCTTGGCATGGTGGAGCAGGGGTTGCGTCTGATTGACGGCCATCAGCCGTGCGAGGTGCGCTACTGGCGGCTGGATCGCCGTCCTGTCCTGACCGGAGCGCTGCAGCAGGCGCTGGCCAGATGGCAACGGGATGAGCGGATCGCGGTAGTGATCCTCTGCGATCCTGCTGTGTGCGAAGCGACGCTGCCAGTCATCTCCCTCTTTCTAGCCGACATGGATGCTGACGAGGCACGGCTCTTTTCTGATCCGCAGCTGGAGGCCGAGGGATATCAGCTGCACTGCTATCCCCTCTCCCGGTTGGAGGCTGCAGAACCAGAGTTGTTCCACCATGCAGGTGGTCTGCTGCTAAAGGATGAGGGTGATATGGGGCTGGAGTGGTTGCTGCAATTCGCTACTCTGCTGCGTCAGGGGCCCACGTTGCTGAGGCTGACAGAGCGGCGCGAGCGGCTTGGCTGGATCAGTCGGTTACTTGCCGATGGGGATGGATTGACGGCTGAGAGCGCGCTCCCCCTGCGCCATCGACTGATGAGGTTGCTGGTGGAGTTGCCGGAGCTGATAGATGAGCTGGATGGCCGCTGGCATCCGGGGCCGGAGCGGACGTTTGCGCGGTTGGCGCGGGAGTCCCCCTCCTTGCTGAGTGCCTATCAGAGGGCGCTGGCCCAGCCCGCACCGGACAACTGGCGAGCCTTGCGAGAGCAGTTTGCCGATCGTTTTCCTGAGTGCACCCTCCCATTTCTGGACAAAGGTGCTCAGGAGCGGAGGCAGTTTGTGGAATAATGGCCGCTCTGCTGTACGAGGAGTAATACCTGATGTTGAGAACCGAGCGCCCCGGTGACATGCTGCCGGTCTATGAGCTGGTCACTGCCGCTTTTGGCCGCACCGATGAGGCCGAGCTGGTCAACCGTCTGCGCGAATGTGGTGCCGCCGTGGTAACCATGGTCGAAGAGGAAGAGTACGAGTTCATGGGCCACCTGATGCTAAGCCCGATCACCATTAACGGTGTCGAGGGGCCCTGGCTTGGGCTGGCACCGGTTGCGGTGCATCCTGATTGGCAGGGGCAGGGGATTGGCTCCGATCTCATCCGTGAAGGGCTGGATACGGCGCTCGAGATGGACTGGAAAGGGGTGGTGGTGCTCGGCGATCCGGCCTACTACAGTCGCTTCGGTTTCCGTCCTGCCAGCGAATTTGGCCTGCGCTGCATCTACGAGGTGCCGGCAGAGTGCTTTATGGCGATGGAGCTGCAGCAGGGTGGTCTTGCCAATGTGGCGGGCGAGGTGCTCTACCATCCTCTCTTTGACGAGCTGCCCGACGAGGTGGCGGAAGGATCTCACTGATAGCAAAAAGCCCTCATGAAGAGGGCTTTTTCATTAGCGGATGTTGGTCTGTCAGGCAGTGATATCGAGCAGGGAGCCCTTGGGCTTCTCTTCACCGACCATACTGCCCATCTGCTGGCCGAGCGGGCTCTGCTGGAATTGCAGGTAGTCACTCAGGTTCTGCTGGCGCTGGTAGCGGTTGGCCGCCTGATAGACGTCACTGGCGCTCGGGCCGCTATTTTCGTTGCTCTCTGTATCGCTGGCTTCCATATAGCGTTCGACCACTGCCTTGTTCTGCTGCGCAGCCGAGTAGGAGACCGCCATGGTGCGGCGGGCAGTTGCCTGATCCTCACGCTGAGTTTCAACCTCGTCTTTCTTGTCCAGCACCTTGTTTTGAGCCTGATTGATCTGCTCCGGTGTGACCTCGGGATAAGAGGGATATTTGCCGTAATCGGGGCGCATGATGGGCATGGAGGCTGAGTTGATTTGCATGATCGCTTCTCTGACTGATCGGGAACCTGCTCATAATACTAGCTCTCCATTGGTCAATAAAACACCAAATGAAGTGCCGTCAAGATCCGGTTCAGCTTCGCATATCGTCTGTGACAGAGGGGTGAGGTGAACGGTGTGGGGGAAGTGGTTGCTGCGATTGAAAAAATGCCCGCTCCAGCGGTGCCGGAGCGGGCCAAAGCGATCACGCAGCGGTGATCACAGGCAAGTCGTAATTGACCAGTTCAGCGCGGGTTGGCGCACCATCGGCGCCGGGACGGCTGACCACGATGGCGGCCACCAGATTGCCGAGGCGAACCGCCTCTGCCAACGGCAGGCCGCTGGCGAGCCCCATCAGGGTGCCGCCGCCGTGGGCATCGCCCGCCCCGACGGTATCGCAGAGGGGCACCGCAACGGGATGTACCCGCTGGCATTGACCATCCGGGGTGCCGACCAGTGCTCCCTCTTTATCTTCCCGCACGATAAGAGCAGCCCTGTGTTGCTGGCAGAAGCTGGCTACAGTTGCTGCGCTGGCGGGGGCCCCCAGCAACACGGCCGCCTCTTCGCGATTGAGAGAGAAGAGGGCGCCACGGGCCAGCAGAGCGGCAATCTCGTCAGCGCTCAGATCACCGATGCGGGGACCCGGATCGATGAATGGTGTGATGCGCTCGGGCAGCTGGAGCAACCATTCCAGCAGCGGTGCCCCCTGGGTGCCGGTCAGCTCGTAGCCGGAGGCATAGACCCACCCTGTGCCAGCGGGTAGCAGACGGCTCAGCGCCGCGGTATCCCAGTACTGCTCGCACCCCTCCACCGTGATGAAGGTGCGCTCGCCATCGGGCTCGACCAGTGCCAGACACCAGCCATTGTCGTGAGCCGGATCGCGCAACTGGACTGGCAGCGACTCTGCTGCCATCGCTGCTTCCACCGCCGTTCCCCAGCTGCCCTGGCCGACGGTAATGCCGTTGATCACCGGGGCGCCGAGCCGAGCGAGGGCGCGAGCCACGTTGAAGGCGCAGCCACCAATCTGGCGGCCGCTCTCGCGGGCGACTTCATCGCCGCCCGAGACGGGGAGGCGGTTCATCTCCAGCATCACGTCGCCAAAGGCGGCGCCAATCACCATGACCGGCATGGTCGGGACGGGCGGAGTCATCTCAGACGCTCCTCATGCGGTGCAGCAGCAGGGCATAGAGCACCAGACTGACGGCAAACGAGACAAACAGGCCGAGGCTGGAGTCGGCAAAGACGCCGATGGCCAGCGGGCCGTCGATAAAGCCGGTCTTGGTGACCATCAGGCCGCTGATGGAGCCGGCGAGCCAGCAGAGCAGCGGCCCCTTGCGCACCCCGGTATCACCGTAGAGGGCCAGATAGTCGTAACCCTGATGACGGCGCAGCGCCAGATAATCGAGGATGAAGATGGCAGCCCAGGAGGCCAGGAAGAGGCCGCAGAAGATCAGGAAGGCGATAAAGGGGCCAAGGAAGTCGCCGGAGACAAACAGCACGTAGAGCGCGACGCCGACGACCAGCACGGCATCCAGCATGATGGCATGGGACTGGCGCAGCTTGACCCCCATACTCAGCAGGTTGAGGCTGGCGGAGTAGAGGCTCAGCACTGCGATGGTGACGATACCGGCAACCGCGGCGGCCAGATAGGGGATCGCCATCCAGGCCGGCAGCAGCTTGCCGATGGCCGCGATGGGGTTCTCGGTAGAGGCGAGATCGGGGATCTGGGCAGTGAGCAGAATGCCGGCGAACATCAGCAGGATGAGGGGCAGGGAGGCGCCCACCACCACGGATGAGAAGACGGCGCCGGGGCGCGATTTTTCGCTCTGATCGCGGCTGTAGTCGGCGCCGGCAATAGCCCAGCTGATGCCGGTACCGGCGGCGATGACTGATACGGCAGGCAGGAAGCCGGTCAGCCAGTCACCGGAGGGGAGCGCCATTATCACCTGCCAGTTGGCGTTGGCCATCAGATAGAGCACCACGATCAGGGTCATCACCCCGAAGGTGCGAGTGATCCACTTCTGCATCATCAGCACGGTATTTTGTCCCAGCAGCGAGACCACCACGGTCAGGCCGCCAAAGAGCAGTAGGGAGAGGGCGGTGATCCAGTGGGACTCCGCCAGCCCCATGGCGGAAAACAGCGCCGCCAGCGTCAGGGTACCGGTGACCAGATTGACCGCTTCCCAGCCCATCAGGTTGATCCAGCAGAAGGCGGTGGGGGCGATATTGCCCCGCTTGCCAAAGCAGATGCGGGAGAGGGTGAGGGTGGTGGTGCGGCCGCGCTTGCCCGCCATGCTGGTGATCCCCACCAGTGCGAAGGAGGCAACCCCGGCAACCGCCGCCAGCAGCGATTGCCAGAAGGAGAGACCAAAGGAGACCACCACGGCGCCGTAGACGACCCCCAGAATGCCGATATTGGCGGCACACCAGACGAAGAAGAGCTCCGCCGGTTGCTTGGTTCGCTCGTGGGGAGGGATAAGATCGATGCCGCTGGAAGCCTGTTCCGGCTGCATCTCGGTTGCTTGCTGGCTCATAGTCATACGTCCTGTTGCCGATAGTGAGCAAGGGCTTCGGCATAGGGGCCGAAGTCAATCCGGTTTGCTTGATCAATCAGTTGGCGCGCTGCCAGCGGCAGGGCCGAGATGTCGCTGAGGGCACCGCAGATGGCGGTGGCCATGGCACCAATGGTGTCGGTATCGCCGCCGAGGTTGGCGCACAGCTGGGCGCAGAGCATGGGATCCCCTTCGGAGAGCTCCACTATGCCCAGCGCGGCGGGGATAGATTCAATCACATCCATGCCGGAACCGATCAGGTCATAGATATCGTCCAGACCCGATTCGATGGTCGGTGCTTTGTCGACAGCGGTGAAGGCGAGTTCGATGCGGCGGCCAAGGGAGGCGCTGAAGGTGGAGGCGAAACGGCTCTGCACCTCTTGCGCGAGGGGGGGCAGTTCGGTACGAATGGTTGCCCACTTGGCCCCTTCAATGGCGCGGCTGATGGCCCAGGCGATCACTACGGAGCCAGCGATGGCGATATCCGACTTGTGGGTTGGCACGCAGGCAAGGCGCACGGCCTCGATAAAGGCCTCCTTGTCGCTGGTCGGCATCAGGCAGCCGATGGGGGCGATGCGCATCGGGGCGCCGTTGGTCACGCCATTGGCCTGGATCTCCTCAAGGGGGATCCCCTGTTGCAGGGCGATAAGGGCTCCCTTGGAGGTAGGGCCCAGAATATTTTTGCTAAAGGCGTCGATCCCCTCGGCCCACTTCATGATGTGGCGGGCGATGGTCAGTGGTTTGATCTCCCCCTGCTCCTCGATGATGGCATCCATCAGGGCAACCATCTGGCTGGTATCATCGGTAAACTGGCCGCGCACGAATTCGTTGGCGGCGATGTTCTCCTCGGGGCCGTCGAGGAAGTCATGGATCCAGCCGAAGAAGGCACGTACCTTCTCGCGGGACCAGAGCTCAGATGGCATGCCAAAGGCATCGCCCACCGCTTGTCCATAGAGACAACCCAGAATACGCTGCTGTTGAAGTGAGGTAGAGCTTGATGGGGTCATGACGATATTGATCACCTTTTTGTGTAGTCCAGTTGCAGTCCAGTGGGTATTATACACATCCAGTATCAGTCCAGTGTGAACCATAACGCATTTTAAAGTAAAGTGGACTGGACCCATTTGTTTATGTTTTTGCATCTTTAGACGAGAGCGCCATGCAGAGAGAGAGTGCTGAACACCTGTTTGACGAGTTGAAACAACGGCTGGCCTGTGCAGGGGATGAGCCGCTCTATCTCATTCTGGCGCAGGGGCTGCAGCAGGCTATCGAGCGCAAACTGCTGCCCCACGGCTGCGTGCTCCCCTCCGAGCGTCAGCTCTCCGACAGCCTCGCCCTATCCCGGGCCACCGTGGTCAAGGGGATCTCCCTGCTGGCGGAGCAGGGGCTGGTGATCAAGCAGCAGGGCAAGGGCACCGTCGTGCACGCTCCGTTTACCTACAACTTGGCCGGTGGCAGCTTTACCGCCCAGCTGAGCCAGCTCGGGGCGCTGAGTGATCGCTGGCTGGCGCGCGAGCTGGTGGCCGCCAGCGCCGAGCAGGCCGCCCTGATGGGGGTGGCTGAGGGCACAGAAATCGCCAAGATCCGCCGGGTACGCTGCGTCAACGATGACCCCACCTCCATCGAGACCACCTATATCCCTCGCCAGTTCCTGCCCCGCCCCGACCTGCTGGAGGGCTCGCTCTACGCCCACTGGCGGGAGGAGGGGATTGAGCCTGTCGCCCAGCAGTACCAGATCCGCCAGCAGGTGCCGAGCCAGACCGAGAGCGCCATGCTGGGATTGCCGGTCGGCATGCCGGTGCTGGCCGTGATGCAGCGCAGCTACACGGCGCTGGGGGAGCTGCTGGAGGTGAGTCAGAGCCTCTGTCGCGGCGATAGCTACAGCTTTACCTTCAACAGCGGCGCCATTCCCGGCTGAACCGTTGGGCCCATAGCAATAAAAAAGGCGCCATAAGGCGCCTTTTGTCGTACTGGTTTTCACGTAGGGCAGTAGTGATGGTAATACGGAGCCATCTGTCATGTTCAATCATGCATTACTATTGATTTTAAATAGTATTTTTTCTCTGCCCCTGTCTGTATCCCCATCACATTCACTGCATGGATGCGGCTGCTTGCTGAATGGCCCATCCCCATTCTTCTCACTGCATGATTCAAGAACAGCGTTTGATAGCGATGTTGCTATTGACTTGTAGCAAGCTCTTACAGTAGTTTTGAGCGGTCGCTCAAATTGAGTGAATGTTGTCTGAAATGTTTTACAGGTTGCAGTGACAATATTGCCTCTAACCAATCGGTTTACTGGCAACTTGGTCATAGTAGAGGAGATGCTAATACCATGGGCGAGTTGATTTCTGCGGTTACCGATAGATGGCAAGTCATAGTAATTGGCGCCGGTGTGGCAGGTCTAGTCGCGGCTAAAAAATTGCGTGATGCCGGATACCACGTATTGGTACTTGAAGCCCGGGATCGTATTGGGGGGCGTTTGCATACCTCTTCGCAGTGGGCGGGGCCTGCTATCGATCTTGGGGCAACATGGATTCATGGTGCCGGGCCACAAAATCCTGTTTCAAGATTTGCTGATGAGCTGGGTATCAAGCACTTTTCCACCGATTCGGAGAGCGCAGATATTTTTTATGGTGGTTCTCATAAACTGAGTTCATCCCAGTATGCACGTCTTACTTTGATTGAAGATGAAATATCTGCTGCAATAATGATTTTGCAGGATGCGGAACGTGATGTCTCATTGCGGGATGGCATTTACTCCCGTCTTTCCTACTCCTCACGCTCTGAAGAAGAACAACGAATTATCGATTTTGTTTTAAGTAGCAGCATAGAGCATGAGTATGGCGGATCCATAGAACAGCTCTCTTCATATTGGTTTGATAGTGATGAAGATTTTTCTGGTGATGAATGGGTTTTGTATAACGGCTATCAGTCCGTTGTCGAGTACCTTGCTCAGGATTTAGATATCCTGCTTGAACAGGAAATTATAAAAGTTGAATATGAGAGTAATGCAGAGGTTATCGTTAAAACAAAAAGCCGGACATATCAAGCTGCGCAAGTAATACTGACTTTACCACTGGGTGTTTTGAAATCAGGTCGTGTGGAATTTCAACCACCATTGCCAAGCAGGAAAGCACAAGCAATTAAAAAACTTGGTGTTGGTACGCTGAATAAATGTTGCCTCCATTTCCCCTACGCATTTTGGGATACTCGCTACGACTGGATTAACAATATCCCCGATACTGGCAATAAAGGACAATGGGTTGAATGGGTCAGCTTGGCCAAACATATCAATCAGCCAGTTTTGATTGGCTTTAATGCTGCCGAGTTTGCGCTTCATGTTGAACAGCTGGACGATCAGGATACAGTGTCCAGTGCGATGGCAGCATTGAGAGCCATGTATGGTGAAAATATTCCAGACCCGGTGAGCTACCTGATTACACGCTGGAGTGCGGATCCTTATGCTATGGGAGCTTATTCATACAACGGATTGGGCACAACTCCCAAGGCTAGGGACGATTTGGCGAAGAGTATTGCACATCGTCTCTTTTTTGCTGGTGAGGCGACCGAGAGACACTTCTTTCAGACGGTACATGGTGCCTATTTATCTGGTGTAAGGGCAGCTGATGAGGTTATCTCCTCCGGTCTAAATCGCACTCCTTAATGAACGTAAAATGGGTGATGGAAAAGATAGAGGTGACACTATGCAGATTAATATAAGAAATGGTTTAAATAAGAAGGTTGCCTTCATAGGTATATGTTGTTTGCTGCCGGTAACTATTCTTTGTGCTCGTGAGTCTGGCGTGCAGCCAGCTCAAGTTGAGTTTCATGATATAGTGATCGTCGGTGGTGGTATATCAGGTCTTACCGCAGGGTACTTTCTGAAAGATAAAGATCTTGTCTTGTTGGAAAAAAATGACACAGTTGGTGGGCGTACCTCTTCAGGACACCATAAACAGTTTACCTATGCCAAAGGTACAGAATATCTGGGGGAGCCCGATGATGTGCTGGCAGGTATGGTGAGCAAGCTCGGTCTTGAAATGAAAGAAATTCCCTCACCAATGGATGCTATTTATGATGGGGAATCTATCAGTTATGGTAGTGATGGTATTGCCAGACATTTGATAAAGCATAGTGATCTGGAAACATATAATAATTTTATCAAACTAATTTCATCAGAATATAAGCATTACGATGAAATACCTGATACGGAATATAATGATCGTACGAAAAAAATGGATTATATGGATGCCAAAAGCTGGTTAACAGCGAATGGAATTCCTGAGGTTTATATAGATAAATACAATGTGACCAGCCGTGGACTTTTTGGGGCTGGTCTGCAGGAGATATCTGCACTGAGTCTGATCCCCGAGGTCGCATTTGATTATGACGATGACGAACATGGTTATGTGCTGGATGATGAACCTGGCAGTGCTGCGGAGCAGTATGCAGAGGCGAAAAAAGAGAGTTCCAACTCTTACACCTTTACCAAGGGTATCTCCGAGCTGACTGATAAGTTGGGGCAGGCGTTGAATGGCAAGCTCAGAGCCGGGAGTACAGTCACCGGTATTAGCAGACAAGGTGAAAATTATGCAGTGGTATACACCCAAAAAGGGGGCAAGCAAGCCACTATCCTGGCCAGGAGAGTTGTCATTGCGACCCCGGCTCCGGTGACTCTGAAGATCGCTGATGCTGTTTTGTCGTCAGAGCGTAAAGAGATCATGAAGGGGATTACTTACGCTCCTTATGTTACGGTCGCACTATTCTCTGATACGCCGATATTTGACAAGGCGTTTGATTTGGCCGTGCCAGACAGTTACTTCTTCACTGATGTTTATGATGCTACCTGGGTTGAACGGTTTTACGACCAGCAGAAAAAAGATCGAGCCAATATCATTTCTGTCTACATCGCTCCCAAGACCAGTCATGATCAGTCAATTTTGACCATGAGCGATCATGAGTTGCTGAAGAATGTCTATCGTGATTTGGATAAAATATTTTCCGCAGCAAGTAAAAAAATTACAGGTTACGATATTGAGCGATTCCCATATGGATATCCAGTGATGTCATTGGGGGCATATGACAGATTGCTCAAACTGAATAACAGTGATGATGACTCGATAGTGTTGGCGGGCGACTATATGATCTACCCGACTTTTGAGGCAGCAGTGCAATCTGGTTACTATGCGGCAGAAAAAATCCTTGAGGCAGATCACGACTGACACAATAATTTAACTGCAGACGGCGATATAAATCTGGAGATGGAGTAATACCTTGCATGGTATTGCTCCTTCTTGCCATGTAACCAACCGGGATCTATATTTCATAAGCGCTGATGATAGTGTCGTGATGTGAATATAATTCCGGTTTCAGGGGGAGTAAATGAAAGATGATAAAATAACCAATCTA
This sequence comes from Aeromonas sp. SER, assembly GCF_038739615.1. Classification (NCBI taxonomy): domain Bacteria; kingdom Pseudomonadati; phylum Pseudomonadota; class Gammaproteobacteria; order Aeromonadales; family Aeromonadaceae; genus Aeromonas; species Aeromonas sp. SER. The sequence goes on along the minus strand of NZ_JBCGFC010000002.1, from coordinate 367,108 downwards.
CGAGCACCAATGGTAACTGCCAACGGTATTATCTTGGGCTTTTTGCTCAATTATATGGCGACATGGGTGCGTGGTGACGTCGAACATGTTGGCTCTGCGTGGCAGGCATATTTGATCGGCATGTGTGTGTTCTCTGGCACAGTGAGCATGATCTTTGTATTGTTCAGAATATTAAGTGTCCGTCAGGATGATGATGCACTGACTTATTATAGACACACTCTCTATCTTTTTATATTTGGTATCAGTATCGCCTTTTTTGGTGTGTTCTTTGATATGTTTATGACGTTTATGGTGGAATGACCATATAAGACGAGTTTCTCTATAAGTTTGAGGTGATACGTTATGGCATTGTTAGCAATGCCATATTGTTGCATGGCTATGCCGTAACCAGTTATATGAATTAAAGGTAGGTGAGATATGTTTTCTCCGGATAAAGTAAATAGTGGTCGGCAACCTGAGCTAGATATAGCCAGAGGCTTAGCCGTGCTATTTATGATTATCATCCATGTACAATTGGTTTTTGCCAATGCAGGGGTATGGGACACACTACTGGCTGATATAAATGATTTTAATGGGGATATTCCTGCAGCCCCTATGTTCATGTTTCTGCTTGGTATCGGCATAAATTATTCCAGGAAGAATCAACCGGCATCAATGGCCTGGCGTGGTCTTGCTCTGCTATGTACAGCCTACCTGCTCAGTTTTGTACGTGGATTCATCCCAAACGTAATTATGGGATTCAATAGCGCAGACATCAGCTATCTCTACAAGGGATTCAATGAGCTGATGTTCGTGGATATCCTGCAATTTTCAGGGTTGGCAATGATCATGTTTGCCGGCTTCAATTTTTTCCAGTTTAACAAGATTGCTATCGGCATCACCGGATTGGTGTTTGCCCTGATAAATATTTTGCTATTGCCAGTGCAAACCCAGACTCTGCCCGTATCTTCTCTGGCTGGACTTTTTTGGGGAAGTAATGAAAGTTCATATTTCCCGTTCCTGACATGGGCATTTTACCCCATCGCCGGATATATTTTTGGCGATTATCTGATCCGCTGCACTGATAAAAGAAAGTTTTATCTGATATCGGGGGCTGTTGCGGCAGTCGTATTTTTCTTCGGTATATACCTTTTCAATTTTTTGTTCTCTATTCCAACAGGTATGAATCTTGAGACTGGTTATTACCATCATATCTTGACGGATAATATCACTTTTACTGGTGGTGTCATATTTGAACTCGCTATATTGAGTTATCTGGTACGTTATGTACCTGGTTTTATCAAGGATATCGCGGGTCGCTGGAGTAAAAATGTTACCCCGATTTACTGCATTCACTGGGTGATCATTTCATGGCTGACTTTGGCTATTCCGGGACAAAGTTTGAGCATGGCGAGCTTTATTGTACTGACGGCAGGGATTGTGGTGGTCAGTGATGTGTTGGCAACGATATATGCAAATTGGAAAGCGGGGGATGGTCAGAGGCATTTCTCATCCACGACCCTAATCCTGGTTGGGGCCCTGCTCGCGACTATGCTGGTGCTCTTTCTTTTTAATAAATGATGTGCGCTGCATTAAACAGAAAAAGGAGGGATACCCCTCCTTTTTTATCTCTGCACGACGGTTGTCGGATCAGTTGAAGAACCAGTACCCGCGGTTGACCAGTCGGGTCAGCAGTTGCAGGAAACCGGCCTGATCGGCCAGCTCCACCATATCGGCCTGAGTGATGATGTCCTTGTCGCACAAGAGCGAAATGGCTGCCGCATCTTCGCTCTGCAGGGTCCAGGCTTCGCCATCGATATAGCACTGCTGGTTTTCGCCGCTGAACCAGACGCTGCGCAGGCCCGGCACCTTGATGGCGGGCTCGCCCTGAGTCAGCAGGTCTGCTATCTCCTCGGCGCTGTAGTCCGGCTCGACCGGATTGACATCCAGATCGTGCTTGGCCTCTGAGATCATGGTGCCGAACCACTCCTTGAACAGGGTCTCGTCATCGAGGGCCTGTTGCATCAGCTCGCGCAGACGGTGCAGCTCGTGGGGCTGGATCTCGCCGTGACGGGCACGGGGTTTGAGGTCGGCATCGCCGTAACGCTCGGTACGCACCTCGTTGTCGATCAGGTGATCGGCAAAGGAGGAGATAAGCGCCTTGGCATCCGGTGCGCGGAAGCCTACCGAGAAGTTCATGGAGGGCTCGATGGCGTAGCCTTCGTGGGGGAATCCGGGCGGAATGTAGAGGATGTCGCCCGGCTCCATGATGACGTCGATGATCGCCTCGAATGGCTCGCAGTGCAGCAATGCGGCGTGGGCGGCAAACTCGTTGAGCGGCTTGGCATCGCCAACCCGCCAGTGACGCTTGCCGATACCCTGGGTGATGAACACGTCGTAGTTGTCGATGTGGGGGCCGACACCCGCGTGAGGGGTGGAGAAGCTCACCATCACATCGTCAAAGCGCCAGCCCGGAATGAACTGGAACGGTACCGCCAGCTCGTTCACCTCGGGGGCCCAGTGGTTGCATGCCTGTACCAGAATGGTCCAGTTCTCTTCGCCCAGATGGTCATAGGATTCGAAGGGGCCGTGGGCCGCATCCCACTTGCCGTCGAAACGGGTGACCAGACGGGACTCTACCACCTCCTCCATGGCCAGACCCGCCAGCTCGTCCGGGCTGATGGGATCCTGAAAGTCCTTGAAGCCGCCCTTGATAAGGAGCGGGCGCTTCTGCCAGTAATGCTCGAGGAAGTGAGCGATATCCAGATTGAGTTCGTACATAGATCTTCTCGTCAAAGGGTTCGACAAAGGTCAGGAGAGGTCTTGCCAGAGGCGGCTGCCGGCCTCGGGCAAGCCCTCTTGCAAACCGTGTATAGGGTGCCACATAAAATAACCGGGGCCCTGTTGCAGATCATGCACAGGGCCCCGGTAGTGTCATTTATCCGCTTATTTCAGCAGATCAACCAGACGCTGGGCGTCACCGATGTAGTTGGCCGGGGTCAGCTTCTTCAGCTCAACCTTGACCGCTTCCGGCAGCTCCAGGGTGTCGATAAAGGTGCGCATCCCTTCGGCATCGACGCGGCGGCCACGGGTCAGCTCCTTGAGCTTCTCGTAGGGCTTCTCGATACCGTAGCGGCGCATCACGGTCTGGATCGGCTCGGCCAGCACTTCCCAGTTGGCATCCAGATCAGCGGCCATGGCGGCGTCGTTGGCTTCCAGCTTGGAGATACCCTTGAGGGTGGACTGATAGGCGATAAGGGAATAGCCGATGGCAACGCCCAGATTGCGCAGCACGGTCGAGTCGGTCAGATCCCGCTGCCAGCGGGAGATGGGCAGCTTGCTCGCCAGATGCTGGAACACGGCGTTGGCCAGACCCAGATTGCCTTCGGAGTTCTCGAAGTCGATGGGGTTGACCTTGTGCGGCATGGTGGAGGAGCCGATTTCGCCAGCGATGGTGCGCTGCTTGAAGTGACCCAGGGAGATGTAACCCCACACATCGCGGTCGAAGTCGATCAGGATGGTGTTGAAGCGGGCCATGGCATCGAACAGCTCGGCGATATAGTCGTGCGGCTCGATCTGGGTGGTGTAGGGGTTCCAGGTCAGACCCAGGGAGGTAACGAACTCCTCGGAGAACTGGTGCCAGTCCACTTCCGGATAGGCGCTGATGTGGGCGTTGTAGTTGCCGACTGCGCCGTTGATTTTGCCGAGGATCTCCACCGCCATGATCTGCTTGTACTGGCGCTCCAGACGGTAGGCGACGTTGGCCATCTCCTTGCCCATGGTGCTCGGGGTCGCCGGCTGGCCGTGGGTGCGGGAGAGCAGCGGCATGTCACGGTACTCGTGAGCCAGACGCTTGATCTCGCTGATCAGCTTCTCGCAATAAGGCTTGATGACCTCTTCGCGGGCGGTTTTCAGCATCAGACCGTGGGAGTTGTTGTTGATGTCTTCCGAGGTGCAGGCGAAGTGGATGAACTCGCTGACAGCCGCTAGCTCCGGGTTAACTTCGACTTTCTCTTTGAGGAAGTACTCCACCGCTTTCACATCATGGTTGGTGGTGCGCTCGATCTGTTTGATGCGGGCGGCGTCGCTCTCGTTGAAGTTGCTGACGATGCCATCGAGCAGGGCGTTGGCGGCCGCGCTCAGGGCAGGGACTTCCGGGATCCCGGCGTGGCTGGCCAGTTTCTGCAACCAGCGAACCTCGACTTCAACGCGAAAACGCAGCAGGCCGAATTCGGAGAAGATAGGGCGCAGGGCATCGGCCTTGTCGCCATAACGACCGTCAATCGGGGAAACAGCAGTCAGCGCGGACAGCTCCATGGGGTGAACTCCTGATGATTGGTGTGGGGGATCCGTATTCACTTGCGCGCCGGTCTGGGTGTATCAAGGCTGATGTGCGGCTGTTCACCTTGTCTCCCTCTCCCTGCGCGCAAGCCAATGATTAGTAACGCTTGGCCAGTTCCACCATCTTCTTGCGAGCGAAGATGATCTGGGTGCGGCTGCCACCGAGCTGGCGCCACAGCACCACGGCGCGGATGCCTGCCAGCAGCAGGGCGCGCACCTTGTGCTGCACCAGCGGCTGCTGCAGGAACAGCGGGGTGCCGGCCACCTGAATGCGTGGCCCGATGGGGCTGATAAGGTCGCTGTAGATGCTCGCCATGTTCGCCAGGATCTGCTCGTCGAGCAGATCGAAATGCTGTTGCTGGCGGCCGATCTGGCTGATCCGCTCACCCAGCATGTTGAGAATGTCCTTGCGCTTGGCCAGCTTGCGCTCCAGCGCAATCAGGCTCACCACATAGCGGGTCAGCTCGGCATTCTTCTGGCTGCCGTCGGCACCCAGCTGCTCGACCAGCGCGCGGTAGCCGTCGCGAATGGCCAGATGGGTGTTGTTGAACACCTCGAGCGGGTGGCTCGGGTTGGTCACCAGAATGCTGGAGAGGCTCTCGCGCAGGGCGGCCTCGTCACAGCTGCCGTCGCGGGCCACCTTCTGGACCAGCGCGGCCGCCTGGCAGATGCCGGCAAAGGCCATGGTTCTGTCTTGGAATTTATCGCTCACGTATGCTGCCTTCTGCTATTGGCTCAAACCGGATGGCTGAAACGCTGTTCGATGATGCCGCCGCCCAGACACACTTCCCCGTCGTAGAAGACGGCGGATTGGCCCGGGGTTACCGCAGCCTGTTTCTCGTCGAAGATGACCCGGATGGTCAGATCGTCGATGGGCTGGATCAGGCAGGGGATATCCTGCTGACGGTAGCGGGTCTTGACGGTGCAGCGACGCGGCTCGCGAATGGGGGTGCGATCCACCCAGTGCAGCTGGCTGGCAATCAAACCATCGGAGTAGAGGCGGGGATGTTCGCCCTGCGCCACCACCAGCACGTTGCGCTCGACCTCTTTGTCGACCACATACCAGGCCTCTTCGGTGGCATCTTTGCGACCGCCGATACCAAGCCCCTTGCGCTGGCCCAGGGTGTGATACATCAGACCCTGATGCTCGCCGATCACCTTGCCATCCACGGTCTCGATTTTACCGGGCTGGGCGGGCAGGAACTTGGCCAGGAAGTCCTTGAACTTGCGCTCGCCGATAAAGCAGATACCGGTGGAGTCTTTCTTCTTGGCGGTGATGAGATCCAGCTGCTCGGCGATGCGGCGCACCTCCGGCTTCTCCAGATCGCCAACCGGGAACAGGCTCTGACCCACTTGCTTTTCGCTCAGGGTGTAGAGGAAGTAGCTCTGATCCTTGTTGGTATCGAGACCGCGCAGCAGGCGCGGGCGGCCGGTGCTGTCGTCACGGCGCACATAGTGGCCGGTGGCGATGTAGGTGGCACCCAGCTCTTCGGCGGCAAATTCGAGGAACGCCTTGAACTTGATCTCCTTGTTGCACAGGATATCCGGGTTCGGCGTGCGGCCAGCCTTGTACTCTTCGAGGAAATGCTCGAACACATTGTCCCAGTACTCGGCCGCGAAGTTGATGGTGTGGAGTTTCATCCCCAGCTTGTCGCAGACGGCCTTGGCATCAGCCAAATCCTGGGCGGCAGAGCAGTACTCGTCCGTGTCGTCTTCTTCCCAGTTCTTCATGAACAAGCCTTCGACCTGATAGCCCTGCTGCTGGAGCAGGTAGGCCGAGACGGAAGAATCCACGCCGCCGGACATGCCGACGATCACCTTGATTTGGCTGTTGTCTGTCATTAGTCGAAGTTACCAGTTCGTTTAAACGGGGCGTATTCTACCAGAGTTTTGCGCCCCCGGTCACATCTCCATGCCACTGTCCCCATCAGGAACCTTGCAGCGGGAAATCGTTTTTCTTGCGGCGATTGCCAGCGGATGCCTGTTCTGTCCCTAGCTCTGGATAAAGGCCTTGAGTGCCGAGAGCGGCAGGCGTGTTCCCGCCAGATAATCCTCGATGCACTGCCACACCAGGGGGCTTCTCAGGGCTGGTTTGCACTCGGCGATCTCCTCCAGGGTGAGCCAGTGGCAGGCGAGGATGTCGCCGTCAGGATCCTCTGGATGGTGCTGACCCGGCGCTTTTTCAAGGTCGAAGATGATGGCGGTGCGCACATAGGTGGCCTCGCTGTCGGCCGGTTTGTAGAGATAGGTGCCAAGCCAAGAGGTGGGCGTGGCGGTCAGCCCCGTCTCCTCTTTCAGCTCGCGGCAGGCGGCGGTGAGCAGATCTTCACCGGCCTCCACATGACCGGCGGGCTGGTTGAAGCGGCGCTGGCCCTTGATCTCCTCTTCCACCACCAGAAAGCGGCCCTGCCACTGCACCAGCGCGGCGACCGTCAATCTGGCCTGCATGCGCTCGTGCGGCGTTTTCTCCTGCGATGCAGGAAGGTTATCGCTCATAAGGACTCCTTGTCTCGTTACCGGTTTGGCCCCGGCCGAAGCGGGGGCTCGATTCAGCGTGTTCGATTGCCTGCGGGCTGCGCGTTATTCCGAGGGTTTGCTGCGGGCCGGTCGGCGCGCGGTGCCACGGCCGCCGCTGCGATTGGCCGGGCGTGGGCTCGTGTCACGGTTGTCGCGCCCCTGGCCCTGACCATGCAGGCTTCGGGTCGGTTGGGCAGCGCGCGGATTGCTGCTGCCTGAGCCCTGACTGCGCGGTTTGTTGGGTGCCTGTGCCCTGCGCGGGGCGGGCGCCAACTCGGGAGCGGGCAGGGCTCGGCTCTCGCCGGGGGCCAGACCATCTAACGTCCAGTCGCCGATGGCGTAGCGAATAAGGCGCAGGGTGGGGTGGCCGATATGGGCGGTCATCCGCCGCACCTGCCGGTTGCGCCCCTCCACTATCTTGATCTCCAGCCAGCAGGTGGGGATCTCCTTGCGCTCGCGAATGGGGGGATTGCGCGGCCACACCGCAGGTTCATCCATGATGCGCGCCCCGGCAGGCAGGGTCATGCCATCGTTGAGCTCCACACCGGCGCGCAGGGCGGCCAGTTTCTCTTCGCTCGGCACGCCTTCCACCTGCACCCAGTAGGTTTTGGGGGTCTTCTCCCCCGGCTGGGTGAGGCGCGCCTGCAATTTGCCATCGTTGGTGAGCAGCAGCAGCCCCTCGCTGTCGCGGTCAAGCCGGCCAGCGGCGTAGATGCCGGGCTCGCTGATGTAATCCTTGAGGGTCTCGCGGCCCGCCTCGTCGGTGAACTGGCAGAGCACCATGTAGGGCTTGTTCAACAGCAGCAGCTTGCGATCCTCGGGGGCCAGCTCCGGCTTGCGCGCCGCAACGTGGCGGGGTTCGGCTGGCCGGGCAGCAGAGCGGGGGGCGCCATCGCGGGCGGGACGGTTTGGCAGCGAGAGTCGGGAGCGGGCAGATTTCATCGGATAGCGGATTGGCAAGTGGGAATGGCAGCGAGTGTACCACAGGGGGCTGACGGCAGGATGAATGGGAGGAGTAGGTAAAGAGATCCCGGGAAAATTGGCGGCTTCCGGCCGAGGGTCAACCGAGCAGGTTTTCAATCACGATGGCTTGTCTGGCAGGGGCCGAGCTTGCTTGCAGCAGGGCGCCGCTTATCACTTCGTCCATCAGGGCGCGGGCCAGCCGGGTGAGGGGAAGCAGGGTGTCGCGCCCGCAGCCGGTTGGCACCGCCAGCAGGATGATGGTCTGCACCGGCCCGAGCTGCGAACCCCACTCAATGGGGGCCGGGCTGCTGAGCAGGCTCAGGGCGGGCTGGCTTATCCCCTCGCAAAGCACATGGGGCATGGCGAGGCCCGGGCAGATGATGGTGGCGGCGATCTGCTCGCGCCGACTGATCGCCTCCTCCAGCGCGGCTCTGTCGCCGACCAGCTCGGCGGGCAGCAGGTCGATGAGATGCTCGAGCGCCTCGCTCTTGGTCAGGGGGGCGGGACTGTGAGCCAGCTGGCGCAGGGCGAAGTGGTAGTCGGGCAGGGCGCTCGCCAGACGCAGCTCGGCCAGCGCAGCGCTGGCGGGGCGCACCAGCGGCTGGCCCAGCTCGCCGCACCAGCAGGTGAAGGCCATATGGGCCAGCTCGGCGTCGTTACCTTCTATCTGCAGCTGGCAGAGATCGCCGGGCTGGGTGGCGAGGGTGAGCAGGGAGAGCTGATTGCTGGCGATAACCGTCTGGCGCCGGGTGAGGTTGGCGCAGCGAATGCAGGATTTGAACATCCCCGCCAGCCGACTCAGCTGCTTGGTGCGGGCAATGCTCATCCCCTGATGGCAGTAGAAGGTGATCTCGCGGCTTAGCATCAGCTGGGCCGGGGCAGTGATCTCAGCACCGCCTGCGCATCGAGCAGCACGGTTTCGAGGCTCACCCGATGGATATGGCAGCCGAGGAAACGCTCCTTCTGCTCGATGTCGATGTCGGAGGCGATCAGCACCAGATCGGCGCTGGCGATGTCGCGGGCGGTGAGGGAGTTCTCCATCCCCATGGCGCCCTGAGTTTCGACCTTGATCTTGAGGCCGAGGGCGGCGGCGGCTTTTTGCAGCGCTTCGGCTGCCATATAGGTGTGGGCGATGCCGGTCGGGCAGGCGGTGACGGCAATGATCTTCATTGGCTCTGAACTGTGCGAAACGGGGGGCCAACAAGATAACGCCGGCGGGGATTTTTTGCCAAAAGCCCCGGCCAAAAGTGGGATCTCGATAGGGCTTTGGGCCGCAAAAATGGCGCAAAAGGGCCACTTGAGTATTTAGTTTGGCTAAACAAAAAGGGCTACCCGTGTGGGTAGCCCTGAACAATCTGCGTCTGTTGTGATGACTATCAGGCGGTCTGGGTCGCCAGTTGGGCGGCTTTCAGCTCGCGCTTGATGCGGCGGATCTTGCGCTCTTCGGCAATCGCCACGCAGGCCATCAGTACCAGACAGGCGGCTGCTGCCATGTCCAACGCGGCGAAGGTGCCGGTCCAGCCGGTCAGGCCGAAGATGGGGGTACCATCGGCAATCATGCCCAGACCCAGCTTGGCGAAGCTGTCACCGATGAGGTAGGCGAAGGTGCCCTTGACGCCATCGGCCACGCTGATGCCCTGCTTGGGTACGAAGCCCACGGCGGCGACGCCGATCAGCAGTTGCGGGCCAAACACCAGGAAGCCCAAAGTGAACAGGGAGCCCAGGAACATGAACTGGGTGGTGGCGTGCTGGTAGAGACCCAGAGTCGCGATGATGAGCGCCAGTGCCACGCAGGCAACCAGACCACGACGGCCGTTGGCCAGATCGGAGAGGTAACCCCACATCAGGGTGCCGACCAGAGCGCCCACTTCAAAGAAGGTAAAGCCCTGAATAGCCACGTCTTTGGAGAAGCCCAGCTCCTGGTGGGCATAGACGGTGGACCACTGGTCGATACCGATACGCACCACGTAGAGGAAGATGTTGGCAAAGCAGAGCAGCCAGATCACCTTGTTCAGCAGCACGTACTTCACGAAGATCTGCCATTTGGTCAGCTTCTGCTCCTCGGTGGCGATATCCTCTTCGCTCGCCACTTCGTCAAACAGCTCTTCCACCTTGCCAAGGCCGTAGGCTTCCGGCGAGTCGCTACCGAAGCGCAGGCCGATAAAGCCGACGATCAGCGCAATGATGGAGGGGAAGATGAACATGCCGAGCACGTGACCATCAAACAGATAGTTGGCACCGAACAGCGCCACACCGGCTGCACCGGCACCGCCCACGTTGTGGGAGAGGTTCCACATGCCCAGATAGGTGCCGCGCTTGTTGCGGGGAGTCCACTTGGTGATGGTGGAGTAGCTGCAAGAGCCGCCACAGCTCTGGAAGAAGCCGCTCAGGGCGTAGAAGAAGATCATGAAGTAGAGGCTGAAACCGGTGCCGCCCATGCTGGCACTGAAGCCCAGCATGCAGAGTGCGGAGAGGATCAGCATCAGTGGCAGGAACTGCTTGGTGTTCTTGCCGTCGGCATAGTAGGAGACGATGGTCTTGCCCACCCCGTAGGTGATGGAGAAGCCAAGGCCGATCATGCCGAGTTCGGTCATGGAGAGACCGTAGGACTGGATCATGTCATTCTGCGCAATGTTGAAGTTCTTGCGGATCAGATACATGGTCAGATAGCCAATAAATACAACCAGATAGGATTGCATAAACGGCTTGAACCAGAGTTTGCGCCGGGCTTCTACCGGCAGGTCGAGGGTGGGGACCCGGACCTGTTCAAGAAATTTCAACATTTTCGTTCATCCTCTGCGAGATAGACGCTATTCCGCCGCGCCCCTTGCGTTGTTGTGCAGTTATGGGAGGTCACGCCACGGAAAGGGGGCAAAAGGGGGGCCGGCTGGCCTGCTTCTGCCCGTGTAAACCCGGGCCCGCTGCCGAAGGACGGGGCATGTTGCCCGTCGTGGTGCGGGTCACGACATCAGGTGGGGTGACTCTAATCAGGGGCGGAAAAAATGGCTTGAGAGCCATCCCTAGGGCAATTAGGAAAATTTCCTAGTTTTTGCGATTTCGCGGGCAAAGCGTGAGTGCAATCACAGAGCTGACCCAAGATTGGCGATATTTCCGCCGGTATCGGGGCGGGGGGAGAGGGAATAGCGCGGCAAACGAGGCGCTGCTTTGGCGTGGCAAGAGAGGGGGCTGAGGCCGACAAGGAAAAAGACAAGGAAAAAGCAGAGGCCACCCCGGGGTGGCCTCATTGCTATGGTTCGCGAGCGTGAACAGCTCGGGGAGGAGGAACTCAGGCCGCCTTGGCCAGGGTTACCTCGTCACTCTTTTTTACCCGCAGCTTTTTCAGGGCAACCGCGACCACACCGGTGACGATGGCACCGCAGATCATGCAGAGCAGGGCCAGCAGCGGCTTGTTGACGGCACCCAGCAGAGCCACGATGGGGCCACCGTGGGCAACGCTGTTGGTGATGCCGAACAGGAAGGCCATCACGGCGGCGGTCATGCTGCCCAGCACGTTGGCCGGAATCACGGCCAGCGGGTCACGGGCGGCGAACGGAATCGCCCCTTCGGAGATACCCACCAGACCCATGGCACCGGCGGCTTTGCCCGCTTCGATCTCGGACTCGTCAAAGATGCCGAGCTTGCGACCAAGCACGGTAGCCAGCGACATGCCAAGGGGAGCGGCCGGGATGGCGCAGGCCATGGCACCCATAAACTGGGTCTGACCGGAGGCGATCATGCCGACGGAGAAGAGGAAGGCCACCTTGTTGACCGGGCCACCCATATCAAAGCCCGCCATACCACCCAGCACAATACCCAGCAGCACCAGACTGCCACCACTCATGGAGAGCAGCATGGCGTTGAGGCCGGTCATCATGTCGGCAATCGGGGCGCCGATGATGAAGATAAAGACCGCAGCGATAAAGAGCGACCCGACGATGGGAGCGATCAGGATCGGCACCAGCGGTTGCACCATCTTGTGGTACTGACGAGTGGCAATCCAGCGCACCAGATAGCCGACCAACAGGCCTGCAATGATGGCACCGATAAAGCCGGTACCGGCGTCAGCGCCGTAGAAGCTGCCGTTGTTGGCGATCCAGCCGCCGATAAAGCCCGGTGCCAGTGCCGGACGATCACCGATGGCGTAGGCGATATAGCCCGCCAGAATGGGGATCATCAGGGTGAAGGCGGCCACGCCGACGTTGAGGATCTGGTTCCACATGCTCCCTTCCGGGATCTGCATGCCGCTCGGGGTCGGGTTGCCGCCGATGGCCAGTGACAGGGCGATCAGCAGACCACCGGTCACCACGAACGGGATCATGTGCGATACGCCGTTCATCAGGTAGCGATAGAGATCCGAGCTGCCGCCGCTGGCGCGCTTCTCGTCCCCCTTCTTCTCATCCTTGTCCGCCACATAGGCAGGGGCTGTCAGGGCCTGCTCAATCAGACCCTTGCCATCCTTGATGGGGGCTTTTACGCCGGTCTTGATGAGGGGCTTGCCAGCAAAGCGGGCCATGTCCACCTGCTTGTCGCAGGCCACCACGATGGCGGTGGCGCGGGCGATCTCGTCTGCGGTCGGGCTGTTCTTGACGCCGATGGAGCCGTTGGTCTCCACCTTCACCTCATAACCCAGCTCCTTGGCGGCGCGCTCCAGCGACTCGGCCGCCAGATAGGTGTGGGCGATACCGGCCGGGCAGCCGGTCACGCCGATGATCAGCCCCTTGTTGGCCGCAGGTGCTGCAGCCGCTTCCTCTTTCTTGGCCAGCAGCAGTGCCAGCGCATCAGCCGGGGTTTTCGCCGCCAGCAGGGCATCGATAAAGCCCTCTTCAATCAGCTTGGCGGAGAGCTCGGCCAGCACCTCGATATGGTGGTTGGCACCGCCATCGGGGGAGGCGATCATAAAGAAAATGTGGGATGGTTTGCCATCTTCGGCACCGTAGTCGATGCCGTTGCGGCTGATGCCGATGGCGACTGCCGGGGTGCTGACCGCCGCGCTCTTGGCGTGGGGCAGGGCAACACCCTCTTCAAAGCCGGTATTGCCCAGCTCTTCGCGGGCCCACAGATCCTTGACGAACTGCTGCTCGTCGCTGACCTTGCCTTGCGCGACCAGCAGGCGGGCCATCTCGGTGAAGACCTCTTCCTTGGCGGTAGCTTTCAAATCGAGATTGATCAGATGTTCATTGATCAAGGTGGTTATCATGGCGCTCTCCCCGCTCCGTTGCCGGAGCCTGTTGGCATGCCGCCTGTGCAGGCCGGCATGCAGACAAAATTGACCCGACTATTATCGCGCCGGGGCAGAGGTCACCCTATCGGACAAATGTGCGAATAACTGGATTTTTGTGCGCCATCACCTTGAGTGTGACCCTGATCGCAAAGCTGAACAGCGGCTGAAACGGGGGCGGATTGAATCGCTCATATTTTTATTGATGATTAAAATCAATTGGTTGTGTTTGTTCGTGGTTCAGCGCTTTGGCCGTGCGGTGAGTTTTTACTCAGTGGATGGGCGCGCTCTTTCTATAAATTTGTGAGGTGAAAAACGGCGGTGGGATGTGAGCCAACGCACAGAAATGCCCCCGCTGGCGGGAAGCGAGAGGGGGCGCAGGGGAGGCGCGAGCAGCACAAGCTGGAGAAATGGGTTGCGCCATCGGTGTCAGACAGCTCACCACAATGGGCAAGAAAAACCACAGTCATAGACGCACCATAGGGTGCAACGAACGAAGTGAATTGCACCGTTTGTTTGGGCAGGGAGGGTGGTGGCAAAGATAGAGGTGCAATGCGCTGCGCTTATTGCACCTTACTGGATTGATATTGATTACGCGAGAATCTGAATGCCTGTAAAAATTCAAGTTTGCAGGTTAACTTTTGGCTATTGCTTCTGGAAGATAAATCCAGCGGATAAGAGGACCTTTTCTCGATGCAAAGCGAATTTTAATCCAATCATCTTTTTGCCCGAGAATTTCTACCTTGTCATTATGAATAAGATAGGCTTTGGTCTTTGATGTTTTTTCAGGTGATGAGTAGAGAAACACTTTCTCGGATGTGACTGGCCAGAGAATTTTCTTGCCATCAAAGTCAATCGCCACGGTGTCCAGTTTATCACCCTTATTATTAAATGTGTGCTCGTAAAGAGGGAAGGTCTCAATCTCGGAGTTCTGGATCTGATACTCTGTTGTTTTATATAGCCAGAGTTCACCCTGAGGATTATATTCGTAAGTGTCGTAATACCATACAGGGCCGGAGCGGCAAGAGCTAACCAAAGAAAGATCGTCTAATCGAACTGCAAGGTTATAGAGATCCCCGCAGGCAGAGGCGGGCATTTTATAGTCCGCAAATTTTAACTTTTTAAATGCTGCATTTATATGGTTATACAAGAATACATAAAAGACGGTATTTACCATGCCGAGAGAGCTAGAGATTGCGATATCTTTGTAACCGTCAAAGTTGAAATCTTTTATGATAATGTCAGATTGAAGCTCATCATCAACACATATCAGTGTTTCTTTCTCTTTTCCGGTAGCCAATAAATAATAACAGTCATTTTCTTTTTGTATTTCAACTTTGACTCCGTCAATCATATAAGATGAGTTTGTCTTTGCTGAGACGGATAAACACAGCAATAAAGCTGTAATGATGACAAGATATTTCATAGTGATTTATTCTTCTGCGTGAGTTTTTGAAAAGTGTTGCTTTCGTATTTTATTTACTGTCTTGGACAGTTTTTATAAGTGTGAGCTGATTTTTATTAACAATGTAATAGTTTGTGTAATAAATAAAAGACTTTCCGTCTTGACTGTTTTCAACTTTAACCGTTGTGAGAAGGCTGCTATCAATTTTGGGTGATTCTATCCATTCTCCCACACGGATATCAGATTCATCATTTACATCATATGAGCTATAAGCATTAAATACCATATCAAGTACCTTGCCCGTGCGTTTGTTGACAAGAACTTGATCATAACAGCCTGATGAACCACATCCCCAGCCTGTCAGTACATATTCACCTGCATATACTGGCTTTTGTGACAAGGCAGCGGTAAGTCGGGTTCGGAATGTTCTGGCTAATTCAGAGTCTAGTGAAAGTTTGGCTGGCTTACCTCTATATACAGGTGGTGCCGGGTAGTCTTCTGTCCGAGGTGGAACTTGAGATCCGGTTTCATTAGCAAATGAGATTTGGCTGGATAACACGAGGAAAAATAATAAATAAATTGCGCGTGCTTTCATAATTTTTTGTCTTGGTGTTCAACTCTTTATTTATACTAAGTTTTTAAAAGTCATTTAACTCTTAAACTTCTCAGCTCTTTATGTGGATTGTGTGGTAAGCAGTTAACATATGCCTTAGCCGTATGATTATTGCCCATATCATCAACAATAGTGCAAGTCAGGTTACAAGGCTTACCAAGATCACGACGCCAGAAATGGTAGTGGTGTTGGTATTCTGCTTCAAATTCAGATGTTATTGTGACAGAAACTATCCAGTAGATAGGTATTTTCTTATTACTTACTAATTTAGTAAGCAATTCTGAATATGATAGAGACATGAGCTTCAATTCATTTATATCTGGAGTTACGACTTTGGTAATCAACTCTATAGAAACGATTTTTGACTCTTCAGATTCAAGAGCTTTGTACAGTTTTCCTAATCCCCAGTATCCATCTATATCATTGTTTCTACTCGCAAAAGAATTGATGATGCCTGATGCTACACATATTAACTCTGTTCTACGCCCCATATTTATCCTCTACAGGAACTAGCCACCTTAGTTGTGACCAGCGTTCAAACTCCAATGGCTAGTTACTAGTTGGTTAAGATAGAAATTTACCTCTGTGCGAGTCGTGAAACGGTGCTTGTCGTTTGGGAATCGTTCAAACAGCTCGCGATGGAATTGGCGGGAGCTTTTACCGGCTCGCTGCCCATATTCAGATGCCCACACCAGCAGTTGTTGAAAGCTCTCTTCGGCTGCTACGGCATCCCGTTGTCTGGCACTTTGTGATCCGCGCGATAGCAGTGAATCACGGCAGACCGACCAGTCGAGATCCAGAAAAAGCAGGGTATCGGCGGCATCAAGCAGTTGCTCGGCCAGGGCACCAAATACCCCTTCAACCACCCATGAGGGCTCTTGAGCAAGTGTTTGAATGGCATGATCAATCTCATGCTGGGGCCGTTTTTGGTTAAAGCCGCCCGGTTGCCAGACGATGGTGTCCAGATTGACCGCGCGGATAGTTAACTGCTCAGCCAATCGAGCCGCCAACCAGCTCTTGCCCGATCCCGAGTTGCCAATAATCAGAATACGTTTCATCTATGAGTGCTCTTTTCTGGAACATCTCGTATGTTGGGCCAAACATCGTAGGTTGGAGCTGAACGAAGTGAAGCCCAACGTTTACCGCGACAATATCTTAATTGCTTACATCGACTTCAATCGCCCTTGGAAATGGCGGTAAACATCATCGTTATTAAAGCCATCCACATTCTGGCTGGAGAAAATAAGCGGGGTGACGCCTTGTGCCAGCGCCAGTTTCTGCGCTTCGACTACCAGCGTATTGATCAGAACCATGCCGGAGATGGAGGAGAAGGCGCCGGTGACCCGATCATTGACTTCGCACAGGCCATCGCCCGGCGGCACGCAGTTATCCAGTACCAGATCGGCCAGCTCCATCAGTTTTTGGCCAGAAGGGTGACGACTCGGGTTTTGCGCCGATTGCGCCACTGAGGTAATAGCGATCACCTTGTGGCCGCGTGCTCTGGCAAGCTGGGCCCACTCGATGGGCAGGGCGTTGCGACCCGAATTGGAGATGACCACCATCAGGTCCCCCGGCGCAATCGGCTGCTCCTCCCACAGGATGGCGGCAAGCCCCGGCAGCTTCTCCAGTGCCGAGCTGCGCAGGGCACCATCGGCGGTGGTGACGGTGGAGTCGAGCACAGCGTTGATATTGCCAAGGCCACCGGCACGGATAAACCCCTCCAGCCCGACCATATGGGAGTGCCCGGTGCCCAGCATATGGATCATCTTGTTGTGGACGATGGCCTCGCTAAACCAGTGGGCCGCCTGCCGGATCCCGGCTTCGTTCTGGCTGACCATGGTAGCGATGCGCGCTTGCAGTTTTTCGACGTACTCAAACATAACGGCGGGATCCTTTTCTGTTGCCGGAGAGGGGCACCTCATTCTGTGAACGGGTTCTATTGGGTGACTCTTAAGATCCGCTGAGATTTATCAACCTGCTTGTTTAATTCTTTGAGCTTGTTGAGAGAGATTTGGTATTGACCATTTGAGGGCAGGGGTTTCCCATCAAACTGCCGCCATACCAAGTTTCCCGGGCCATTAAAAATCTCTTCGAATGTGCCGTTGGGAAGAATTTTGATGGCGATGGTGTGTGCTGGCTGGCTGCGGAAGGCGACTGATTTTGCCTGCGTGGCTTTGATTTCAACTTGCAGCCCGGATGGAGATAAAGCGTCATATCCCTTGTTTGATGCATTCATCAATTCTAACCCGTAAGCATCTGCAACCAGACATTCGCCAATACTGCCGACCATATGGCCATCGGGCGTAAAGTGTCGTCCCGGAAACATTTCTTCAAGCTCCTCTACTGTCGAGTAGAGCTGTTGTACCAATCTCTGGAATCGTTTGTGATCGATCATGTTTTTTACCGCTTTGATTGTTCAGTGTTGTCGGTCGGATTGTCGAAGCGTAATTGGACTGTCACGAGGAAATAATCGCTACATCCCATTTCTTGCTGGCACGCTACCGCCCCTGGACGACAGCCTCCACTCTGCTGCTGTTAACCGGCGATGTGGCGGGAGGGGATGGCACTATGGTGGCCAGAGCGATCTCGGCAACGTCCCTCCTAATCCCGGTTGCCAAGTGAGCCATGGTAATCAAGGTGGGGGCGATGCAAAACCGGCAGCAGGTAAAAACCAGCCAAGGATCAACAAACTACTTGCTTGATGGCGGGAGTTTATTCGGTTGGTTGTGTGACGGATGACAGACTGAAGCCATCAATACTCCAGAAACTTCTCCCCGCACCGCTCACAAATAAGATGTTTTACATGGGTGGTCTGGTAGGCCAGTGTTTCACCAAACGCCCAGTTGGTGATGCTGCTGGAAGTAAAGGCTTGCCAGAAGGCTTTGCGCGGATCCTTGGGCATGATGTCCTGGCTGTGATCGCGGGCGACCAGCACCACGATATGGCGGGTGCGCTCCCTGCATTTGTCACAGCGATGGATTTCACTCGGCGGGTTCTGGTCGTGCGGGTGGCTCATAAAGAGGCTCGTGAAGAGAGTGGACGCCCATCATATTCCTCTTCACTTGGCACTCAATCTCTCCTTGCCGGCGCAGTGAGCGGCCTCACGTTTTGCGCTGCTGCAGGCTTGCCCAGCCAGCTCAGGCCGACTCCCGCTTTTGTAGATTTGGGGTGATGATATGGCGGTTGGGGGCAAGCTCGGGTTGCTGCATCCGGGTCAGCAGGCGCCTTGCCGCCTGACGGCCGATTTCGCGGGCCGGTGAGCTGACAAAGGTGAGGGCGGGGGAGGTGAGTTCGGCCTCTGCCACGTCGTCAAAACCGAGCAGGGCCACCTGCTGGCCGATGTAGTTATCCTTGCCCACGGTGCGGCCGCTCGCCTCGACGCCATAGATGGCGCCGAGCGCCACCTCGGGGTAGTGGCAGAGCACTGCGGTCACCTTGGGGTGCTGGTGCAGCAGCTGGGCGATGGTATCGGCGGCGCTGCGCTGGGTGCGCTCGCACTCCAGTACCCACTCCGGTTTGAAGGGGAGGCCATATTGCAGCAGGCTGGCGCAGTAGCCGCCGATGCGCTCGGCGCGGGTGAGGGAGTCGGCCCGCCCGCCGACGTAGGCGATATGGCGGTGGCCCTGCTCGATAAGATAGGTGGTGGCCTGCTTGGCGGCGTGGGTGTTATCGGGGCCGATAAAGTCGACGTCATCCCGATAGTAGGAGCGGGCGGCGCACACCACCGGCAGTTCGGAGTCGAGCAGGGTCTCCAGGGTTTTGGCCGCCGCGCCGCGCACCGGATTGAAGATGATGCCCGCCACCCCTTGGCGCGACAGGGAGTGGATGCTCTGCTGCAGCCGCTCCGGGCTGTGGCCGCACTGGGTCAGAAACAGCAGGTAGCCCTGCTGCTCCAGCACCTCGCTCACCCCGGCGGTCACCTCGGTATAGAAGGGGTCGGTGATGTCGCGCAGGATCAGTCCCACCAGATTGGACTGCTGGCTGCGCAGGTTGGCGGCGGCGCTGTTGGGCACATAGTCGAGCTCTTTTATCGCCTGCTGCACCCGCTCGGCAGTGGCTGGCGAGATGCGCCCCTTGCCGTTGAGCACCATGGAGACGGTAGTGACCGACACTCCCGCCCGCTGGGCGACATCGGTGATCTTGGTGGCTTTGGCAGAGAGGGATTTGGGCGACATAGGGCGAATGGACGACGGACAGTTGAAAGCGAGGCCCCAGCATACCTGCTTGGGTTGCCAAGTGAAACGTTACATCACCATCTGGCCGATCCGGCTCACAAATTTGGATCCTGCTGCCAGCCAGCCCCCTTATTCTGTGATCCTGTCGGCACTTGTAAATTGATAAAACGTTTTATCATCCAGCAAAACCTGATGCTGACCCGTGCCTTTTGCTTCGAGATTGCCTCGAGCGGGGGAGGGCAGCCGCAGACATTGCTGTCTATTCACAAGGAGCCGTTTCATGGCCAAGCCTCAAGCCAAATCCACCATCTGGGAGTTCCTGCAGAGCCTCGGCAAGACCTTTATGTTGCCGGTTGCCCTGCTGGCCTTCTCGGGCATTTTGCTCGGTGTCGGCAGCTCGCTCACCAGCGATGCGGTCAAGCAGAGCATGCCCTTCCTCGACAATACCGTGCTGCAACTGCTGTTCCTCTGGATGACCAAGGTGGGGCTGGTGGCCTTTATCTACCTGCCGGTGATGTTTGCGGTGGCCATTCCGCTCGGGCTGGCGCGGGAAGAGAAGGGGGTCGCAGCCTTTGCCGGTTTCGTCGGCTATGCGGCGCTCAACCTCTCCATCAACTTCTACCTGACCGTGGCCAACGTCATCGGTGACGCGGCGGCGGAGAAGGCCTACGGGGTGAAATCGATCCTCGGCATCAGCTCCATCGATACCGGGATTCTGGGGGCCATCATCGTCGGGGTGATCGTCGCCAAACTGCACGCCCGTTTCTACACCTACAAGATGCCCGATGCGCTCGCCTTCTTCGGCGGTGCCCGCTTCGTGCCCATCATCACCGCACTGGTGCTGGGTGTGGTCGGTCTGGTCGTGCCGTTCGTCTGGCCCTGGTTTGCTGCCGGCATCAATGGCATCGGGGCGCTCATCTCCCACGCCGGTCCCTTCGGCCCCTTCCTGTTCGGTACCGGTGAGCGCCTGCTGCTGCCGCTCGGTCTGCACCACATTCTGGTGGCGCTGATCCGCTTTACCGAAGCGGGCGGCACCCAGCTGGTATGCGGTCACGAGGTCAGCGGCGCCCTCAATATCTTCTACGCCGAGCTCTCCTGCGCCGATACCAGTGGATTCTCTGTCTCTGCCACCTCCTTCCTCTCTCAGGGCAAGATGCCTGCCTTCCTCGGCGGCCTGCCGGGCGCGGCGCTCGCCATGTATCACTGCGCTCGCCCGGAAAATCGCGGCAAGATCAAGGCGCTGCTGGTCTCCGGCGTGGTGGCCTGCGTCATCGGTGGTATCACCGAGCCGCTGGAGTTCCTGTTCCTGTTCGTGGCGCCGGTACTCTACGTCATTCACGCCATCCTGACCGGTCTGGGCTTTATGACCATGGGGCTGCTCGGCGTCACCATCGGCAACACCGACGGCAACCTGATCGATTTTCTGGTGTTCGGCGTGCTGCAGGGCACCGCCACCAAGTGGTATCTGGTGCCGGTCGCGGCGGCCATCTGGTTTGCCATCTACTACAGCGTGTTCCGCTTCGCCATTGTGCGCTTTAACCTCAAAACCCCCGGTCGTGAAATCGAGACCAGCGAGACTGCCCAGCCTGCAGGCAAGAAGGTCGGCAACAGCGGTTACAACGGTGAAATCATCCTCAACGCCTTGGGCGGCGCCGATAACATTCTGGCGCTCGATAACTGCATCACCCGCCTGCGGATGTCGGTGCAGGACATGAGCCGGGTCGATGACAAGGTATTGAAGGCAAACGGCGCCATCGGGGTGATCAAGCTCGATGAGCACAACCTGCAGGTGGTGATCGGCCCGCAGGTGCATCTGGTGAAAAACCAGCTGCAGAGCCTGATGGGGGCCTGAACCGGCCAATAAGAACCGAACGGGGGGCGCAAGCCCCCCTTGTTTGCCTCTCCCAATATGTCTCCTGTTTATGGAGGGAGAAACTTCATGCACGATATTTATGACTTCGACCATGTGGTCGACCGCCACGGCACCTACTGCACCCAATGGGACTATGTAGCCGACCGTTTTGGCCATGCCGACCTGCTCCCCTTTACCATCTCCGACATGGATTTCGAGACTGCCCCCTGCATTCGCCAGACCCTGGCAACCCGCCTTGAGCACGGGGTATTTGGCTACAGCCGCTGGAATCACGACGACTTCAAGGGGGCGGTGAGCCACTGGTTTGCCCACCGCTACGGCGCGAGCCTCGACCCCGAGACGCTGGTTTACGGCCCCTCGGTCATCTATGTGATTGCCCAGCTGGTGAGCCTCTGGTCGGCGCCGGGGGAGGGGGTGCTGGTGCATACCCCGGCCTACGACGCCTTCGGCAATATGCTGGCCGCCAACGACAGGGTGCTGCTGCCTTGCCCGCTCAAAAAAGCAGAGGGGAGCTACCAGATCGACTGGCAATGTTTCGAGCAGCAAGCGGCCCGCCCTGATTGCCGGATTTTGCTGCTCTGCAGCCCCCACAACCCCACCGGCCGGGTCTGGACGCGGGATGAACTGGGCCGGATGGCCGCCATCTGCCAGCGTCATGGGGTCAAGGTGATTTCGGACGATATCCATATGGATGTGAGCTTTGCCCGCTACCTGCCATGGAGCGAGGTGGCACCGGACGATGGCTGGGCGCTGGTGAGCTCGGGCTCCAAATCCTTCAATATTCCCGCCCTTGGCGGCGCCTATGCCTTTATCGCCAACGCCGAGGCGCGAGCCGCCTATCTGCAGCGGCTCAAGGCGGCCCATGGCCTCTCATCGCCCCCCATTCTCGGGGTGCTGGCCCATATCAGCGCCTATAGGGAAGGCGCAGCCTGGCTCGATGCCCTGAAAAGCTATCTGCACGGCAACCTCGCCCATGTGGCGGCGCGGCTCAACGCCGCCTTCCCCGCCATCGACTATCGGGTGCCCGAGGGAACCTATCTCGCCTGGATTGACCTGCGCGGCCTTGGCATCGACACGACCGAGCGGATGGATGCGTTGCAAGCCTTGCTGGTGGATAAATACCGGGTCGCCATCATGCGCGGCGACACCTACGGCCCGGAAGGCACAGGCTATATCCGCCTCAACGTCGGCTGCCCGCGCTCGAAGGTTGACCAGGGGCTCGACGCCCTGATCGGCGCGCTGGGGGAGGTGGTGTAGGGTAAATCCATTCAAGGTGAAAAACAAAACGGGGCCATCAGTGATGGCCCCGTTCTTTTGGCGGGTCTGCGGGACAGGAGAATCCTGTCAGAGTGTCAACAGTTGTGCCTCGATATGGCTCCAGTGAGCGAAGGCATTGTTGTCGCCATAAAGGCGCGCCAGACCTTCGGCAAAGCTCTCCTCCAGTCCCGGTTCGTAGTTCCCTTTTGGGCCCGCCTGCTGAAAGTAGGCATCCCCCAGCTTGTGATAGTCGTTGTACCAGGCCGCATAGAAGGAGCTGTCCTGACTCAGGTTGGCGCCTGTGGTGCTGGCACCCACCAGACGATCGATGGAGTGGCCAAATTCGTGCAACACCAGATTGGCCGAGCCGTGGTGACTACCCACTTGCCATTTGCCAGAGCGATCCTGCTCCATGGCTATAACGGTCTCTTTGCTGCCGCCGAAGGCACCGACGCCCGGCAGCTTGTCCCACCCGCCCCCACCATGACCACGGGCGCTCGTTCCGGCCAGATGGGTATGGTAGGTGGTCACATTGTCATGGGTGACCCGGATCGTCAGCCCTTCGGCATCGGCCTGCTTGAGCAGGTTCATGGGCAGCTTGGCCAGTTCGATGGCAACGGCGCGGGCTGCCTGACTGTCGACCGGGCTCTTGGCGTTGAGCGTGACCATGGTGATGGCTTGCTGGAAGCGGGCCACTTCGCCGGAGTTGAGCAGTTGGCCGATGGTCTCGATATGGCGCGGAGTCAGCATCCCCTTGCTGTGCATGAAAGAGGGGAGTTTCTCGTCGAGCAGGGCGAGTGTTTGTTCGCCATGTTGCCGGGTGATGGCGCTGCGCAGCTGCTCATGGGTGCGAATATCGGGGGCGAGCCCCTGAGCGCGGGTAGCTGAGGCGAGCTGCTGTTTGCGCAGGTCGGCGACTTGCTGCAACTCTTGCGAGCGTTCGCTCTGGTGCCGGGCCCCGAGGGTGAGTTCGTTGTGCAGCTGACGCACATCCGCCACCGTCACTTTGCCGCTATCTGCCTGTACGCTGCGCAGCAGGCTGCCAGCCTCTTCCGTGCTCATGCCATATTCCCGGCTCATGGCGGTGATCACCTGGGCAATGGCGGCGTCCCGATGAGCCAGCCTGTGGCTCTCGACAGAGACCAGCCCCTTGCCCTCCTTGAGGTAGAGGTTGCCATTGCTGGCGCGCAGCTCCTGCTGGCTGCCGGCGGAGGATAAGTGGAGGTCACGATAGAGTGACGTCAATGAGGTCGCTGAGGTGGTATTCATGAGTTATCCCTTGATGGCAGACAGCATATTAAGAGAGCCGGGTTCGGAGAGGGTTGGCTGGCACGGCGCAAGCAGTCGCAACTGCCACTCCCGTACCAGTTGCAGGAAGTTGAGGGTCACGCTGGCCAGTGCATCGGCATCTGCGATGGCGACCGGTAACTGCATCAGCAGGCGCTGGTTGCCGGTCAATCCCATCACCATGCCTCCCGTGGTGGTCAGCAGGCCGTTATAGCTGAGCAGCAGCGGCATCCAGCGGGGATCCAGCTCCCGGTCATCGGGGCGGCAAGCCAGCACCAGGCCGGTGTCGGTTCGGGTGATTTGCAGGGCGAGGCCATCCGTGGCAAGCAGCAGCCACTCGTCGGCAGAGAGCTGATTGAGCTGGTCGGCATCGAGCTGTCGGGCAAGCCGGGTCAGTAGAGTATCGAGATCCATGCACATCTCTGGGTTGATGATTGTGATGCACAGGATCGCAAAAAGAGGGATCGGCCGGATATTAACCCGGGTCGCGGTTTTTTAGGTGACGCGCTCTGGTGATCACCCGCAAGCGGTTACCACTGCGGCCCTTCGCTCTGGCGCCACTGCTCCAGCCAGCGCAGTACTTCGGCGGTCGCCTCGATCTGGTCGGCGGGGATGTAGTTGTTGATCAGCGCATCACGATAGAGGGCGCGGGCCAGCGGGATGCGCTGCAGCACCGGAATACCCTCCTCTTCGGCAATTTTGCGCACCAGTAGCGCCTGGGCATCGGTGAACTTTAGGGTGACCACCGGCAGTGGCGTTTCTCCCCGCTCGTAGCGAATGCCGATGGCGATATGGGTCGGGTTGGCGACGATGACCGAGGAGCGCTTCACGTCGGCGCGCATGTTGCTTGATTGCAGCTCCTGATGGAATTGGCGGCGCTTGCTCTTGATCTCCGGACTCCCCTCCATCTCCTTGTACTCCCGCTTCACCTCGTCCTTGCTCATCTTGAGCTGCTTGATGTGCTGGTAGTGCTCGAAGGCGTAGTCGGCGATGGCGATCACCACAAACCCCATGGCGCAGACCGCCATCAGCTGGCCCAGCATGCCCCCCAGTACCGGAGTGATGCAGCTCATGCCGCAGCCGGGCAGTTGCAGCATCGCCTGCAGGTTGCCCTCGATGGTGACCCATACCAGCAGGCTCAGGAGGCTCACCTTGAGCAGGGATTTTACGAACTCCATCAGGCTCTTGATGGAGAAGATCTTCTTGGCCCCCTCTACCGGATTGACATGCTTGATGTCGGGCTTGATCGACTCGCCACTCAGCAGAAAACCGTACTGGGCGATATGGGAGGCGAGCACTACCAGTGCCGACACCGCCAGGATCGGGATGCAGAGGTAGGCCATCTCCTGCATCAGATTCTCCACCACATGGTTGAGGGCCTGGGCAAAGGGGAGATTGAGGTGGGATTCCGGGATCAGCATCAGTTTGCCCAGATGTTCGAGGTAGTAGTCGGACATCGCCATCAGCATACCCACCAGACTGAGGATGATGGCGGTGGAGACCACCTCCTTGCTCTTTACCACCTGCCCCTTCTTGCGGGCATCGCGCAATTTTTTGGCGGTGGGCTGTTCGGTCTTCTCGCCGCTCATCGCGCCTCCAGAATGGGGGCAAGCAGTTGCAGCGGATCCATCACCGCCAGCACCTGGCGGTAGGCGTGATCCATCATCAGCTTGATGTAGATGACCAGCAGCAGGCTGGCGACGGCGCTTTTTATCGGCATCGCCAGCACAAAGACGTTGAGAGAGGGGGCGAAGCGGCTGATAAGGGCCAGCCCGAACTCCGCCAGAAACATGGCGATCAGCAGTGGTGCCGCCAGCAGGGCGCAGAGCAGCAGCATCTGGCTGAACTGGCTGTAGAAGAAGCTCACCCAGAGATCTCCGATAGCGGGAAAGAAACGGGTCACCGGCCAGCTGGCATAGCTCTGGAACAGGGCCGAGAGCAGGGCGAGAAAGGCGCCGCCGGAAAAGAAGAGGGTGATTAGGGTCTGGGTCAGCAGCAGACCGGTGGGGCTGGTCTGGCTGGCGAGGCTGGGGTTGAACAGGGACGCCATGGCTGCGCCGCGCTGGTTATCCACCAGAAAGCCGCTTGCCTCGACGGCCCAGAAGGGGATGGCGGCGACAAAGCCGATCAGCAGGCCGAGCAGCACCTCCTTGGCCACCAAGAGCGCCAGATCGAGGGCATCGATGGCGGGAGGCAGGGTGTCGGCCACCATGGGGTAGGCGAACAGCGCCAGCGAGCAGACCACGCCGTTGCGGATCATCGCCCCCCCCAGCATCTGCTTGCTCAATACCGGCAGCATGACGAAGCAGCTGATAAAGCGCGGCAGCAGCAGGGTGTAGGCCAGCATCTGGCCCTGCAGGCTCTCGAGGGTCATTGGATCTGCGGCACCTTGAGCAGCACCATGTCGGCAAAGCTGTAGAGTTCGTTGCCAAGCCAGGCGGTGGTGGCAAACAAGGTGATCACCACGGCGATAAGCTTGGCGACAAAGCCCAGCGTCTGCTCCTGGATCTGGGTCAGTGCCTGCAGCAGAGAGACAAGGGTACCCACCAGTGCCGCCACCAGCACCGGCGGCATCGAGAGGATCAGCACCAGCCAGAGGGTCTGGCTGGTGAAGTGGAGAATATCGGCGTGACTCATCCTAGCCTCCGTAACTGGTGACCAGCCCGTGGGTGAGGCGGGCCCAGCCATCGAGCAGCACGAACAGCAGCAGCTTGAAGGGGAGCGAGATGGTCATGGGGGAGACCATCATCATCCCCATCGCCAGCAGAATGTTGGAGATGATGAGGTCGATGGCGATAAAGGGAAGATAGATGAGAAACCCGATCTCGAAGGCGCGGCTCAGCTCGCTCACGGTAAAGGCGGGCAGCAGGATCAGCAGGCTGTCGGGCTCCAGCCGGTCGGCATATTCACTGGGCCAGAGCTGCTTGGTGCTGTCGATGAAGAAGGCGTGCTCCCGCGGCTTGATCTGCTTTTTCAGAAAGGCGCGGTAGGGGGCCATTCCTTCGTCGAGAAACTTCTCCACCGATTCGGATTTGGCCAGCGACACCTCGTTCTGGCGCAGGTAATCCTGGGTGGCAAAACCGACCGGTGCCATCACATAGATGCTGAGGATGATGGCCAACCCGTACATCGCCATGTTGGGGGGAATCTGCTGCACCCCGAGGGCGTTGCGCAGCAGCGAGAAGACCACCGCCAGCTTGACGAAGGAGGTGGCCATCACGGCGATAAAGGGGAGCAGGGCCAGCAGCGCCAGCCCGACGATCAGGTTTAGCTCGTCCGGCAGCTGGATCATGACGGCGACTCGCTCTTGAGGCTCTCGACCCGCACCCCGAGTCGCCCCTGGATCTCCACCAGCCGACCGTTGCCGAGCAGATGGCCGTTGCTGATGATCCGCACCTCGCCATCGATGGGGGCGCCGAGATCGATAAGTGAGCCCGGTTGTAGGGTAGTGAGGGTGTGCCAGTCCAGGGTCTGGCGGCCCACTTCAAAGGTGACCTGCACCGGCAGGTGCTCAAGCATAGTGACATCGAGGGCATCATCGGGGGCGGCGTTGTGCATGGCGGTCAGTTCCAGATGTTGTGGATGGGGTTGGCAGTAGGCATAGGGGCGTCCCTCGATGCAGAGCAGCAGCTGCTGGCCGAGCCGAGGGTGGGGCGGCGGCAGCAGCACATCGCCACAGGTCAGTGTCTCGAGCTCGCTGATGGCAACGCCCATCGCCCCCCACTGCAAGGAGAGGGTGAGAGGCAGCGCCAGGCGTTGCTGGCTGAGGCGAGCAGGCAACTTGCCAAGCAGCGGCCCCGGCTCGGCCAGCCAGAGGGCGAGGGTTGCCCCCTCCCGCTTGAGCAGCAGTTGCAGCGCGGCGTGACCGGCCGCTTCGCAGGTGGCGTTCGGTGTCAGTGCCGAGCAGCTAAGGCCGCCAAGGGGTTGTCCGAGGCGCTCGATCAGCGCCAGTTGCAACGATGCTGGCAGACTGAACAGGGCGGCCTGTTGCAGGTCTGGCGCAAGCCAGCGGGCCAGTTCGGCGCCATGGCAAAACAGCGGCAGGGAGAGCCCCTGCCACTGCAGTTGCAACCGGCAGTCGAGGGACGCTGGCCGCGGCGCGATGGCGAGCGTCAGTTCGCCACCACTCCAGCCATAGTGGTGGCGGCACTGGCTGAGCTGCTGCTGCAGGGTCAGCTCCGCCGCCGAGGCAGAGGGAAAAACTATCGATGTCATGCGTCGGCATCCCACTCGTCATAGATGGATCGTTTCTGGCGCGACCCCTGTTCGCTGTCGCCCCGGGTAAAGAGGTCAAAGGCGACCCGCTCGCCGGGGTAGAGCCGTTGCAGGCGCTCGATCAGCTCGCCACGTCCCTGATTGAGCAGCTGGGAACCCTGCTCGCTGGCCAGCATCTCCACCTGCAGCGAGCCCTGATGGTGCTCGATGCGGATGGCAAGCGCCCCGAGCGCGGGCAGGGTGAGCTGGAGCATGGGGGGGCGCTCCGGGCGACCCAGCTCAAGGTGAATATCCACCGCCAGTCGGCTGAGTAGTTGACCCAGCTCGTGATGATCGACGCGGGGGGCAACCCGTGCCAGCAGCAGATCCCCCGGAGTTGCACTGAGAGGTGGAACCCGGATGGCCGAGCTGGCAAAGCTCTCTTGCGCAAGCGACTCCTCTTCGCTGGTCGCAGATAGTTGTTCGGTAGGCTCGTCTGCTATCTGCAGCCGTTCCCCCACCTTAAGCAGGGCGGCCCGCTCGCCGTTTTCTTGCATGGCATCTTGGCTCAGCCCGGTAAGTTCACCGTCCGACGCCATGGATGTCGACAGGGAAGAAGCGGGCAAGACAAATACGGCTTCACCATTTTTGTCATGTGAGGCGCTCTCGGTGGCCGCTTGCTGTTCGTGATCTTGCTGCAAAGTGGAGGCCTGCATGTCTTCACGTATCGGCGGCAAGGTTGCGGGGAGCGGCTGGAGTTCCTGCCGATCGTTTCCCTCCTGCTTGTCATGCTGAGTTTTGCTGCGCGGGGCTGGGCGTGTCAGCCTTCTTTCCGCCAGCTCCTTCTCCTTGTCCGCCGCTTTGTTGCTGGCAAGGCGGACATCCGGCTTTGTCCGGCGGTGCTCATCCCGTTTGCCGATGGGGTTGCCGGTCAGCGCTTTGTGGTCCCGAGCTCTCTTCTGTTGTGCGGACTCGAGGCGCAGGGCCTGCTCGAAGCGCTGCTGCTGCGCCAGATCCGCCTTGAGCGGTTCGCGCGGCAAGCCTTGCTGTTCGTCAGCAACCCGGGGTTCTGCGCGGGGGGCGGTGAGTCGGTTCATCTCTGGTTACATCCTGATCTGCTGGCGGAACTCTTCCTGTTCCTGCTCTTCGTTGTAGTCGCGCAGGGCTTGCTGTGAGGCCAGCTCCTGACGGTGTAATTCGGCAAATTTCTGCTGCTGCTGGCGGGCGCGGTGTACCGCCTGCTGGCGCTCCTGCAAGCGGATGCGCTCTTCGGCAACCCGCTCGCCCTGTTCGGCGGCCAGTTGCTCAAGGTGAGCCTCTTTCTCCCGCAGCAGGGCAACCTGTTGTTGCCACGCCTTGAGCCCCTTGCGATCGAGTTGCTCCGCCTGACAGATGGCAAATAGCCGCTCTTCTTCGGCCTGGCGCCACTGGCGGTAGTCGAGGCTCTCCTGCTCCGCTTCGCGCTGGCGGATGCGGGCGAGTTGCAGCCGTGCCTGCTGTGCGGTGAGCTGTTGCTCGGCTCGTTCCAGCCGCAGGTCTTTTATTCGTTGCAGGCGGCCAATCATCGGGTCAGCGCCTCCAGGGTGGCGAGCGCCTCGGGCAGTGAACTCGGCTCATGGGTGCCCTGTTTCAGCCATTGGCGAATGGCCTCGATACGGGTGATCGCCTCGTCGGCCACCTTGTCCTGCCCCTTCTGGTATTCGCCGATCTGCAGCAGCAGTTCGACCTCTTCGTACTTGGCCAGCCAGCTGCGCAGGCGACCGGCTTGCGCCTGATGCCTGGGCGCGATGATCTGGTTCATCACCCGACTGGCAGAGCGCAGTACGTCGATGGCCGGGTAGTGGTTGGCCGCCGCCAGCTTGCGCGAGAGGATGATGTGGCCATCGAGGATGGAGCGGGTCTCGTCAGCCACCGGTTCTGTCATGTCATCCCCCTCCACCAGCACGGTATAGAGGGCGGTAATGGAGCCCTTGTCCGATTGACCGGCCCGCTCCATCAGGCGGGGCAGGGCGGCAAACACCGAGGGCGGATAGCCCCGTCGGGTCGGCGGTTCGCCGGCGGCGAGACCAATCTCGCGCTGGGCACGGGCAAAGCGGGTGACGGAGTCCATCAACAGCAACACCCGCTTGCCCTGATCCCGGAAATATTCGGCGATGGAGGTGGCGACAAAGCCCGCCTTGGCGCGCTCCATGGCGGGGCGATCCGAGGTGGCCACCACCAGCACCGCCTTCTTGAGCCCCTCTTCTCCCAGATCTGCCTCGATAAATTCGCGCACTTCGCGGCCCCGTTCACCGATCAGCGCCAGCACGGTGACGTCCACCTCGGCGCTGCGAATAAGCGACGCCAGCAGGGTGCTCTTGCCGCCGCCGGCGGCCGCGAAAATCCCCATCCGTTGCCCCTCGCCACAGGTGAGCAGACCGTCGATGGCGCGAATGCCCAGCGAAATGGGCTGCTCAATCCGCTTGCGACTCATGGGGGCGGGGGCATCGCGATAGACCGGATACCAGGCCGCAGGCTCCTGCTGCTGGCCGCCGCCAAAGGGGTTGCCAAGGCCATCGAGCACCTGACCGAGCAGGTGCTCACCGACCCCGACCTGATGCATGGCACCGGTCGGGCTCACCTCGGTGTTGGAGGAGATGCCGAACATCTCCCCCAGCGGGGTGAGCAGCGCCTGATGCTGGGCAAAGCCGATCACCTCCGCCTGCAGGGAGAGGGTATTGTCGGGGTTGCGCAGATGGCAGAGCTCGCCGATCCGCACGCCGGGCACCACCGCCTTGAGCAGGGTGCCGGTCACCTGGGTGACCCGGCCGCGGATCTGGATCAGGCGGCACTCGTCGATGGCGTGACGCAGCTGGCCAGGAATGTGATCGAGGGAGAGGGACATCGGGAGATCTGCACCATTAAAAACGGTGGCCACTATAGGCGATGGGCGCACGCGGGGATTTCAGCGCGAGTCGGGACTTTTTAGAAAAGCGTTGCGAGCTGGCTAAAAATTCACGGCCGATTTTGGCATAGGCGCCCGAGGGCGATTTTTATAATGCCATCCTCGTCAATCCACTCATTACGGGAGCCGCCATGGCCACTATCCAGAGCAATCCCTATCTTCCCACCGCTCAACCTGAAGCCCGTGGCGCCGAGAATGCCCCCCGTCAGGTGCCCCTGCAGGGAGGACAGTTTCAGGGGGAGCAGGTCGTGCTGGCCAGCGCGACCCAGTCGCTGGGCGACATGGCAGAAGAGCTCACCTTCGTCTTTTCCGAGCGCTCCGAGCTCTCCCTGGCCAAGCGCAAG
The DNA here is from genome assembly GCF_038739615.1 of Aeromonas sp. SER. NCBI lineage: Bacteria > Pseudomonadati > Pseudomonadota > Gammaproteobacteria > Aeromonadales > Aeromonadaceae > Aeromonas > Aeromonas sp. SER. The sequence goes on along the minus strand of NZ_JBCGFC010000002.1, from coordinate 335,998 downwards.
CTGAGTGACAGTCAGGCCCGCATCAGCGAGATAGAGGCGCTGGTGGGAGACTACCTCGACAAGGTACCGGAGCTCGAACGCCAGCAGAAGATCAAGGAGATGATCAGCCACCTCGGTAGCGGCCGGCTGGCCAACCTCTCCCAGCTGCTGGCCTACCTCGAGAGCTACTCGGGGGAGGTGAGCGAGCAGTTCGAGGCGCTTACCCAGGCACGCAAGGCCCTCGCCGGTCGCCCCGAAATGCGGGGTACGTTGGCACTTGTTGAACAGGCGCTGGCCAAACTGGCCGACGAGCAGGGCAGCGCCATTGTGCTGGGCGCCCGCATTACCGGCCCGGCTCAGGAGGCTGCCCGTGAGGGGCTCGGTCAGGTGCAGGATCTGCGGGATCTCTATCGCGATGCGGTGCAGGACTATCGCGCCCTCTCCACCGCCTGGCGCGATATTCATAGCCGTTTTGGCAACGGTGCGCTGGAGAAGGTGACCGGCTTCATGATGAAGGCCCTGAGCGCCGATCTCGACAGTCAGCAGCGCTGGCTCGACCCGGTCAAGCTGGAGCGGGTGATGAGCGACATGCACAAGCTGCGGCTGCTCAACACCCTCTCGGCCCAAGTGGACGAGTTGTGGCTGCGGGTGAAGGAGGGGGCGGCCCATGGCATACGGGCCTTCTGATCTGATGGGCGATCTCATTGCGCTGGTGGAGAAACGCTGGTCTTCGGTGCACGACGTGGAGCAGATCGGTGTCGCTCTGGAGCTGACGCAAACACATCAGCAGGTGCAGCTCTATCAGGAGCTCAAGCGGCTGATCCGCCTGCTGCCGGTGGAGCTGTTCAGCGAGGAGGATCAGCGCCAGAACCTGCTGCAGTGCTGTCAGGGGGCGCTCGATAACGCCATCGAGCGGGAAGAGGATGAGTTGTCCGGAGAGTCGTCATGAACTGGATTGAACCCCAGCTGGTGCAGTTTTGCCAGGATCTGGGCATCACCATCGGGGATAACCCCCACTACCTGATCCAGCTTGAGCTGGAGCAGAGCGGTACCCTGCAACTGGAGCGCCATCAGGGGCAGCTGACGCTCTGGCTGGCCCGCACGCTGCCGTGGCACCAGAGCGGCGAGGCCATTCGCCGCGCCATGAGTTTTACCGCAGCCGCCCAGGCGCCCGCCCTGCCGGTGCGCTGCGGTTGGCTCGGGGAGGATCGGCTGATCCTCTTCGTCACCCTTGATGAGCGGGCCGTGACCCTGCCGCTGCTCCATCAGGCGCTACGCACCCTGACCCGATTGCAACAGGACGTGGTAGCGCCATGAGCCGGATCACCGCGGCCCATATCGGGATTGAGCAGCTCAGCGCCATCCGCCTCGACGAGCAGGAGCAGAGCCTGCCGGGGCGCTACGCCTTGCTGCCGGATGGCCACTCCATCGAACCTCACATCAGCAGACTTTATCCCGCCAATCTGGCGGAGCGCACCCTGCTCGACTTCGCCACCCCGGATCGCGGCTTTCACGATCTGCTGCGCCCGCGCGATTTTGCGCAGGCGATGGCGGGGCTGCGGGCCGTGCTGGCCGAGGGCGCCACCCCCGAGCTGCAGGCGGCCAGCGCGCTGCTCGAGCAGTTGCACGGGGATGAACAACTGATGCAGATGACCCTCCATCTGCTGCACAAGGTATGACCATGATCCTCTCGTCACAGCAGCAGGATGCGCTGCTGCTCACCGGCTGGCTGCACCTGCAGTATGGTCACCCCGATCGTGCCAGCACCCTGCTGGTGGCGTTGTTGCAGCTGCACCCCGCCAATCAGGCGGCCCGCCGCACTCTGCTGGTGGCCCTGCTCAGGCAGGGATTTGGCGAAGAGGCGCTCGGTCATGCCGATCTGCTGATGGCTGAGGGGGAGGCTGATGGCCCGCTCTGGCTCTGCCGCAGCCGCGCCTGCCAGCTGGCAGGCAGGCTGGATGAAGCCCGTTTCGCCTATCAACAATATCTCGAACTGGAAGAGCAGAATGAACCAACGCTCCCTTGAGCTGCTGCGCCGGATTGGCGAGCGCAAGGACATCATGCTGGCGGTACTGCTGCTGGCCATCGTCTTCATGATGGTGTTGCCGCTGCCGCCGGTAGCCCTCGATATTCTTATCGCCATCAACATGGCCATCTCGGTGGTGTTGCTGATGATGGCGGTCTATATCAACTCGCCGCTGCAGTTCTCCGCCTTCCCGGCGGTGCTGCTCATCACCACCCTGTTTCGGCTCGCCCTCTCGGTGAGCACCACCCGGATGATCCTGCTGCAGGCTGATGCGGGGCAGATCGTCTACACCTTCGGCAACTTCGTGGTGGGGGGCAATCTGGTGGTGGGGATCGTCATCTTCCTCATCATCACCATCGTCCAGTTTCTGGTGATCACCAAGGGTTCGGAGCGGGTGGCAGAGGTAAGTGCCCGCTTCTCTCTCGATGCCATGCCCGGCAAGCAGATGAGCATCGATGGCGACATGCGCGCCGGGGTGATCGATGTCAACGAGGCGCGCGAGCGGCGCAGTGTCATCGAGAAAGAGAGCCAGATGTTCGGCTCCATGGATGGCGCCATGAAGTTCGTGAAGGGGGACGCCATCGCGGGCCTCATCATCATCTTCGTCAACATCCTCGGCGGGGTCACCATAGGGGTGACCCAGAAGGGGTTGTCCGCTGCCGATGCGCTGCAGCTCTACTCCATCCTGACGGTGGGCGATGGCATGGTCTCCCAGGTGCCGGCCCTGCTGATCGCCATCACCGCGGGCATTATCGTGACCCGGGTGTCGTCCGAAGAGTCCTCTGATCTCGGTTCCGATATCGGTGCCCAGGTGGTGGCCCAGCCCAAGGCGATGCTGATCGGCGGCCTGTTGCTGGTGCTGTTTGGCCTGATCCCGGGCTTCCCCATGATCACCTTCTTCTCGCTGGCCGCCGTGGTGACGGCGGGGGGCTACTTTATCGGCCTGCGCCAGCGCAAGGCGCAGAGTCAGCAGAGCCAGGATCTGCCCACCATGCTGGCACAGGGGGCCGGCGCACCTGCCGCCCGCAGCAAGCCGAAGGCGGGCAGCAAACCGCGTGGCAAGCTGGGTGAAAAGGAGGAGTTTGCCATGACGGTACCTCTCCTGATCGATGTGGATGCCGCCCTGCAGGCCGAGCTGGAGGCCATCGCCCTCAACGACGAGCTGGTGCGGGTGCGGCGTGCCCTCTATCTCGATCTCGGGGTACCTTTCCCGGGCATTCACCTGCGTTTCAACGAGGGGATGGGGGCGGGCGAATACCTGATCCAGCTGCAGGAGGTGCCGGTGGCCCGCGGTCAGCTGCGGCCGGGTCATCTGCTGGTGCAGGAGAGCGCCTCCCAGCTCGATCTGCTGGGAGTCGCCTACGAGGAGGGGACGCCGCTGTTGCCGGGGCAGCCCACTCTGTGGGTGGCCAGCGAACATCAGGCTCGGCTCGACACCTCGCGCCTTGCGGCGCTCACCCCGGATCAGGTGATGACCTGGCACCTCTCCCATGTGCTGCGCGAATACGCAGAGGACTTCATCGGTATTCAGGAGACCCGCTATCTGCTGGAGCAGATGGAGGGGAGCTATGGCGAGCTGGTGAAGGAGGCGCAGCGCATCATCCCGCTGCAACGGATGACCGAGATCCTGCAGCGGCTGGTGGGGGAGGATATCTCGATCCGCAACATGCGCGCCATTCTCGAGGCCATGGTGGAGTGGGGCCAGAAGGAGAAGGATGTGGTGCAGCTCACCGAGTACATCCGCAGCAGCCTCAAGCGCTACATCTGCTACAAGTACGCCAACGGCAACAACATCCTGCCCGCTTATCTGCTCGATCAGCAGGTGGAGGAGCAGATCCGCGGTGGCATTCGCCAGACCAGCGCCGGCAGCTATCTTGCCCTCGATCCCGCCGTGACCCAGGGCTTCCTTGATCAGGTGCGCCACACAGTGGGGGATCTGGCCCGGATGCAGAACAAGCCGGTGCTCATCGTCTCCATGGATATCCGCCGCTATGTGCGCAAGCTCATCGAGGGGGATTACCACGCCCTGCCGGTGCTCTCCTATCAGGAGCTGACCCAGCAGATCAATATCCAGCCGCTTGGCAGGGTCTGCCTGTGAACGGCGATCCGCTCATCCCCTGGCTGCAGGACCGCGGCGTGACAGTGACTCCTCACCATCTGGGGGGGACCCCGATCCAGCTCGGCCATGCCCTGCACTATCGCCACATCTCTCTCGCCTGGCGGGTCGATAGCGACACGCACCGGGTCTGGATCCTGCTGGTGCGCCGTGAGGGCGAGCGGGATGGTCTTGCCAACCCCTTTGCCGCCCTCTACCTGCTGGCGGAGGCGACGCTGGCAGTGCTGGGAGCGGGTTACGAGCTCTATGGCAACGTCGATGTGTTTCGTGGCAGCACCCTCAGCGCTGAGCGGCTGGGCCGCTTCTATCGCCACTGGACCGGCGCCAGCGAACCCGAACCCGGCTGGTTTGCGCTTGCGGCCGAGCAGGTCTGCTCCCTGCGCGAGATGCGAAAACGACAAAAGGACGGCCTTGCGTGACAGGCATGCCCAAAAGGGCCTCATAGAATAGGAGCCATGATGAAACAACCCCGTTTTGCCCACCATAGCGATGTGATCGAGCGAGCCGAACAGGCCATCGCCGACAGCGAGCAGCGCAATGCCCTGTTGCAGGAGATGCTGGCCGGCCTTGCGCTCTCGGAGCAGACCTGCCAGCTGCTGTTCAATGCACCCGGCGAACAGGTCGCCGTGGCCGAACAGGAGTTGCTGGCAGAGTTTCGCCGCAGGCAGGCGATGTTGCCGGAACAGCAGGGGGAGAGCCGCAAGAGCCGGCGCCCCACCATGATGCGTGGACTGATGATTTAAGGAGACGTGATGAGCATTATCTCTGATTACACCCGCAACAAAAATCATATCCAGATTGATCAGTGGCTAACCAGCGAGTCAGGCACCCTCAATGCAAAGCAGCGGGCACTGGTCGACAAGCTGAAAGACAACGTCTCCATCAGCAAGGAGGACGCGACCAGGCTGACCCGGGCACAACTGGAGAGGCTGGTTGCCCGCTACCTGAGCAACGATGACGTGCTCGATGAGGTCAGTAAGCAAGTCGACACGCGGGCGCTACCGGTGGCGCTCCCCGATGTCGTGGCGCAGATCAGTCGCTATACCGATGATCGTATCGATCAGGAGGTCATCGACGCCTTCACCTGGGTGATGTTTACCCAGAACAACAAGCGTACCGGTATCAACGAAGAGCTCAAGGCGCTCACCGCCGAGCTGAAGATCTACGGGGTTATCCAGTCAGAGATCAACAAGGCGCTCTCTTCCTCATCCAGCCAGACCTTCAAGACAGATTTCAATCTGATGGATTACAAGCTTTATGGCTATGAGAATGACGCCAAGTTCCGCGAGGGCCCCGAGTTCAAGCTGCTGGATCAGATGCCCAAGGACGCCTCGGGTCATGTGTCGGTCAAGACATTCCTCGAGAGCGACAAGAAGCAGAGTGGGTCGATGGCAGGGGTCGAGAACGAGTACAAGTACGACAAGGACAACAACAAGCTGGGCAACTTTGCCACCAGCGTGAGTGACCGCTCACGTCCGCTCAACGATCAGGTGAGCGAGAAGACCACCCGGCTCAACGATGTCAGCTCCCGCTACAACTCGGCCATCGAAGCCCTCAACCGTTTTATCCAGAAATACGACAGCATCATGCGCGACATTCTTGCCGCCATTTAAGGAGATTACATGCAGACCGACACCACCCTGACCCCGGAGTATGAAGCCGAACTGGAGTCCTTCCTTGCCGATGGCGGCACCATCGCCATGTTGAAGGATATCTCCGGCGATACCCTGGAGCAGCTCTATGCGCTGGCATTCGGGCAGTACCAGTCAGGCAAGTGGCAAGATGCCCACAAGATTTTTCAGGCCCTCTGCATGCTGGATCACTACGAGCCGCGTTACTTCCTCGGGCTCGGTGCCTGCCGTCAGGCGATGGGCGAATTCGAAACGGCAGTTCAGAGCTACAGCTTCGGCGCCATGCTCGATTTGAAAGATCCCCGTTTCCCGTTTCATGCAGCCGAGTGCCGGTTGCAACAGGGGGATTTGACAGGGGCCGAGAGTGGCTTCCACTCGGCCCACCTGCTGGCGGGCAGTGACCCCCAGCTGGCTGATCTGGCGGCAAGCGCCAAGGTCATGTTGGAAGCCATCGCAATCAGAAGGGATCAGCAAGATGAACCCGATCAGCAATGAAAGAAGCGTTTCCCCGCTGGGAAACATCGGTAATGTAGCTGGCTTGCAGCCAGCTGCCGAGCCGCGCAGTGAAACCCGGCTCGATGCCGCGGTTACGCAGGCGAGCGGTGCAGCCCGCACCGCTGGTGTCGCTCTGACTCCGCCGCTGGCGGCCAGCAATGATCGTCCCGGCCAGAAAGTGCTGGCAGAGATCAGCCGGCTGGTTCGCGAGACCGTGGAGAACAGCGGCAAGCTGCTGCCCCGCGTCGGCGCCCTGGTGACGGCGGCCTTTACCTCGCCGGCAGCCTTCGAGATTGAGCTGGGCAAGCTCACCAGCGATCTGGAGCGGACCCAGACCAAGCTGAAGCTCGACGATATCAAGCGCGCTCGTGAATTGAACGAGAAGAAGATTGGCGAGAACCAGGAGAAGATCAAAGAGGCTGAGGAGAGTGCCAAGGAGGCCAAGAAAGCGGGCATCTTTGGCAAGATTTTCGGCTGGCTCAGCGCCATCGCCTCCGTCGTTATCGGAGCCATCATGGTGGCGACCGGGGTGGGTGCTGCCGCTGGCGCCCTGATGATCGCCGCCGGCGTGGTCGGCATGGTCAATATGGCAGTGCAGCATGCCGCCGAGGCGGGCCTGATCTCCAAGGAGGTGATGGAGAAGCTGGGGCCCGCTCTGATGGGGATCGAAATAGCCCTTGCCGTCATCTCCATGGTGGCCAGCTTCGGCTCCTCCATCGGTAGCCTCATTACCAAGGTGGGGGCGAAGATTGGCGGGACGGCTGCGGAGATGAGCGCCAAGCTGGTGACCAAAGTGGGTGATCTGGCTGGTCGATTTGCGGCCAAGGGGTCGGTCGAGGCGATGAAACTGACAGGCAATACGGCCAAGGTGATGAAGATGGGCACCCAGGGTACCGACGTGTTGCTCGATGTGAGCGGAGGGGTGACCAAATCGGTTCAGTCATCCAAAGAGTCTGCTGCGCTTTATGCGCAGGCCGATTTGCAACAGAGCAAGAGCGAGATGACCCAGTTGCAGGCGGTGATCGACAAGCTCAAGGAGGCTATCTCACAGATCCTGGAGGCATTCCAGCAGACCATGGAGATGATCTTCGAGATGATCAGTGCAAGGGGCGAGATGATGAGCAATCTTGCCCGCAGACCGGCCGCCATATAAGGAGATGGACCTATGAACATTAACGACAGCACCTTCAATCCGATCCGTGCCAATGCCCTGTTCAGCGAAGGGGTCGAGCAGCCCCTTGCGGCAGGCAATCGTGAAACGACCCATGCGGCCGGCGGCATCACCTCCGGCAGTGAGGTCAAGCGTCAGGGCGGCCCCGAGTTGCCGGCCCCGACCCAGCGGCTGGACGGTGCCAAGCTGGAACAGGCCCGTGCGGTGCTCAACGATACTCTCGACCTGATGTCGCAGCTCTTCCAGCTCGCTCGTCTGGCGCGCCAGATGGGACTGACCCAGCGCGACATGGAGAACCAGCAGGTGATCGACAGCCAGAAAGCACAGGTCGCCGAGATGCGCAGCGGCGCCAAGCTGATGATCGTCATGGCAGTGGTATCCGGTGTAATGGCCGGTTTTTCGGCCATTACGGGAGGACTCTCTCTGAACAAGTCTGCCAAGGCGATCAAGCAGGACAAGGCACTCAATGCCAATATCGCCGGGCGCCAGCAGGAGCTGAAGCAGATAGGGGATATGAAGAAGTCTGCTGGCCTCGAGATGGGGGACGCGGGACAAGAACTGACGGCAAGGATCAAAAACGACAAGGCAACTCTCAAGACGCTGAACAAGTCGTTTGAGACCAATAACAGCCGGCAACAGATTGCCAGTACCGTGATCCAGTCCATCGGCCAGATGAGCAACTCGGCGGTGCAGGTTGCCCAGGGCGAGAGTCAGGCGACGGCCAAGGAAGATGAAGTCAAGGCGACCATCAGCCAGACCGAGAAGCAGAAGATTGAAGACAACATGGCCTTCAACGCCAACTTCATGAAGGATGTGCTGCAGCTGATGCAGCAGTACTCCCAGACCCTCAACCAGACGCTCAAGGCAGCCTTCGGGGTTGCTTGACGCGAGCAGGCAGCAAGGCGCCCGGCGGGCGCCTTTTTCGTGTGCCGACCACTTTTCTTAAAAGAGCCGCCTCTGAGTGACAGCCGCCATCGGGATGACGAGCTACCATCCTCTCCTCTCTGCTGGAGGAAATCATGGACGCCACTGTCATCATCAATCGGCTGCTCGCCGAGTTTGCCACCAAATATGGTTTGCCCTCCCTGACCCTGAACCGGGAGGGGGTGGCAGCACTCTGTTTTGACGAGCACTTGCAGCTCTCTCTCATTCTGGTGCCCGAACGGGATCACCTGGTGATGCAGGTCGATGTGGCCGAATTGCATCAGGTGGGTGAGGGGATCTTTCGCCAGTTGGCCAGCTTCAACCGCAACTGGTATCAGTTCAATCTCCACTTTGGTTTCGATGAAGAGAGCCTGACGGTGCAACTCTACCGCCAGATGTCGGCCTCGCGGCTGACCCTGACCCAGCTGGAAGAGAGTCTGGCCAGCATGCTGGAGCACGCCGAATTCTGGCAGGAGCTGCTGCAGCCACGACCTGGCCCGGTCAGCAAGAGTGACGAGGTGATGGGAGTACGGGTGTGACCATGAAGATCCAGGAATCGAGCGCCAGCCAGCTGGCATCTGCGGCAGAACGCTCTGCGACGGGTTGCTTTGCCGGTAGGGCTGTGAGCGGTCGTGATGCGTTGGTTGAACCTGTGCCGCTGGCGGCGGCATTGCGCCGCACACTTGCGCTGAGCAGAGCGCAGGAGCAGATGCTGGATCGCCTGCAGCAGGGCGAGCACAAGCCGCTGACCGAGAGAAGGATCCGGTTGTTATGAGAACGCTGCTCTTGCTCGCGCTGCTGACTCTCGGTGGCTGCGTCAGCACCACGGTTGTCCCTCCTGTGTCGCAGAGCCTGACAGGGGAGGTGCACCTCAATGCCAATTTACCTCGCCCTGCCACCGTGGAGGTGACAGTTCTGAGTGTGATGGAAGGACGGCCACTGCAGGTAGCCTCAACCCGTTATGAGCTGACCATGCTGCCTCTGGTTTTTGATATGCGGCTGACGCCTCTGCAGTGGGGAGAGGGTGAACTCTATGTGCGTACCCGGTTGCGGTTTATTGGCAATGACGCGATTCAGGCAACGGCTCAGCAAAAAGTTTTTAAGGTTTTAAATAGTCGCCCATTGGTAATTTCATTGCAGCCACGCCCTTGTTATCCATTGTGTCAATAATAGGCCGTATCTAATAAACAAGCTGGAAATCAACTGGTTATTAATTTATCAGCTTGGTTGCAGCGTTTCTTTCTGTAACGAACTATTTAATGACGTAAGAAAAAGGCCTGATAAATGCGTTATCAATTGTATCAGTAGTGTCATGACTCTAATTTTTGGCTGGTTTTTATGCTGGTGATTGTTGTAGGATTTTCTTCTGATTTAAGTGTTGATTAAATTCATGGTCGTCACTTAATGATGACATTCATAACTAAGAAAAATAAACACCAATAATAAACCACCCGGACGGAGCCTTTTTCTGCCGAGGTGCTACTTGCAATACACGCAGATTCAGGAAAACAAAAATGAAGGGCATTACAACCACAGAGAAGGGCGATATGGCCCTGCTCCAGTGGTGCATGTCTGCTTTCAGCGTCATTGAACACCGCCAGGAGGGAATATATGTTCTCCTGGATGGCGCGATGAGCTGGCAGGACTGCACCGATACCTATGAGTTATTCCCCAACGAATTGATATTCGTGCGCCGTGGCAGCTATGCGGTTGCGACTGGCGACGAGCCTTGCCACCTGCTCTGGATCCCCCTTTCCAACTCCTTTTTGCAGGGTTTTCTGCAGCGTTTCGGTTCACTGCTGAGCGAGGTCAGCCGGGTTGAGGGGATTGCTCCCAGCCTGCTGCCGTTTCATGCATCCCCTCTGATCAACCAGTCCATCCAGGGCTTGCAGGGGTTGATCGAGCATGAACATCCTCCCGAATTGGCCCGGTTGCGAACCGAAGAGCTGCTTTTTCTGCTCGCCTTTGGCGAACAGGGACCGCAATTGATGTCCATTTTGCGCCAGTTGAGCAATCGCCAGGTCGAGCGGTTGCAGCAGTTCATGGAAAAACATTATCTGATGGAGTGGAAGCTCAGCGAATTTGCCAAAGAGTTCGGCATGGGGCTGACCACATTCAAGGAGTTGTTTGGCGCAATATATGGCGTATCACCCCGAGCCTGGATCAGCGAACAGCGGATCCTCTACGCTCATCAGTTATTACTCAATAGCGAGATGAGCATCGTCGATATTGCGATGGAGGCGGGATTCTCCAGCCAGTCCTATTTCACCCAGAGTTATCGGCGCCGTTTTGGCTGTACCCCTAGCCGTGCCCGTCATGGCAAAGATTAACGCCGGACTAAAATAATCTGACGTTTTTTATAAGTCGCAGGGCAGAGCCATGGGTAGAATAGCCAGCATACCGAAACATTATTCCATAAATTGCCCGCAGCAAGATGAGCAAGGCATAGCATGAGTCAGCAAGATCACACATCACCCAATCAGGGCCTCTTTGCAGGTCGCCGGGTTGCCGTTGTCCAACCAGAGAGCCTCAACCTGGCCCAGCTGGTGGGGCGACAGTCCGTGCTCCGTTATCAGGACGCCGGCGTGATCAGCTCCCAGCAGATGGCGTTGCTGCAGCGTTTGCTGCCAAGAACCCGTCTGGAGCGCCTGCTCGGGTCCATCTGGTTTCAGCGCCGTCTCGATATTGCGCTGGCCGTCTCCCGTGATGAGCTGCAACAGCTGCTGCGCCTTGCGGGCAGTGAGCGTGATGACTGGTTGCAGCAACTGGGGGATAACATCAATCTGGCTGATCCGCAGCGGCTGTGGCACTGGGTGCTTTATCCCCTCCACCGCTGGTGGGTACAGCGTCTGGAGCCGCTTTATGGCGCCTGGCTCAACGAGCTTGATCAACTGCAGTTGATGCGCCGCCAGCTCCATGCCCAGTCCATCTTCTGGCAAACCGTGGTCGATGTACCGTCCGGCCTCGAGCGCCGGATTGCCGAACAGCTCGCCAGCTTGAACGAACGCGTGCAGGAGCTGGCGCAGTTGCAGGCGCAGTGCGAAGCGCGGCTGCAACAGGCCTGGCCGGCCTGGTACGCAGAGCAGGGTCAGCAGGTCACCTTTGAGCGGCTGCTGCCGGTGCCGCTTGAGCTTGGCACCTGCTGGCAAGCCCTGCAGGCGCTGCCCGACGATGCCGCTGCTGGCGACACACTGCATGAGTGGCTGGCGGGCCGGGGCATCGCCCTCGCTCAGGATCACTTCTACTGGCAGCCTCCCGCGCCCTAGATAGCCCGAGGAACTATGCAAACGCTACTGAATCGATTGGCCACAAAACTTGGCCAAGGGCCTTTTGTTGCCGACGTACAGGGTAGATACCATCTGCGACTCGATGGTTATCCCCTCTTTTTGACCCCCGGAGCGAGCGAGTTGCTGCTCAGCACCCCTCTCACCTCAACCCGTCACCGTGAGGGGGAGAGCCATGATCCGGCCCTGCTCAAGCGCCTGTTGCAACAGGTGGTGGCCTGGGGGCGTCACACCCCGCATGCCCTGGTGCTGGATGAGCTGGGCAACCTGCAGCTGGAAGCCCGGTTGGCGCTGGAGTGGCTCGACGAAGCACAGCTGGAGCTCAGGATTAGCCAGCACATCACCCTGCTGGAGCGGCTGGAGCCCCAGCTGACCGAGGCCGCGCTGGCCCCGCAATGGAGACAGATGATATGGCACCCTTGAGCGTGCAAAGAGTGATCCGCCCGCTCTGCTGGCTGGTGCTGGTCTGCATGGCCTGGCAGCGTCCGCTGATGGCGCAGGATCTCGACTGGGTGCCAATGCCCTACAGCTATGTGGCGGAGGGGGAGAGCCTGCGGGATGTGCTGGTCAACTTCGGGGCCAACTACGAAGTTTCCGTGGTCGTCAGCGACAAGGTCAACGATCAGGTCAACGGCCAGTTCGAGCACGACGAGCCGCTCGCCTTCCTGCAGCAGCTTGCCTCTCTTTACAACCTGGTCTGGTACTACGACGGCAACGTGCTCTACGTTTTCAAGAACAGCGAAGTGCAGTCTCGCCTCATCAATCTGGAACAGACCGGTGCCGCCGAGCTGAAACAGGCGCTGCAGCGGGCCGGTATCTGGGAACCCCGCTTTGGCTGGCGCCCCGATGCCGATAACCGGCTGGTCTATGTCTCGGGCCCGCCGCGCTATCTCGAACTCATCGAGCAGACGGCGGTGGCACTGGAGCAGCAGTCCCAACTGCGCAGCGAGAAGACCGGGCCGCTCGCCATCGAGATCTTCCCGCTCAAATATGCCTCAGCCACCGATCGCTCCATCCAGTATCGCGACACCAGCGTCGATGCCCCCGGCGTGGCAACCATCCTCTCCCGACTGCTCTCCGATGCGGGTGTGCAGATGGTGAACGGCGAGGGGAGCAAGGGGGGGCAAGTTGCCTCCGGTCAGGCCATCGTACAGGCCGACCCCTCTCTTAACGCCGTGATTGTGCGCGATGCGCCGGAGCGGATGGCGATGTACGGCAAGCTGATTGCGGCGCTAGACAAACCGGCGGCCCGCATCGAAGTGGCCCTCTCCATCATCGACATCAATGCCGAGGATCTCTCCCAGCTCGGGGTGGACTGGCGTGTGGGGATCCGCGCCGGCTCCAACCAGCAGGTGATCATCAAGACCACCGGCGATCGCAAGGGCATTGAAGGGGGCGCCGCCCTCGGCAGTCTGGTGGATTCCAAAGGGCTCGACTATCTGCTGGCCCGGGTCAATCTGCTGGAGAACGAGGGCAATGCCCAGGTGGTCTCCCGCCCGACCCTGCTGACCCAGGAGAATACCCAGGCGGTGATCGACCACAGCGAAACCTACTACGTCAAGATCAGTGGGGAGCGAGTGGCAGAACTGAAGGACATTACCTACGGCACCATGTTGCGGATGACGCCACGAGTGATCCAGATGGGCGACAAGCCCGAGATCAGCCTGAGCCTCCATATCGAGGATGGCAATCAGAAGCCAAACAGCTCCGGCATCGACGGCATCCCGACCATCAGCCGTACCGTGGTGGACACCATAGCCCGGGTTGGCCACGGCCAGAGCCTGCTGATCGGTGGTATCTACCGCGACGAGATGAGTGAAAACCTGAGCAAGGTGCCTTTCCTCGGCGACATCCCCTATCTGGGAGCGCTGTTTCGCAGCAAGGAGACCCAGACCCGTCGTTCTGTGCGGCTCTTTATCATTGAGCCTCGTCTGATCGATGACGGCATCGCCCACTATCTGGCGCTGGGCAATGGCCAGGATCTGCGCGCCGGAGTGCTGGGTGTCGACGAAATTTCCAACCAGAGTCTCTCTCTTGGCAAAGTGCTGGGCGGCGCCCAGTGCCAGCCGCTGGCAGCGGCGCGGGATGTGCAGAAACTGCTGCGTCAGGGGGGCAAGAGCTCCGCCCTTATCCAGTGCCGGATGGGCAATGAGCTGGGCTGGCGTCTGGTCGAGATGGCGAAGGATCAAAAATGCACCCCGGCGGCCAGCTGGTGCATGCAGGCGACTCCGGCCGGAGCTGGTCGATGAGCTGGAAGTGCCGCGTTTATCGCGGGCTTAACCGCGGGGTAGAGGTAGCCCTGCCGGAAGGGCGTCTGGTCATCGGCTCCGATCCGCTGCTGGCCGATCTGGTGCTGGTGGATGAGGGGATGGCCCCCGAGCATCTGGTGCTGCTGGTGTCGGCCGAAGGGATCAACCTGCAGGGGTGGGCTGAGGGCATCACGCCAACTCAGGATGGCGCGGCACTGGAGGCAGGTGCACAGCTGATGGCCGGTACCCGGCTGGAGGCTGGCCCCCTGCTCTGGAGTTTTTGCGACAGCAGCCGGTCGTTGCCCGAACAACTGGAGGCGTTGCCTGCTATGGCGGCACCGGCGCGCCCACGGCGGCGTGCCGGCAGTGCCGAGTGGTGGCTGGTTGGCCTCTGCCTGTCGCTGGTTATGGCGGTGGTTGTGATGCTTGGCCACGGCTGGTGGCAGGGGAGCAGCGAGAGCGATACCGCTCGCAATGAGCAGGAGCTCAAGCGCTTTCTGGCCGCGCCAGTCTATCGCCAGGTGGTGCTCAACAGTAGTGACCCCGAACTCTGGTTGCTCTCGGGATATGTGGATGAAAACGGCAACCGCCTCGCACTGCAGCAGTATCTCGATGGCAAGGGGCTCAGCTATCGCCTCGACCTGCGCACCATGGAGGATCTGCGTCAGGGCGCTGGGTTCATCCTGCAAAAACTCGGTTACGAGCAGTTGCAGATCCGCAATGGCAAGGAGCCCGGCTGGCTGCGCTTGAGCGGAGCCATCAGTGCGCAGGATGAACGCTGGAACAGCATTGAATCCCTGCTGAAGCAGGAGGTGCCGGGGCTACTCGGCATCGAAAACCGGGTGCAGGTAGCCGGAGCCCATCGCAAGCGACTCGATGCCATGTTGCAGGAGCAGGGGCTGGCCGGTTTGCTGCGGGTGAGTGAATCGCGCGACCGGATCGAGCTGTCAGGTCAGCTGGATGAGGCGAGGCTGGCGCAATTTCAGCAACTGCAGTTGCAGTTTCGCCGCGAGTTCGGCTCTCACCCCATGCTGGAGCTGATCAACCAGAGCCGTTCGCCCCGTCAGGATGAGCTGGAGTTCGAGGTGCGCAGTGTCTCCCTCGGTCGGGTGCCCTACGTCACCCTGGCCGACAACCGCCGCTACCCGGTCGGAGGGGCGACAGCCAACGGAGTTCGCATCCTCTCTATCCAGCGCGATGCAGTGGTGGTGAGCAAGGGCAAGCAGCAATACATCGTCAGATTGAAAGGGGGCGAAAGCCATGATGACCAGTTTGGAAACGCGACTGTCCGGCGCTGATCCCGCCTTCGCCCGCGTGCTGCAGGAGCAGCTGGTGCAGGCGCTGGGGGAGGTCAAGCGCCAGCTGATGCGAGGGGGATCTCCGCAGCAGTACCGGCAGTGGCAACAGGAAGCGGACGCCATCGAGGCGGGCATGCAGATACTTGAGCAGATCAAAGGAGCATAAGAGATGGCAGAACCCATTTTTAACCCGGGGAATACCCTGGATAACGTCGCCGAGGCGCTGAAGAAGCAGGCGAACGATGCCAACAATGACGTAAAAGCTGCGATTGACGCACTGAAAGATAATCCCGATGACCCCGCCAGGCTGGCCGAGCTGCAGCACAAGATTAACAAGTGGTCGGTGATCTACAACATCAACTCCACCGTGACCCGCAGCATGAAAGATCTGATGCAGGGCATCTTGCAGAAGGTGTGACCATGGATCGCCAACTGAAACGGCAGCTGGCCGAACTGGCGGTGGCCGGCACCGGTCATCATTGTCACTCGCAGGCCGCCGCCATCGCCGACTGGCTCGCAAGCGATCCGCAGATGAGCGAGTGTGTCACCCTGATCCGCCTCTCCTCCCTGATGAACCGGGGAGATTACGAGGGGGCTCTGGCGCTGGGCAAAGGGTGCGATACCCCCGAGCTGGAACCCTGGCTCGCCCTGTGCGAATGGCGGCTGACGAGGCTGGATGCACTGCAGAGCCGGTTGGCCCGGCTTGAGCAGAGCGAGCTCTCCTCCTTGCAGCACTTTGCCGCCGGCATGCGCGAACAGATTGCCTCATGAAGGTCGATGGTAACGAGCTAGGCACTCGTCCGCTGGCGGTGACGCCGCCGGGCTTACCCCCGCCTGCAGCGGCAGAGCGGCAACAGTTTGAGCGGCTGCTGGCCAAAGAGGAGAGCAGTGCCCTGCTGACGCGCTGGAAAGAGGGGACGCCACTGGAAGTGCTGCTGGAGGGACACTCTCCCGCCACCCGGCGCGAGCTGCTCTGGCAGGTCTATCTGCAGGATGAGAAAACGGCCGGGGTAGCCGACCTGCTCTTCAAGCCGGTTGCGAGCAAGCTGATTGAGCGCTTTGGCGAGCGCCAGCTGCCAGTGGTGGCGGCCATCGACCTGCCAGAGCTGCGCGCCCTGATGCGGGAGTTTGACCCGCTCTCGTCACGGCGGGAGACGGTGCTGCTCAAGGTGATGGCAGAGCTACGGGGGCAGGGGGCATGGTCCGGTAACGACTATCTGGCCGAGCTGGCCCGACGTGAACTGATGACCCTGATCCCGCACAACGGCATGGTCAACAATCTGGTGCGTCACGCACACAAACTGGATCTGGAGGAGTGATGGAGATAGCACAAAGCGCGCAGGCCGTGGTGACCAGCCTGGATGAGCTGAAAGCGGCGGATGTTCCCGGTGCCCAGATCGCCACCTTCGAGCAGGCGATGGGCGGCAGCGTTCAGGGGATCGGCGGTACATTGCTTGGCGAAATCGGCGAGATCAAGCAGCAGTTTGTCGAGGCCAAACAGAGCCTGCAGGCCGAACTGGCAACGCCGGGCGATGACCCCAACAGTTTGATGCAGATGCAGTGGTCGCTGATGCGGATCACCATGCAGGAGGAGCTCATTGCCAAGACCGTGGGCAAGATGAGCCAGAACGTAGAAACCCTGTTGAAGACCCAGTGAGGTAGTGTGAAGAGATCGATGCTGATGGGGGTGCTGTGCACCTCCCTGCTGCTCAGTGGCTGCAAGGTGGAGCTCTATACCGGGGTGAACCAGAAAGAGGGCAACGAGATGCTGGCGCTGCTGCGCACCGAGGGGATCTCCTCGGACAAGCAGCCTGACAAGGATGGCAACATCAAGCTGCTGGTCGAGGAGTCCGATGTGGCGCAGGCGGTTGAACTGCTCAAGCGCAAGGGCTATCCGCGCGAGAGCTTCTCCACCCTGCAGGATGTCTTTCCCAAGGATGGCCTCATCTCCTCGCCCACCGAGGAGCGGGCTCGTCTCAACTACGCCAAGGCGCAGGAGATCTCCCACACCCTCTCGGAGATCGACGGCGTGCTGGTGGCCCGCGTCCATGTGGTATTGCCCGAAGGGAACGAGGGGATCAGCAAGAAGCCATCGCCCGCCTCGGCTTCGGTCTTTATCAAGCATGCGGCAGATATCCAGCTCGACACCTACATCCCGCAGATCAAGCAGCTGGTCAACAACAGCATTGAAGGGCTTGCCTACGACCGGATCAGCGTGGTGCTGGTACCCTCGGCCGATGTACGCCAGAGCCCCCTGATGCCGCGCAATACCACCCTCTTCTCCATCGAGGTGAGTGAAGGCTCCAGATGGCGGTTGGGTGGACTGATTGCACTCCTGCTGGCGTTGGTGGTGACCACCAATCTGGCCCAATTCATGTGGCACCGGCGTCGGAGTCGTTGATGGCGGTCGGCCTTACCCCCTATCAACTGCGTTTTTGTCCGGCCAGCTATCTGCACGAGGAGCACTTCCCCGCCTCGTGGCGCTGGCTGCAGGCGAGTGTGCCCGAGTGGCGCACTCTGCCTGCCTGCAATCAGGCCCTGCTCGACGAGCTGGCACTGGCTATCGACTACGAACTGCCCGCGCAGCTTGGCGGGCTGGCGCTCTTTCCAGCCGAGGCGCTGGCGCTCGTGCTGCGCCAGCTTGGCGCCGTGCTCCATGGCGAGGCGATCCGCCACTGCCTGCAAGCGCCTGTGCTGCGCCAAATCATCGCGGTGTTGGGAGAGGAGGGGCACAGATCGCTGCTCGCCCGCCTCGACCTCCTGATCGGCCCCTGGCCTGCCGGCTGGCAGCAACCGCTGCCCGCCACGCTCGATAGTGCCTCGCTGGAGGCGGCAGGCTTGGGATTCTGGCTGGCTGCGGCGGGGACAGCTCATCCCGCCTGGGCCCGTCGCCTTGCGCTACGTTTGCCGGTATCACCCCTGCGCCCAGGCTGGTCACTGGCTGATGCCGAGCTGCCACTCGCTCGCGCACTCTGTCTCAAAATTGCCAAACAGGTAACGCCACAATGCTGCCATTTGTTGAAATAAAGAGTGAACACCTGCAACTGGCTCCCGGTCAGCGGATCCTGCGCAGTCACGACTATCAGGCCTATCTGAGTGCTCAGGCGCTGGTCGATGCCGCCCGGGCACAGGCTGCCGATATCGTCGAGGAGGCGCGCGCCGTCTATGAGGAGCAGAAGCAGCTCGGTTGGCAGGCTGGCATCGAGGAGGCTCGCCGCGAGCAGGCCGTACTGGTGCACCAGACCCAGCTGCAGTGCCAGCAATACTACCGCACGGTGGAACAACAGATGAGCGAGGTGGTGCTGCAGGCGGTGCGCAAGATCCTGCACGATTACGATCAGGTGGCGCTTACCCTCAAGGTGGTGCGCGAGGCGCTCTCGCTGGTGAGCAACCAGAAGCAGGTGACGGTGCGGGTCAATCCCGAGCAGGTGCAGGCGGTACGCGATCAGATTGCCCGGGTGCACAAGGATTTCCCCGAGATCGGGTATCTCGAGATCTCTGCCGATGCCCGCCTCGATCAGGGTGGCTGCATCCTCGAAACCGAGGTGGGGATCATCGACGCCAGTCTCGATGGCCAGCTTGACGCGCTCTCGCGGGCGATGGCGGTGACGCTGGAGCGCGCCGATGTTCACGAGAGAAAATAAATCCCCCCATTGACAAAATCGCGGCTTCTGTTGCCAAACGACCATGGGTTGCATCCCTAGAATGGGGACAATTCCATCGTAACAGGAGAAGCGCCATGCAGATTCAGCAAGCCCCCAGTCTTTCACCATCGACCCACACGCCTGCTGTCGAGCCGCAACCTGGCCGACCGCAGGAGAGTGCACCCAGCCTTGTCGCGACTCTGGGTGGCGTATCCGGCCCCCGGCTGGAGAGTGTGAGCCATGCCCCGTTGGCGGCTTCTGCCAAGAGCGATGTGATCTGTGAGGGCTGCGGCCCGCGTCAGGTGACCATCACCCGCCAGCAGGATGGCTCGGCATCCGTTACTCTGGCCCGGCCACCCATCACCAGCCTGGTGCTCAGTGGTGGCGGCGCCAAAGGGGCTGCCTATCCGGGCGCCATCCAGGCACTGGAGGCGCAGGGGAAACTGGAGGGGATCCGCACACTCTCTGGCTCCTCGGCCGGCGCCATTACCGCCGCACTGCTTGCTGCCGGTATGAATGCGAACGAGTTCAAGGCGCTCTCTGACGAGATGGACTTCATCAGCCTGCTTGATTCGCCGGTTAAAAAGATCAGCCTGGCCCAGCACATGAGTGGCGAAGCAGGCAAAGCGATCGCCAGCGTGCTCGAAAAACTCAAGCTGGGTAAACTTGGCAGCTTCGTACAACTGCTGAGCAACATCTTTCCGCGTCTGCAGTCGGATGCCGTCCCGCTCGAAAGGATACTCAAGCAGGAGTCACGCAGTTCGGTTCTGGCGCAATTGAAGGCCCACCCCGAGCTGGCAGCCAGACCCGACGTCGCAGCCATTCGTCAGCGCCTTGAGCAGGGGGGCGGTGTGACCTTCGGCGATCTGGCTCTGCTTGGTCGCCATATTCCGGCCATCAAGGAGTTGAACATCACGGGGACCGGCATGTTTGATGGTCGTCCCCAGATGATCCTGTTTAACGCCCGCCTGACGCCAGACATGGAGATTGCCCGCGCCGCGCACATATCGGGCTCATTCCCGGTGGTGTTCAGTCGCCCGGAGGAGCAGCATCAACCTTTCCTGGCGCAGGGGGAGAAGCTGTCATTGCAAGATGGTGGCGTCATGCTCAACGTCCCGGTGCCTGAACTTATCCATCCCGAGGCCCGGGGGGCCACCATCGCCGAGCACGAGAACCTGATCCTCAAGTTTGAAGAAGAGGGCGGGAAACCGGCCGATCGCGGTACTCGCAAGGGGGCGATTGCAGACTGGGTAGTTGGCGCTCCCGTCGGTGCACGCTCGGCGTTGCAAACCAGAGGGCTTGACGGGTTGACCGATCAAGTGGTGACAGTGCCGCTCAAATCAGAGCGCGGTGATTTCAGCGGCACGTTAAGTGGCACCCTCAATTTCACCATGAGCGATGCGGACAAGCAGCATCTGCAGGAGAGGTTGGCCGATGTGGTCGGGCAGCATCTGGAAGGGCGGGAGAGCAGCCGCAAGGATTATCAGTTCCAGGATCTGGAGTCGGCGCTGCTGGCGCTCCCGGATCGGGACTTTGCCGCGGTGGCCGAAGAGCGCACCCCGGATGTCCAGGCAACGGCCCTTTTTCGTCAGGAAGTCCAGGAGCAACTCTCTGTGCTGGTTGCATCTGTGCTGGATCAGGATCCCTCTGCGCGACTCGATCTCTCTGGCTCGCTGACGCAGGCTCTGGATCAGCTTGGTACACTCGCAGACTCGCCGGCCCGGCAGCAGTGGCTTGCCGCGCAGCTCAATCAGGCAGACAATCCGGCGCTGGCCAGGTTGCTCGATACACCGAGCCCGGCAGGGCGTTTCGCCGCGCTGGATCTGGGCAAGGAAGAGGCCAGCCGCCGTCAGGTGGCCACGGTCGCGAACAACATCATTCATGAGGTGATCTACCCCTCCCTGTTCCGTCCCGGTCAGCCGGACAGCAATGTGGCACTTCTGCGTAAAACCGAGCACGCACTCGTCGGCGCGACCACATCGGCCGAGGTCAATGAGGCCCTGCGGGAGCTGGCTGATAACTATGGGGCCCGCAATAAACCGTGGAGCAAGCCTCTCTCCTCTACCACTGTGACTCAGGCTCGCTCCTGGATGATGAAGGAGTAAATATGCTGATTGATTGGTTGGGTTCACTGGGATTGGCTCTACCCGCCGCGGGCGAGAGCAGGGTGATCCGGTTTGAGGATGCACCAGAGCTATGGTTCGAGAAGATTGACGGGCAATATGTGCTGGCACTGCCGCTCGCCCCGCTTCCCACCAGAATGCTTTCCGGCGTCATGTTGCTGTTGTTGCAGGTCAACAGCCCACTCTCTACCTTGCAACCGGCCAGACTGACGGTGGATGGTCGAGGGCATTTGCTGTTGTGGTGCACTCTGGATGAGCATGCGGATCCAGAAGTATGCCAAGCTGCCTGCGACAAGCTGCATGCCGGTTACAACGAACTGCTGCCTTTATTGCAAGCTCAGGAGGAGAGTATTCCGGTACGCTCGGGTAGCTTGTTCGTCTAGCCAAACGCAGAGTGCCAAGCCGAGCGATTTCGTCTTTAGCGACGTCCCGGCTTGCTGATGGGCCAAACAAAACCGCCCCGGATATCCGGGGCGGTTTTTTTATTTGGCGATCCCGAGGTGAGCCGTGTGGGCGAACAAGGTTTAGCGATAGCGGCCGCGTACCGAGCTGCTGGCGCGCCCTGCCATCTTGATCAGGCTCTGGCGGGTGTGCAGGTGGCAGAGCGCCACACCGAGGGCATCCGCCGCATCCGCCTGCGGGGTGGCGGAGAGTTTTAGCAGATGGGTCACCATATGCTGCACCTGCTCCTTGCTGGCGCCGCCGGTCCCCACCACCGCCTGCTTGATCTGGGTGGCAGAGTATTCGCTCACCGGTAGATAGGCGTTGACTGCGGCAACGATGGCGCTGCCCCGGGCCTGCCCCAGTTTCAGGGCCGAGTCGGCGTTGCGGGCCATAAAGACCCGCTCAATGGCAAATTCGGTGGGCTTGAACTGGGTGATGATCTCGCATACCCCGTCATAGACCTGC
Source organism: Aeromonas sp. SER (assembly GCF_038739615.1). NCBI lineage: Bacteria > Pseudomonadati > Pseudomonadota > Gammaproteobacteria > Aeromonadales > Aeromonadaceae > Aeromonas > Aeromonas sp. SER. The sequence goes on along the minus strand of NZ_JBCGFC010000002.1, from coordinate 314,149 downwards.
TTGAGGCGGTCTGGCAACTCGCCGCAGTCGGTGCGGATACAGCCCGACCCCAGATATTCGACCTTGCCGCCGACGACCCGGATAACCCCGTAACCGGTGATCCGCGATCCCGGGTCTATGCCCAAAATAATGCTCATGGGTTGTGCTTGCTCTAGACGCAAATGATGGCCGCAAGATAGCAAACTCCGGCCTGCTTGGCTGTACGCAGGATGTGCGAACGGTCAGTGCGTGGCTATTGCCATAAAAAAAGGCCCCGAAAGGGGCCTTTTTGATTATCGCTTGTCAGGCGGCGTGATGGATGGGGCTGGCCTGCGCCATTCCCTCCAGCTCGCCCGGGGCGAAGTTGTCCACCTGAATGGCTTCGTAGCGCAGGGCATCGGCGGCCAGCAGCTTGTCCGCTTCGTCCTTGCTCAGCACCGATTTGGCCAGCGCAGCTTCCACCAGTTCCGGCAGCGCCAGTTTGCGGGGCAGTTTGCCCTCTTTCTGGGCCTGCACCAGTTTCTTCTCGTAGGGCTGCACTGCGACCATGGCCTGGAAGGCGCGCTCCATCAGGCCGACCGGATCTGCCTCGTCCTTGCCCACATAGCAGAGGGCGGTCAGACGGTCGCGGAACTCGCCCGGCTTCATCATGGCCAGGCAGATGGCGTGGCAGCGATCGTCGGCCGGCATCTTGTAACCGACGCCGAACGGGAACACCACGCGCTTGAGTACGGCACCCACCACCTTGTTCGGGAAGTTCTGGAAGAAGCCCTCGAACGCCTTGCCAATCAGGTAGAGGTTGCGCTCCACCGCGTACTGCACGAACGGCAGATCGGAGACCATGCGGCCCTGATCCTCGTAGTGCTTGAGGGTAGCGGAGGCCAGATAGAGGTGGCTCAGCACGTCCCCCAGACGGGCGGAGATCATCTCCTTGCGCTTGAGATCGCCACCCAGCATCAGCATGGATACGTCGGCGCACAGGGCCAGCCCTTTACTCATGCGGGAGAGCTGCTTGTAGTAGCGGGCGGTTTCACCGGCTACCGGCGCGCTGTTGAACTGACCCAGGGTCAGCCCCTGGAACAGGGAACCGAAGAAGTTGCCAGCGCCGAAGGCGATGTGTTTCATCAGCAGGGCGTCAAATTTCTCGAGACCGCGTTCCACGTCGGTATCGGCTGCCGCTTCCAGCTCGGCAAAGACGTACGGGTGGCAGCGAGTGGCCCCTTGCCCGAAGATCATCAGGTTGCGGGTCAGGATGTTGGCCCCTTCCACCGTGATGGCGACCGGAATACCCATGTAGGCGTAGCCGGTGTAGTTTTTCGGGCCCAGCTGGATGGCACGACCGGCGTGGATGTCCATGGAGTCATCCATGATCTGACGCGCCATTTCGGTCATGTGGTACTTGGAAATCGCGGTGACGATGGCCGGTGCCTGACCCAAATCCAGCGAACCTGCGGTCATGCGACGGGCCCCTTCCAGCTGATAGGTGAGGCCGCCGATGCGAGCCAGCGCCTCTTGCACCCCTTCAAACTTGCCGATGGACATGCCGAACTGCTTGCGCACATAGGAGTAGGCGCCCACGGTACGGCTCGCCATGTGACCGCAAGCGGTGCCCAGCGCAGGCAGCGAGATGCCGCGACCGGCGGAGAGGCACTCCACCAGCATGCGCCAGCCACGACCGGCGTAATCCGGGCCGCCGATGATCCAGTCGAGCGGAATGAACACATCCTTACCGAAGGTCGGGCCGTTCAGGAACGCCAGACCCATGGGGTAGTGGCGATCGCCGACGCGCACGCCGGGGTGGCTGGTGGGGATAAGCGCGCAGGTGATGCCGAGCTCTTCCTTGTCACCCAGCAGTTTTTCCGGGTCATAGAGTTTGAACGCCAGTCCCAGCACGGTGGCGCGCGGCGCCAAGGTGATGTAGCGCTTGTTCCAGTTGAGGCGAATACCCAGCACCTCTTCACCCTTGTGCATCCCTTTGCAGACGATTCCCTTGTCAGGAATGGCACCTGCATCGGAGCCCGCTTCCGGCCCGGTCAGGGCGAAGCAGGGCACCTCTTTGCCATTGGCCAGCCCCGGCAGCCAGAAATCTTTCTGGGCCTGGGTGCCGTAGTGCATCAGCAGCTCGCCCGGGCCAAGGGAGTTCGGCACCATGACGGTGACCGCCACGCTCAGGCTCTTGGTGGCAATGCGGGTGACGATGGTGGAGTTGGCGATCGCCGAGAATTCGCGGCCGCCGTAGGATTTCGGGATGATCAGGGAGAAGAAGCCTTCCTTCTTCAGATAGTCCCAGACCGGTTCTGGTAGGTCTTTGGTTTCGTTGACGATCTTGAAGTCATCAACCATGGCGAGCAGGGTTTCGACCTGATTGTCGATAAAGGCCTGCTCCTCTGCGGTCAGCTCGGCCTTGCCGTAGCCGTGCAGTTTTTTCCAGTCGGGATTGCCGCGAAACAACTCGCCATCCCACCAGACGGAGCCGGCTTCCATGGCCTCCCGCTCGGTGGCCGACAAGGGCGGCAATATCTTCTTGAAGATGCCGAACACAGGACGGGTTACCCACTGTTTGCGCAGTGAGGGGACGCCGAGCACAACGGCAATCGCCAGCACCAGCAGGATAAGCAATGTGATCATACCGAAGTTCCTTCTATTTCACTGTTTCCGTTGATTTATTGTTGGTTGTTACACGGCCAGGGAGAGCCTGGTCGACTCCACTGGTGCCCCGACTCCGGACGCCAGATAAGGAATAACGTTGCGTACCAGCCCCTCGACATCGAGCTGCTGGCCAAAATCGGCCAGGGCGATGTCGCGCAGCGCATCGGCAGAGGCCATGGTGAAGACGACGGTGCCCAAGGTGAAGTGCAGGCGCCAGAAGAGATCCGCTGGCGAGAGGGCCGGGTTGGCCTTGGAGATAGCCTGGGTGATCCGCTGCAAAATGGGGCCATAGTGGGCGGTGATAAAGCGGCGCAGGTGACCCTGGCTGTCGATATAGCCGCGCCCCAGCAGCTGCATGAAGATGGCCGGGCCATTGGCCCGCACCGCCGAGAGCTTCATCAGCGGTTCGACAAAGCTTTCAAAGAGTTGCAACAGGGTGAGCTGATCCTGCTCCATCAGCACCCGCAGGCGGGCATCCAGATCTGGCATGAACAGACTCAGATAGCGGTCGAGCACCGCCTGGATCAGCTCCTTCTTGGAGCCGAAGTGATAGTTCACGGAAGCCAGATTGACATCGGCCTCGCTGGTGATCAGACGCAAAGAGGTATCGGCAAATCCCCGCTCGGCAAACAGCACTTCAGCGGCGTCGAGAATACGGTTTTTGGTATCGATTTTACTCACTGGACACCTCACTTAAACGAATGTTTAAAAAGTACGTTTCATAACGCGAGGTGTCAAGAGATTGTGAACGGGTGTTAGCAGAATGTTTTTTGTGAAAAAGCGCAAAAAGGTCGGAACTAACTCCACAGCGCGAGACTCTATATCTATGCCACTGCAATTAAACATTAAGTCTCGCCCAACCTGCTTCTTGCTAGTTGGGCATTTTTTTGCCCGGTTGACGGTGGCAGAGGGTAACAAACAGGCAAAAAAAACCGCCGCGGGGAGCGACGGTGGGGAAAGTGAGTTTGCATCATCCTGATGACAAACTGTCGATGCGAGTTCAGGCATGTATCGACGGGAGCCAGTATGCCAGTCAGCTCCGCTCAGACTATGTCAGTTCCTCGGTATTTTGTGACAAAGTGTGGCAAGTGCCGGCGTGGCCCAATTCCCCCTACTTTGTTATGCTGCCCTTTCAAAATATGAGGGGAGAGAAGATGAAGTACCCGGTCGATACCCACACTCACACCATTGCCAGCACCCACGCCTACAGCACCATCCACGACTATCTGCCCGTTGCCAGAGCCAAAGGGATCAAGCTGTTCGCCACCACGGATCACGGCCCCGAGATGGCCGATGCCCCTCATGTCTGGCATTTTGCCAACTTGCCGATATTGCCAAGAGTGGTGGACGGGGTGGGGATCCTGCGGGGTATCGAGGCCAACATCAAAAACCTCGACGGGGAGATCGATTTCCCAGAGCGCTATGAGTCGCGCCTCGACATGATCATGGCGGGTTTTCATGAGCAGGTATTCCCTCCCTGCGATCAGGCAACCCATACCCAGGCGATGATCAACGCCATCAAGAGCGGCCGGGTCGATATGATCAGCCACCCGGGCAACCCCTCATTTCCCATCGACATTCAGGCGGTGGTCAAGGCGGCTGCGGACTATCGGGTGGCGCTGGAGATCAACAACTCCTCCTTCATTCACTCGCGCCCGGGTAGCGAAGGCAACTGCCGTGCCATCGTTGAAGCCGCGCGAGATCTGGGGGCCTACCTCACCTTCGGCTCCGATTCCCATGTCGCTTTCAGTCTCGGCGATTTTGACCATTGCCACCGGCTGGTGACCGAGGCGGGCTTCCCGCTGGAGCGGATCTTGGTGCGCTCCCCCCGGGCCCTGCTCGATTTCCTCGAGAGCCGCGGCCGCGCCCATATCCCCGAGTTTGCCGATCTGTAAATCGGGCTATAACACCATGAGCCAACTCATAAAATTGAGTTGGCTCGATTGACACGCCAGCCATTTTTCATGAATCTGGCTGGCGACAAGCCGGTATAGCTCAGTTGGTAGAGCAGCGCATTCGTAATGCGAAGGTCAGGAGTTCGATTCCCCTTATCGGCACCATATAAAACAAAGGGTTAGCTTCTGTGCGAAGCTAACCCTTTGTGCATTTTGGTTGGTAGCCCCTTCTCATATCCCTCTTTTGCTATCGCAATACCAAGGATGAAGGCCTGCGGGCCAACTCTCCCGGCAGGCGGCTACTCAGGTTTTGCTATTCCCCTCAGGCAACCTCGATGTCTGGCTTGGCTGGCTCCTTCTGCATGGATAGATCTCCAGCTTGCGACGGGGATTCCAGCTTGTCGATGCGCACCGCTGCCACCTTGAATTCGGGGATCTTGGCGTGCGGGTCGGTGGCATTGATGGTGAGCCGGTTGGCCGGTGCTTCGGCAAAGTGGAACGGGATAAAGACCACTCCTGGCTGCATCCGTTTGGTGACGAAGGCGGGCAGTTCGATATGGCCGCGGCGGCTGGTGACCTTCACCCGCTCGCTGTTGCAGATCCCCAACCGCTGCGCATCCACCACGCTCATCATCACCCGCGGGCCAGCCAGCTTGTCGAGCCCCTTGGTCTTGCGGGTCATGGTGCCGGTGTGGAACTGCTCCAGCAGGCGGCCGGTGGTGAGCACGATGGGATAGGTCTCGTCGGGCAGTTCGGCGGCATAGCGGAACGGGGTCGCGACCATCTCCCCCTTGCCACGGGTGAACTGCTTGCCATGGAGCAGGCGAGTGCCTTCGGGGGCCGCGTCGTTGCAGGGCCACTGTAGCCCTTCTACATCCACCTTATCCCACTGGATGCCGGCGTATTGCGGGGTGACTTGGCAGATCTCGGCGGTGATCTCCTGCGGGTGTTGATAGCGCCAGTCGCCGCCCATGGCGTTGGCGATCTGCTGGATGATCCACCAATCCTCCCGCGCTTCACCTGGCGCCTTGAGGGCGGGGGAGATGCGCTGCACCCGCCGCTCGGTGTTGGTGAAGTGGCCGCTCTTCTCGGCAAAGGAGCAGGAGGGGAGCACCACATCGGCGAGTTGGGCGGTTTCCGAGAGGAAGATATCCTGCACCACCAGAAACTCCAGCTGCTTGAGCCCCTCAATGACGTGATGCTGGTCCGGATCGCTCAGCACCGGGTTCTCCCCCATAACATAGAGCCCCTTGATGCTGCCCGCACAGGCGGCATCGATGGTCTCGGTGAGGGTAAGGCCCGGTGTGCGCGGTAAGTCTGGCTGCTGCCAGGCGGCGGCGAAGCGGGCATGTACTTCGGGGTTGGCCACCTTCTGATAGCCGGGCAGGCAGTTGGGCAGCGCCCCCATGTCACAGGCGCCCTGCACGTTGGATTGGCCCCGCAGCGGGTTGATGCCGCCCCCTTCGATGCCGATGTTGCCGCACAGCAGTTGCAGGTTGGCGATGGCCCGTACGTTGTCGTGGCCGGTGGTGTGCTGGGTGATCCCCATGGAGTAGTAGATGGCAGTGCGCTCGGCGGTGCCGATGAGGCGGGCGAGCTCAATCACCTGCTCGGCCGGTACGCCGGTGACGAGGGCGACCTTGTCCGGTGCATAGGCGGGGGAGAGCACCTCCGCTTGCAGCGCCTCGAACCCTTCCACCCGCTCGGCGATATAGGTCTTGTCGTGCCAGTTGTTCTGGATGATCTGCTGCATCAGGCCGTTGAGCAGCATCACGTCGGTGCCGGGGCGGTGGGCCAGATAGAGGCTGGCATGGTCGGCCATCTCGATCCGCTTCGGATCGGCCACCACCAGCCGCGCCTTGCCCGTGGTGACGGCCCGTTTGATATGGGAGCCGATGATGGGGTGGGCCGCCGAGGTGTCGGAGCCGATGATGAAGATGAGGTCCGAGTGGTCAATGCTCGGGATGTCGTTGGTCATGGCGCCGCTGCCGAGTGACGCCTCCAGCCCGGTAACGGTGGAGGCGTGGCAGAGCCGTGCGCAGTGATCCACGTTGTTGGTGCCAAGCTCCCGGCGCATGAACTTCTGGAACAGGTAGTTCTCTTCGTTGGTGGTTTTGGCCGATGAGAAACCCGCCAGCGCATCGCTGCCATAGCGCTGGCGCAGGGCGTTGAAGCGTTCTGCAACCAACTCAATGGCCTCCAGCCAGCTGGCGGGCACCAGCTCGCCATTTTTACGGACAAGCGGGGTGGTGAGGCGCTCCTCGCTCTGGATAAAGTCAAAGCCGAAGCGCCCCTTGACGCAGAGCAGCCCCTGATTGACCGGCGAGTTGCGATTTCCCTCCACATAGCGGATGCGGTTGTGCACCTCATCGACATAGAGGGTGACGCCGCAGCCGACCCCGCAGTAGGTGCAGATGGTATTGACCGGCGTGAGCAGCTCGGTGCGCCCCTGCGACTTGTCGCGGGCATCCACCAGGGCGCCGGTGGGGCAGACCTGTACACAGGCGCCGCACTGCACGCAGTGGGAGTCGCCCATCGAGAGCCCCGTGTCGAACTGCGGGCGGTTCGAGAGGGTGCCATCGCTGTGCTTGGCAAAGCTCAGCACCCCTTGTACCGCTTGCTCACCACAGGTCTGCACGCACTGGCCGCAGCCGATGCAGCGGTTGGCATCGAACACGATAAATTCGCTGCTGTTATCCACTGCAAACTTCTGGCACTGGCTGGTATCGAGAGCGCTCTGCTCGACCTTGTATTCGGTGGCGTAGTCGCGCAGTGCACAATCGGTGTTGGCCTGACAGCCGCACTCGAGGCAGCGGCTGGCTTCGCTGCGGGCATCGGCATCACTCAAACCACGCTCCACCTCGGCAAAGCTTCCTTCCCGCTCGGCGTCTGCCAGATGAGGCATGATGGTGCGGGCGACTTTTTTCAGGTGAGCAAACTGGGCGGGATCGACCTGCTTGAGTTTGGGGGCCTTGCAGGCGTTGAAAGGACGAACCGGGTCGATCATGTCACCGTGGAGGAACTGATCGATGGCCAGCGCCGCCTTGCGGCCATCGGCAACCGCCTCGATGGCGGTGGCGGGCCCGCGGCGCAGATCGCCGATGGCGAACAGGTTGCCGTGGCCGCTGTGCATGGTCTCGGGATGGGACTCCAGCGTCTGCCAGCGGGTGAAGGGGAGGGTGAGGGGCTCCCCTTCCATAAAGCTGAGATCCGGCTGCTGTGACACCGCCGCAATCACGGTATCGAACTCTTCAATGAGGTACTCGCCAGTGGGCTCCGGGCGGCGGCGACCGGAGGCGTCCGGCTCGCCGAGGGCCATCTTCTCGAGGCGCACCTGACAGACGCGACCACGACTGTCTGGCAGATTCTCTACCGGATTGGTCAGCATCATGAAGCGCACTCCTTCGTGCTCCGCCTCGTCGATCTCGTAGGCTTCAGCGGGCATCTCGGCGCGGGTGCGGCGATAGATGAGGGCGGTGTCAGCCCCCAGCCTGACCGCTGTGCGGGCGCAGTCGATAGCGGTATTGCCGCCGCCGATCACCGCAACTTTCTTGCCAGTGGTGAGCCGCTTGGTCAGCATCCGATCCTTGAGGTAATCGACCCCGAGATAACAGCCGGCCAGGGTGCTGCCCGGGTAATCCATCGGCACCGCCTTGGAAGCGCCAACCGCCAGACAGACCGCATCATAGTCGCGGCACAGCGCCGAGAGGGTGATCTGGTGGCCTAGTCGCTGTCTGGTGTGGATCCGCATGCCGCTTTGGCACATCAGGTCGATCTCCTGATCGAGGATCGCCTTGGGCAGCCGGTATTCGGGGATGCCGTAGCGCAGCCAACCACCCGCTTCGGGCATCGCCTCGAACAGATCGACCTCGAACCCCTCGTAACCCAGATAATAACCGCAGGTGAGGCCGCCCGGGCCGCTGCCGATAATGGCCACCCGCTTGCCCTTGGCGGGCTTCTTTGTCGGTTGATAGGGGGCAATTTCGGCCAGATCGAGATCGGCGGCATGGCGCTTGAGCTGACGAATGGCCAGCGGCTCATCCACCAGAGCACGGCGGCACTCCGCTTCACAAAAAGCGGGGCAGACCCGGCCAATGGAGAGGGGCATCGGCAGGGTCTGCTTGATGACGGCCATCGCCGCCTCGTGCTCCCCCATGGCGATGTGGTGCAGATAGGATTGAATGTCCACCCCGGCCGGACAGGCGCGTTGGCAGGGGGCTTCGCAATCGGCGTAGTGATCTGCGAGGATGCGGCCGAGCGCCTGCTGGCGGTGTGCGCGCAGGGCATCGCTTTGCGTCGTGACCATCATCCCTGCCTCGGGGCGCGTCTCGCAGGCGCGCCGGATGCCGAGCCCGGCAATCTCGACCACGCAGAGATCGCACGGCGTTTTGGGAGCGCTGGTGTTGTCACTGCACAGGGAGGGGATATCGATCTGGTGCTGTTTTGCTATCTGGAGCAGGGTTCTGGTCGGGTCAACCGTCAACTGAGCCCCATCGAGGGTGATGGTGATCATGGCGTCATAACTCGCTTTCAAGGCGCAGAAAATGCTGCATCTGGCGGAGCCAGCAGGGGAAGCGACAAAGAGGATCGCTTTGTATCTTCTCACCATACCAAAGACGGTATGCAACTTTATTTGATTTAACTCAGGTTCTTTGCCTAAAAAGAAAACGATTTCACTGGTGGCGCACTCTGCGGAACGATAACCCGGTGCGGGTTGCAAATATCTAGTTAAAACATCGTGTTGATTGCTATTTTATGGTCATTAAAGCAGTCGTAAGCTGTATCTAATATGGTGATTACTCGTGATAACACGATGAGGAATACCCTAAAATATGCAACTTTTGTTTTGGTGTTGGTAGGGGGCAACTTAAATGGGGAGCAATCGAGCCGGAGGCGCTGGCGACATCTTTACTTTAAAAGGGGGGGGCGTTTAGGGCTAATGGTGTGAGAAAGCTAGATTACTAATTAGGGGATGATATGACAGAGTGCACGGAGTCATACAAAGACATGTCTTTCTAGTAGTCTCTCAATGATTCAATCGGTTACTATCTTGCTGATATGGAAATGGCAGGGTTATACCGTGAGCTCAATCCCCCTTCGCAAGGCCCTCGGGGTCTTGGCTAAATCTTCTTCTTTCTCGGTCAAGACGACAACACAACGTCAGAGAGATCTGTTTGATGATCTCAAGGATTATCTCTATGTTACACCCGAAATCGAGCATGACTTTGAGAAGTGCCTCCGTGCATTGCTGCCTGGTGAATGTGTGTTTTTATGCGGCAGTAGTGGTGATGGCAAATCTGAAATATTGTCACGTAGCTATGACCAATATAAAAACAGATATACCTTCCATCTGGATGCAACCCATAGCTTTTCGCCTCATCAATCAGCAATCGATGCGCTAAACGAACTCTTTGATCGTGCAGGAGACGGGGCTCAACCCCTGGTGGTTGGTATCAATATCGGTATGCTGGCCAACTTTGCCAAAGAAGGGGCTGAGCGTCACAGTGAGTTGCGTGGCGTGATCGAGCGTTTTTTGGATAGTGGCGAGAGAACGCAAGGGGCATATCACTTTCTGGATTTCGAGTCCTATCCAAAATTTCGTTTTAATGATGACGCTGGCAGCTATTCAAGCTTTATGCGTCAACTGCTCAAGCGGTTAACTCAGCCAACCGATGACAATCTGTTTCATGCTATTGCCCTTGCAGATGAGCAACGCCAACGCGACATGCGCCTCATCGCCAATTTCAGGCTGTTGGCCAATGAGCACGTGCAAGAGATTATCATTACCACGCTGTTCAAAACCCGTTTGATCAAGGATCAATTCATTACGACTCGCGCCTTGCTGGATCTGTTGCATCAGCTTCTGGTTGGGGAACATTACCTCTTTGACAACCTGTTTATGGCTAAAGACAGCGAGCTAAGCCTGCGTCTTGCTGACTTTGATCCTGCCTTGATTCATACCCAAGCGGTAGACCAGTTTGTGCTGCGTTATGAGCTGAATCTACCGGATGAGGTGCTGGATGCCTTTATGGTCGAGCTGGCAAAACTGGGGCTCATATTCAACGAGCCTCGTGATAAAGCGGGTCAAGCCGCATCCCTTCTGCGCCTTTTTTATCTGCTTAAGGACTGTGAGCTTGGCAATAACTACCATCACCAATTCAAAGTCGATTTTGAAGAGCAGGTACTTGAACACTATGCCACTGTCTGGCTGCAGCATAGTCAGTATCTTGGGGAGGGTGGAAGCCAGCTGGCCTTGCGCAATTTCTATGTGAAAGCGCTGATCCCGGCCATTTTTGTTTATGCCAACCGCAATGCCCCTGAGTTGTCAAAGCGAGAGCTTTCTCTTGGTCAATTTGGCCAGTGTCATGTCGCGGCACCTGTCGAGCTGAAAGCTGATTACAGCGCAATTCAGCGTCAGCATGTCGAGAAACACGATCATTTCAGCGCCTATCTGAAGGTTGATGATCAGCCCTTGGCACCAATGGCAATCAACCTCAATCTGTTTGAGCTGATCTGCAAGCTCAACAATGGCTATCGGCCAAACAAGTACGACAAGAATGCCATCGTGTTGCTTGATGAGATGGTTGAGCAAATCCGCGCTGTCGCTAAAAAGAGCCCTGTTCTTCACTATTACGAAGGTGATCAGCATTACCGTCTTGGTTTGGATGACGGCATGATCACTGTAGAAGGAACCAGATAGTCATGTCTCTGTATCCAATTCCTGTCGGATTAGCTCCGGTTGATAAAAACAAGCTCACCAATTACTGGCCCATTCGCAACAAAGGCAATGAGTTTGACTGGGATACCGTGACCGGTGTCGTGCTGGGGCTTTCCTTGCGCAAGCAGGTGACTGCCTATGAATTTGAGCAATTTAAGGAGGAGTGCAAAGCCCGGTTTGCAGGCAAGCTCGACGATCCTGATTTTTGGCAGGTGCTTGAGCGAGCCTATTTTTCAAATGATGCACTCTTTCATATTTCACCGCTGTTCCTGTTGTTTAAGGCCAAAGGTAAGAAGAGTGGGCAAGCCGATCTCAGCGCACCAGATACGCGGTTGTGCAAATTGTTTGCAGGTCTGTTGGGGGATTTCTTCCTGGAAGATGCGCTCGATGACAAGCTCAACTTTGTCGAGCAAGAACTGCTGTCCGTTTTGCAAGGCAGGCTGCAAAGCGGCAGCCTGGTAAAAAATGAGGATGAGCAACCTTATCTACCTTTTTTGAATGCCGTATTTCGTGAAGATATTCGCTTTTTGGCTGCGCATCCTCAGTACCTGCTGCAAGCCTTGCCTGGCACACTCAAGCTGTATGCCTTTGCTTACTGTGCTCAGCTGGCGCTGAATGTGACCGACTGGCAACATGAGCCCCAAAGCAAGCCCCTCTACTTTATTCTCGATTCGGAAAAGGCCAGCTCTGAACGTACATCGGTAAAGCGCTCTGGCTACAAGCTGCTGGCTGCTGCCAGCGAGCGGGTTTTCCCGCTGCTTTCCGCCCTTGACGTGCTCCAGTTGCCAGGGGATGCCAAGAAAAGACCGCTCTGGCAGGTTTATCACGATGCCACGCAATATGCTGACCAGACTCAGTTGCTGGAAGATTTGAACAACTATCTACAGGCCTTTAGAGATAAGCGCGGGTTACGGCCTGAGCGTCCTCTCACAAACAGCGTGGCAGAAGCCTTTGAGCAGCTCAAAGAGTTGGCTCTGGAGCAATTCCGTGATGCCAATACCTCCCGTGGCGGCGTGAACAAGAAATATGTCAAAGAGCTGGAAGAGAAGTTGCTCAGTGATTTTATTCAGGCCCGGGGGGCCGCTGGCCGCACCCTGGTACTGAATCAGGATCAGCTGTTGCTGTTGACCAATCTCACCATCGGCAAGGCCGACAAGCTGCGCCTGCACGATCTGCGCAAAGGCTTCGAACAGCGCGGTTTTTATCTTGATAACCAGTCATTACAGCAACTGGTCAGCTTCTATGAGCGCATGGGCAATGTAGAACGAATGAGTGATAGTGGAGACGCCGTATATGTCCGCAAGACCCTTTGAGCATTTTCTGGCCGAACGTTTTATCGAGTGGGTCAGTGCCGACATTGAGCCGGGTTCACGTTACCAGTTCAAATCCCCCAGCGCAGAAAACGGTCTGGTGCTCTATCAGTCACTGGTGACCTTTGCTGCCACAAATACGCTGGCTACGGCCGATGGCATTGACCTGCCGTATATAGAGTGCAATGGCGTGCTGGTTTTACCAGTGTTGCATGGTGAGGCGCCTGGATTTACCGAAAACTACATTTCCCGTTTACGTGATCTGGTAGCAGGGCGCAGTGCAGAATTTGAAAAAGCAGCCCTGCTCATTATCCACAACAGCATGCTGGATACTCTGATCAACAGTGCGCTTGATTTGGGGGCGCCCGGTGCGGTCTGGCATCCGGATAGTCTCTCGCAGCAGCTTGGCGCACTGATTGATGTTGGCAGCAGTAACAAGGAGCTGTCAGCCTGCCTGCTTGAAGAGCAACTGTCCCTCATCACTGAAGAGGGGGCGACCGTATTTGGTTTTGCTCCTCTGTTCAGTGCACTGGATCAAGATGGTGTTCTGGAATTTGATGAGCTTCAGCTATTCAATGACCCGGTCATTTTGAACTGGAGCGGCAAGAAGGCTCAGATCAGCAAGCGGCTCCAAGCAAACCGCAAGCTGCGACGCGAGATTGAAGATGCAGTTGAGCATTATGATCTCGATCAGCTCGAGAGTGTCCTGAAAGAGTTCAGCGCCAAGTTTATCCGCCAGCATTTCCAGGATGAGAGCTGGCGTGATCTGGAATTTGAAGCCTACCTCAAAGAGATTGAAGCCAACAAAGCGCAAAAGTTGCTATTGGAAGAGGTGGCCGTTGACAGTGGTTCACTGCAACAAAGAGCCAAAAGCCAGAGCAAGGCGGGACAACGCGACCTGAGCCTGCTGATCCAGCTCCCGCCGGGGGAGAAAACCCTCAACCTCTCTTTTACCTTCATCGGTAATGATCTGGACGAGAGCCAGTTCAAACTGATGCACAATGGGCCGCTCAAAAATGCGGTCACTTATTCTGTCAGCCGTGTAGGTGGTAAACGTTGCTGGGCGACGGTGACCTTGCCCGTTACAGGAGAACCCACCTTTTTTAGCCTTGAGCTAAAACGCGATAACCGCTCCGAAGAGTACAAGTTCCGCTGTCTAGTGGTAGAGCAGGGAGATTTCTATTTCGATGAGTTGCTGCACTGCTTCCGAGTTGATGCGGGCAAGAAGTGGCTGACCCTGCTGCTGGAAGAGAACAAGTTCAAGGTCAACCCAGAGCAAGACGCCATCATGCATCTGGTTGACGATGAGGGCGAAGTGGACTGCAGCGCCTGTGGCTGGGTGAACTTTGATACGCTGGCCGAGCAGAGCGAACAGATCCAGTTTGAGCTGGTCAATGGCGAGCGTCGCTTACCCATCAATATTGAAGGCCCGGCCGCCGATGAGAGTATTTGCGTTCCGCTGCTGTTTGACCGGGATCGCTTCGCCAAGCTGCTCAGAGATGACCGTAATGCCGAGTATCTGCGGGCCAAAGGCAAGATCATTTTCGATAACAGCGAAAGTGGTGTGGTCGGGATCCGCCAGCAGCTGCTGAACCTCGAAGCACGGATGGTTGATGAGCGGGCCTTGTATATCGGTCTGACTGCCGATCCAATGCCACTTGCGGCGATTAGTGCAAGGTTCCCTGATTTACATGGCGCTTATGCTGCCCTGTTTGACTATCTGCAACACAAGAAAACATTGCCGAGCCTGGTGGCCTGGGGCGACAGCTATTGCGCCCTGGTACAGCGGGTGCTGGATGCTTACGAAGCGGCATTGTGCGAGATACCGACCAATGCGGTGTTGGCGCTCGAGCACAAACAGTTGATGCGCATCGGTCTGTGCCGTCAGGATGAGTGGCAACGCCTTAGTCCGCTGCACCCCTTGGTACTTGCCTATCACTGGCAATTGGTGGCCGAGATAAAAGCCGATCGCGATGAAGATGGCGTCAGCTCTTTTGCCGAATTGCCAGAGGTGACCCGCGAGCGCCTGGTTGCATCTGGCTTGCTGCCTTTCGTCTATGACAATGACTCTGGCTACGCTCATCTGCTGCCGGTGCGGGAGAACAGCTTCTGGCTCGACGTGGTGCCACAAAAGCAGGAGAGCTACAGCTACATCAAGCGTCTGGTGCGCGACAAACTGGCCGAGTTTACCCAGGCCTATTCTCGTCTGTTCAGTGCCGGGGCCAAGAGCACCCTGATCGTCAATGCCATCAATCAGGCGAGTGCGGCAGAGCTTTTCCTCGGTTTGATCGAGCACTTCAAGCTGCACAAAGAGCAAGCGATCGCCATCCATGTGAACTTCTACGATGAGCGGTTGCAATTCAACGATTTCGACCGCTTTGCCGAAACTGCCGCTTATGACGAGCTGAAAACCTGGCTTGGCTTGAACACCACTGCGCTGCGTGCTGAGGCCGATATGCTGATCGACCTGATCCGCAGCCGTCTGACCTACAGCAAGTTCACCCTGCCCAACGAGCGTGAGCAGTTTGCCTATGCCCACTTGGCGTTTTTCCGCAACCAGGAGCCGGTAGAGTGCCATCCCATCAATACCGATGAAGCTCTGAGTGGTGTGCTGTGTGATGGCTTGATCGCCGGGGAAGCGGCCGAAACTAAAGGAGCGGCCTATTTCACCGCCTTTGGTTTGCGTGGCGTGCCCTATCAAGGGGTGCAGTCGCTGCGGGTAGCCCGCCTGCTGGGCAACCTGTGGCAACCGGCCAGCCAGAGCAATGCCCAGTATCTAGTAACCAGCCTGGGGCTAGCGGTCAGTGCTGATTTCAAGGCTCTGCTGACTCGCTCTTATGACAGCGCACTGTGGACCACCATCATCGATCCCAAGGTGACCCTCGATTTCTTCACCAGTCAGCAGGATGTTGTGCTGATCCACTACTCGGATCAATACACCAGTGCGGCCGGTTATGACGCCATCACGGTAACCAAGCAGGTCGACCTCTTTAAACGCTTGCTGCAAAAAGAGGGACACGGACAAGGGGAGACGTTGCTCTCCGAATTCAATGCCTTCAACGGCGAGTGGCTGCTCAAGATGCTCACGGTCAACGACAAGGAGCGCAAAGAGAAGAACGGCATCATCGGTGCCTACAAGTTTGTCTCGGCCTTGTTGCGGCAATCCGATATCTGCTGGGTCCCCCTCTCCGTGGCCGAGATGATCCGCGTCTCCGGCAATGTTGGCCTCAAGATGAGCGACAGCGAGTTCTCCCGTCAGGTGCATGGGTATCGCAAAGGGGCCATTTCCGATGACGTGCTCTTTGTCGGCTTCAAGGGCAAGCAACTCTATCTGTTGCCTCTGGAGGTCAAGACAGGTGTCAGACCCGACTTTGCCTATGCCGGACAACAGGCGTTGGAGCTAAAGCGTTACCTGATGGAAGAGGTGCTTGGCCCCAATACCCTAGCTGCGCGGCTCTACCGTGGTCTCTTTATTCGCCAGGTGCTGATGCAGGTCGACAAGCTGTGCCTCTATCAGGTGATGCAGCCTGCGCAGCTTGCACCGCTGTTGACCGAGCGGGAGTGGTGGCTCAAAGGGGAATATACCCTGGCCAGCGTGCCCGACTATCCCGAAGGCTTTGTGGTCGCCCATATCGAAAACGACAGCTTCTTTGTGCCTCACTACCAGATGACCGAGCGGGGCGTATTGCAGGTTGAACTGCCCTACGCCTTGCTGGGTAGCCTTATTCAGGCCTGTAGCGCCCCTGCGCTTGATGAGTTGGTGACCCTGTGCCATGTAGACAAACAATATCGGCTGGGGCCCAGAGAAGAGACGGCTGAGCCTGAATCTGGCTCTCAACCGCAGCCAAAAGAAGGGGACAATCAGGCGGTGGATATGGCGCCAGTGGCACCAGCCGCTGATACCCAAAACACCGATCCGGTTACCCCAATAGCGGTGGAAACCGGACTGACCGGCGAGCCGACAGAGCCCATGCGTATCCTGTTTGGCCACGAGGCGCTGCGGCAAACGCCCCTCTATTGGGAGCCCACCAATACTGCCCGTTTTATGAATACCAATACAGGCATCATCGGCACCATGGGCACTGGTAAAACCCAGTTTACCAAGTCGCTGATCACCCAGCTGATGCGCCAGCAAGACAATAACGTCGAGGGCGCACGGATCGGCCTGCTGATCTTCGATTACAAATCCGACTATGTGGATGATGCCTTTAGCGAGGCCAACCAGAGCAAGCGGCTGCGGTTGTATCGCCTGCCGTACAATCCGCTCTCGCTCTATGGCGATATGCCGATGCTGCCGGTGCATACCGCGACCGGGTTTGCCGAGACCCTGGCCAAAGCCTTTGGCCTCGGGCCCAAGCAGCAGCTACGGCTGCGCAAGTTAATCCTCGATGCTTATGAGCTGGCGGGGATCAGCAGAGCTGACGCCAGCACCTGGTCAAGGCCTACGCCTACCTTGGCTCAGGTATGGGATCTCTATCTTGAGCAGGAAAAGGTGGAGGAGGACTCTCTCTACGCTGCGCTCGACTCGCTGGTCACTTACGAGATCTTTGAAACCATGCCGGATAAGGTGAGCTCTCTGTATGAGCTGCTCGATGGGGTGACGGTGATCGAGCTGGCGGGCTACTCACCCCAGATCCAGAACCTGGTGGTAGCCCTGACGCTGGATCTCTTCTATTCGCAGATGCAAAAGCGCGGCAAACCGCAAGTCAACGGCGATTATCGCCAGATCACCAAGATGATCCTGGTCGACGAGGCCGACAACTTTATGTCGCAGGACTTCCCCAGCCTGCGCAAGATCCTGAAAGAGGGACGCGAGTACGGGGTGGGGGTGATCCTCTCAACCCAGGACTTGAGTCACTTTAAAACCGGGGAAAACAACTACGGCTCTTATATCTTGACCTGGGTGGTGCATCGCGTCGCCGAAATCAAGAATGCCGATATCAAGGCCATCTTTAATAAAGATGATAAGGCAGAGCAAGAACAATTAATGGAAACCATCCGCAAACTGGATAAGCACTTTAGTCTCTATATCGATGGAGATAAAAAGGTATCTATGATGCGGGACAGAGCATTTTGGGAGTTATCCAACTATGAGTGAAGCTGTGACTGCAACAATAAGAGACTTTCAAATTTTAAATAAAAAATTAGAAAGGTATTTTAAATTACTCTGTGATTATACCGGTTTTAGTGACGGTGGGAAATTAACCGAGGCGTGCCGGAAACGCTTTGGCTTTTATTTGTATATCCTAGAGAATGTTTGTAGTGTAGATGAAGATATAGACTATGATCAGTTGATTAACTCTATTATTGATACTGAGTTCAATAGGGTTGTGTTTAAGGAGTATATTGATGATCATGGGATGGACGTTGTTTACATAAATGAAGAGAAAAAAATAGTAAAGTTATTTAACTTTAAGTATAGAGATGGATTTAATGTCGACAAAACTCAAGATTTGAATGACACCTTTGTCTCGACTAAGTTTTTAAATTTATGTCTTTCATTTGATAGCACCAAAAAGTATCAGCTTCATGATAAGCTATTGAGTAAAGTTAAAGAATTACATGATATATTTTTTTACCCTAAAGATGAATGGGATGTTAGGCTTTATCAAGTTAGTAATGAGGCAAAAGAAGTAAAACAAACAACATCACAATTAGATGACTTAACTAATATCTATAGAATCACGATAGAGCCTTTGGCTCTTCCAACTATTGCACAATTCATGTCGATTAGACCAGAAGATATCGATGCTAGCATTATTGTTAGTAAAGATGCATTAATGTGCTACAGTGAGGATAGTAAAGCTTCAGCAAAGTCGTATATTGTCAGAGTTAGATGCGATGAAATAATAAGAATGACCTGCAGTGATAAATCACTAAGATTAGATAAAGGCCTAGAGGATCTTTCTATATTATCTAATGTAGGTATAGAATATAGTGTTCTATTTGATAATGTCAGAGGGTTTGTTAAAAAATCCAAATATAATCCAAATATAAGTGCAACGATTAAAAACAATCCAACTAAATTTTTTATGTATAATAATGGAATAACTATGGTGGCTCGTTCTATATCTGCGTCACCATTGCCAGGCAATAAAAACATGAAGCTTGATATTTGCGGCTTTCAAATTGTTAATGGCGGGCAAACATTACGTTCCATTCATAATTTTAATAAGGAAAGTAAAGATAATATATCTAATTATCTTTGTAATGCGGAGGTATTGCTACGTATATTTATGCCTGATTCAAGCTCAAATGACATTCATAAAATTGCTGAATATACAAATAGCCAAAACTCTATCAAACCGTCAGACCTAAAATCATTATCATCAGAGCAGATTGATATTGAAAAATACCTTGAAGAACATAGCATTGCATATATAAGAAAATCTGGTGATACGGGCAAGGATGACAATAAAAATTATACCCATATGATAAAGATGGAGACATTTGGTCAGATTTTGAAGGCTATCAATGGATACCCAGAAAAATCTACAAATAGTATTAAAGACATTTTTGATAAAGATTATAATGATCTTTTCATTAAAGGGTTTAATATTGAAAAAGCCCCTAAGCTTGTAAATACCTATTTTGACGTAATAAGAGAATATAAGAGCTCCATATATCAAGGTAGTCAAATAAAATATTTTTACATTCTTTACCTTATCGAGAACGAAGTCAATATGAATTATATTGATTTGATTAATAGGCTAGAGGCATGTATAAGCGAGTTTGAAGTCGACAATACATCTATAGTTAGAAAAATGGGATTGTCGAGATTTAAAGATTATGTGGCTCAAAAATTTGAGTTGAAAGTAATGAAATAGCTCATACTGCAACGCTAAATTAATGACAATGCTGGCTTTTCAGCTAGCATTGTCATTCAGTCCTAATGATTATAGGGAGCTGGATGTTTATTTTATCCCGTAAAAATTAATTTTTTATAAAACATTCGGCTGATTTTTATTCATCTTCCGTCCATGGAATATTTTTACGTTTTTTCTCAGTCATATTGCTTGGGTAAAATCGCTTAGACTACGATGATTACGTAGTGAAGCTATTCCATCTTCCACATGAGCTGCCCATGCTTTTATCCACTCTTTATGATCCAAGTCAGGATAAATCATCTGCAGGGTGAGCTCGGTCACAACTAGGGTTTCTCCCAGCCAGGTTATTTTGTCGAGGACCAGGCTGCCATCCAGTTTTTTATGATCAGGATGGTAGCGAAAATCAGTTTCCACTGAACGAAAAAAAGCCAGACGTGCTGCCACATTGGGAGTGATCCCGGTATTGGCTTTTAATCGTTTAAGCTGCTCTTCCGTTTGGCGGCTAAGCTGCATGCGATTCGGGAGCATTAATAAACCTCCTTGGCTTGCACTTGGGCAGGACTCTCTTTCCAGAAGTAGCCCTTGGTCAGCTTTGATGACTTGGTCAGCGCATCAAATCGGATCTGGTAGGCATGAGAGATATCATCAGCCAGAGCACTGGCAAAATAGCGTTCATCCACTTCTGTATCGGTCGACAGTAATATCACCTGATGACTGGCATAGGGGAAGTAGTGATGAATCAGCTTATCTCTATGGTGTGAGTCAAGGCGTCCCAGCGGGGTATCAATAATGACCGGCAGTTGTCGACCAGACGTTTTGGCCAAGGCTTCCAGGATCGCGATGGCATAAATTTGCTTCTCACCGGCAGAGAGCGACTTTCTATTGATAGCAATTCCCGCTTCGTCTACCAGCTCCACATCAAAGGTGTGAGGATTGATCCTTGCCTTAATCTGAAGATCTTCTTTTCTGGCCAATTTTCGGTAGGCCACTTCAAAATTCTTCTCCAGCGTTTTAACCCGAGCCTGGGTCAATACATCGCTGTATTCATCCAGCAAACTGATGGTTTCATTGGCATATTGCACTGCACTCACGGCACCATATTGCTCTCTGGCTTTATCGTGCAATTTCTGGATCTGGCGGGCGCAGTCCAGTTGACTCATTACCGCTTGCTTGGCTCGCTCCAAGAGTGCCTTGTATTTGTGGCGCTCTTCTTGCCGTTGATTGTCCATCTCTCGCAGGGTTTGGAAGATATCCATCAGCTGCTCATCATCCGGTGCTCGCTCAATATTGCTGGCGGCTTGCTCCAGTTGATGTTCAACCTTGGCCAATTCACGACGCTGTGCATCAAATTTTCTCCAAGCACGTTGGCAATCCTCACTGATTGCCGCGATGACGATGTGAGTCTCTCGCTCCGAGATATCAAAGAGAACTTCACCTTGCGGCTTGTTGGCCATAAAGCTGTCAAGCTGCTCTTCGATCGCCTGGGTTGTGATGGCCAGCGTCTCTTTACCTTTAAAGCCGATATTGGCTTTAAGCTGTTCGAGAAAAAGATTGAGCTCTTGGGAAAAGCTGCGAGCCCTTTTTATCTCTATTTCTTTGGCCAGCTGTTGCTGCAGTTTGGCCATGGTGTTGGGGGCCAGTGCAAAGGGGAGGGCGCCATCACATTCATGGCGCAGACTCTTTTCAAGCTGTTCTTTTTCTTTTACCAGTTCAGCTACTTTCTGCTGCTCCTGATTTTTTGTCCGCGCAAATGCACCACCTTGTGCTGCCAGCATGGCTTCATATTTCTGAATGTCTTGGGTAATCAGGCCAATCCTTGCCATCACCAAGTCAGCTTCAAATCGATAATGCTCGGCCTGTTTGGCAAACTGCTTTTTATTCTGCTCCAGCTCGGCCAATTTGTGCTGTTGTTGGGTGCCCAGCTCTTTGGCTCCTTGCTGCTTTAAATAGATGCCAAGGTCGGTGCGCAGTTTGGCGATCAGGTCAAGGCCGAGCAGGCGGCGTACCGCAGTCTGCAGAATCTTGCCCGATTCATCCTCTGCCAATGAGGCGATCTTTTCGCCATCAAAAAAGAAGAGATCAGCAATACCGTGCGGGATTAACTCATTGAGAAAACCCTGGCACTGTTCATAGTTAAGCTCGTCCAGCTCGACGCCGTTTTGCAGCAGTTTGAGTCTATCTTTTTTATTGCGATTCCAGCTACGAATAACGGTAAATTCAGACTCAGTGCCCCCCTGGTTATAGGTAAAAACCAGCTCGATAGAGGCATCTTTAGGTTGTTGAGAGACACTGACACCGTTATGGATAAGTGCAGTAAGTTGGTCAATATAGTCCTGATTGTGGATGAGGTTATCAAAGGCCAGGCGTCCATACAGCGCTAAACGGATGGCTGACAAAATCGACGTTTTGCCAGAGCCGTTGAGGCCACCAAACAACACGATAGGTCTATCATGTCGCTCATGTTCGCGTTTTTGTGGGGTCAGCTCTATTTCGTGGTGACCACGAAATACACGAAAGTTATGCAAGACCAACTTCTTAATGATCATTTTTTACTGCCTCACTAAACAGTGCCGCCATATCGTCGGCTTGTGCCAATTGCTTTTGCAATCCAGCAAGCGACTGTTCAATTTGTTCCACTTCTTCTTGATAGAGATCGCGCTCATTGCGCTTTTGTAATTGTGCCTGTTTCTGCTCAATGGCTTCGAGGCTGCCCCAATCCTGTTTCAGGATGGTTCCTATTTTGGCGAAAACGCCTTGGCGGCGGCTCAGCCCTTCAAGAGATATTTCGAGCTCTATCAGCTTCATCACCATCTCGGGCTCGACATCATAGCCCTGGCTTAGTTGTGCCAGCAGCTCGGCATCGCTGGCATTGAAGCGTGACTGATCGTCGATTAGCCAGTCGAGGTCTTCGCCATATACTTCCCGATATATAGCTGGCAGTGAGTCATTCCAATCCGGCTCGTTAGGGTCAGTTAACCACTCCTGGCGAATCGCATGCAGCTCCGGCTTGGTGATCAGAGTAATGGTGTGGCCACGCAGGTTGAGGTCACGCTCCATCTCGAGCAGCTCTTTAAGCCACTCTTGGCGGTATCTCAGCCAATAAGGGCCGGGGACGTGCTTGCGCTCTGCGCTAAGCTCTTCACCCTCTTTGGCGTATTGGTAGCTCACCTTGCCGGTGCGGCGCTTGTAGTTTCGGTAGGTATCTTTTTGCGCAGGGTCTGTGGTCAGAGCTAGCTGATTACGAAACTTGAGCAGGGGGAGCATCCAGTCTTCGCCGTTTTGGATCAGGCTCTCCATGGCTCGGTCTTTGGTGACCACGGTACAGGTCCAACACCCAAAGCGTGAATTACCACAAGAGGGGGTGCTGTCATCAATGACCAATGGACATTCACCCTGACCCGAGGAGTCCATATAAAGAGTCCAGAGCGGGCGGTTATTGCCGCCCCAGGGATTTTCCCACTCTTCCACATCATCCGGCGCGTATTTGAAGGCGCCGCGCAGCAGTTTCCAGACATCCTCAACATCCCAGGTGTCGATAGGGGTGTAGATGAAGGCATTGGCCAGCGTGGTATGGCGGGCAAGACGGGTTCCATCAATCTTGTGCTTGGCAATGACCTGGGCACGGGAAGCACTCTCGCTGCTGCGAGAGCCAAGCACAACGATCACCTCTTCAAACTGGCTGACCTTGTCTTTGATAAAGTCACTGACCGGGTTGATCTTCATTCGCTCGGTACACCAGCGGAAGCTGCGAGTCGGGGCAGGGTAGCCTTTGCCGAGCAGGTTTACCCAAAACGTCTCATGGGTTTTGGGTACGACAGGGTGAGAGGTAATGGGTAACGCATCGCGTTTGGCGCCCTTTTCGATTTGATCCATGGTCCGAATGATCAAATCGACGACAACAGGGGTCTCGACCAGGGTGTCTGATGAAACGACAAAGACATCTTTGTGGCGCAGTTCAGGCGGTAACCCCAGCAGTGCCAGATAAACCAGCGTCAGCACAGCAGAAGAGTCTTTACCTCCGCTATAACCAATGACCCAGGGTCGCTTGTCTGCGCAATAGATACGTTGTACTTCAGCTACATACTCGGCCAGTGGGCGGCCGGCAAAGGGCTCGGTATTGATGAAATCTTCGTAATCGGCCAGATCATGGGCCTGAATCAAGGGGTTCATTGAGTGACAACCTGAGCTTCAAGTACCTTCTCCTCAGGTGTGAGGGAGAGGTTTAGTGAGGTTTTAAGGGCGTTACAGGTAAGCTGGAGCGCTGTGGTGGATTTGCTTAGCTTGCCATGCGACATGGTTCTGCGAATCCATTCCGGGTTGGTTTTGCGCCAATCAATGGTCTTGAGCTTACCAAGGTCTGCTTGCCAGGTATCAGGATGCTCGCTTATCAAAAAGCGGCCGAGCATACCGAGAGCTTGCAGGCCGACGCCGTGAGCATGGACATACTCCTGCCGGAGTTGGGCTGGTGATACTTCTTTGCGACTGGCCATCTGCCAATCCGGCATCTGGTCGTAGACCGCTTTCCAATAGAGAGCTGCCAGCCTGGCCTCTTCATCTGTGCAGCCCTCTTTAGGTCCCTTGCCCAGTAGGGCTCGGGTTGCCTGCTTGATGCTACTTAAGGTGAAGAGCTTGCTGGAGAGCTGGGAGATGCTCGACTTTTCCATCTCAGTAAGCCCGACGAAGGGCTCCATGCTGGTAGCCAGGTGGCGAGCAAGCTCAGAGCCTTGATCTCTATGGTCATAGAGCGTAGACAGTGACGGACTGGGTTTGACCGCGTACTTGTTGAGATCAGCAAACATTTGCTGGCTTCGGGTTAACCCTTCGTCGACAAAGAACAAGACAGGGATGTTGTCCTGACCCAGTTCGGGGCGCTCTACCAACGCCTCTTCGATAGCTTTGCGGCGGTGCTGACCATCGTTGATCAAGATCTGTGCATCCATGGGCACTCGTAAAGTGCCCAGGTTGTTGGAGCCGGGGTGTTCAGCAAACTCGACGTCAACAGCAATTGACGCAGTCAAGGCAGAGAAGACGTAATCCTTGGGATTCTCCAAGAGGTATCGCACCATTTCCGGGATCCGGGATTTGTTCAATGTGCGTTGAGCCCGCAATTCAGGGGGGACTTCGCTCTCATCGAAGTTGAAGATTTTGGGGATGATGCGCATCGGGCAGGTCGCGATATAGAAGGGGCGACCGGCTTGTATCCCACGCACTGCGGGGAATGAGTAGCAGTAGTCAGCGTCAAAGTGGTTCATGATGATGCTCCTGGCTAGTCCTACTTGAAGTCGTGCCTTACGTCAAAATTAACGTAATTGTATGTTGTTATAAGACTGTTGATTAGGTTTTAGCGAGGAATAAGTGGTTTTTACGTTATTTTGGGGCGCTAATTTTACTCTTTTACGCTACAAATACGAAAGCCTGAAATTTGCCTTTTTTGCTCTTTGAGAGCTGATTCATATTGTTGGCGACTCAAGTGATGCTCCGTTTTCAGGTCCATCCTAAGCAGTTTGCTCAATCTTTGCTCCAGCGCTCGTTGTGCCTTGAAGCTCGGATCATCCGATGCCATCAGATAGCTTTTGTTGAGCAGTGGTGGCCGGGTCTGCTCATTGATGTAGTCAAAGAAGTCGACCTCCTGCTCGGCCATCTTGATCTTGACCCGCTCCACCAGATGGGGGATGGGTTTGCTGAAGTCGTCATACCCCATCAGACTCACCTTGCCGGAGCGGATGTGCAGCTTGATCACGTCGATATCGGTCAAGTCACCGTAGAGCTGGCAAGCCGCGCCGAGGTAGACACGCAGCAGAGGCGGTAATTGCGCAACAAAGCATTTGTGCAGCAGCAGTGAATGGCTGGGATAGAGCAGGCTGTTGGGGAGCTGTTGATGGGCCAGCTCGCAGGCCTGGTTGATGAGGGCGATATCCGCAATCTGGTAGAGCAGTGCTTTGGCTGCCTGTTGTGCCTGCGGGTTGCCACCGAAAAAGGCTTTGATATCCCGCTGCAGCTCGCTGGGGTACTGGGTATAGGCTTGGCGTTTGCCAAACAGGTTGAGTGCCAGGTAAACCAGCAAATCTTGCTGCCGCTCCAGCTTGGCCTGCTTTAACTGGGCAAGGTCAAAATGCTGGCCAAGCAGGGTCATGGCTTTGCGATGGCTGCCAGCGATCTCTCTTAGCTCGTCGCTTTGTTCAAATTCGTCATTGGCCGGAATTCGGCCAAGGGTCAGCGCTCGCTGCCAGAAGGCTTCAAACAGCGGTTGATGACGAGTGATCAGTAGTGCTGCAGTAGCCTGATGGTTGGGTGTGGGCGAGGTCAGCTGTTGCCAACTGTGGTTTCGGCGTTGACGTTGTGCCAAAAAGCGCTGCTCTTCGAGCTTGTCTTTGAACATATAGAAGATGCCGGGCCCCACGGCGATGGCATTTTCATCCAATGTTCTGTCTATGTAGTGCTTGAGCTCGCTTTGGTTGTAGTAGCGCTGAAAGGTGTTGCGCGAGGTGATAACGCCATCTTTATAAGGGGTGAACTGGGCAATAAAGCTGTCGTTGGCCAGCATGGCCGAGACGACCAGCAGGGTTTGGGTTAGCTCCCAGGCGCCGAGCAGTGCCTCCATTCGCTCATCTTGATCCTCAATCACGTTGATCACAAAACCGAGATTGACCAGATGGGAGACCACCTTCTCCCCATCCGGACGAAAGTTCGGGTCCCAGCCCAGCGCATCAATACCGTGTGCTTCCAGTTCCCGCAGGTCATCCCCTCGGCCGCAACCGTAATCAAACAGCGCATAGTCGCCGTTGAGATAACCATGGCGTGCCAGCATCTTCATGGGGGCCGAGAGTTCATGGCGAACCAACGCGGTTTTATGGCGATCAATTTGTGGGCCACCCTCTTCGGGCGGCAGGGCGGAGATGCGAAACAGGCGCCCATCAACCAGTTGGTAGCCATGTCTTGCAATAAGCCGCTCCCACGATGCTTTGAAGCCAATCATGCGGGGATGATCGTAAACTCCCGCCAACTCCCCCTCTTCGGTGATCTGGCGACAGATCTCTGCCTGTGGGTGATCGGGGGTTAGCATGCACTCTTTGCGATGCAGAATGGGGGGATTGTCTTGGCTGTCGTAGCAGGTAACGGTATGGCTCAGTTTGGCCAGGTCAACGGTCACGCTTTGCTTGAGACTGGGGTAGGCCTCTTCGAAGAAGGTGGGGTAGCTGAGCAGGGAGAGCCGAAAATCCTGCTTTGCCAACTTGACCAGATCCCATTCACACTCCGGCAGTTTGAGCGCTTGTGCCACCGCACAGACAAAACGGCAGAGCTGTGGGCTAGTCGTGGCCAGGGTTTCTTTGTGCAGATAGACCGCGTCGGGCAGCACTTTTTTGTATGGCAGGGTAGCGACCAGTTGCGTGAAGCGCTCGGGGGTCAGCATCAGCACATTCCTTTGAGTTGGTTGAGTGTCAGCCGCTTGGGCATTCGTCTTCCATGGTGAGTGGTGAGTTCGACCAAGGCGCGGTTTTGTTCGGGCCCATAGCTGATATGCAGTGGCCGGTCTGGGCCATAGAGATAGAGTCGATCAAACGGGGTGTGCTGCGCCAACCAAAGGGCTACCTGATAGCTGTTCTTCCCTGGGTATATCAGATCAACCGCGGCCCCTTGCCGAGGACAGACAACTCTTCCTCGCTGATTGAGTTCACAGGCCGCATGTTGATCCAGTGTGGGGGCTATACCGGGGGAGGCGTTGGAAAGAATAGCTTTGCGCAGTGTTACCCCACAAAACCCATAGGTCAGCAATGGGTGACCAAATTCTTCTACCAGAGGGTCGAGAATATGCGTTGCCAGTTCACGGTAGGCCAGCCAGCTCTCGGTTTGTTCAGGCAAGTTTGGGCATTGGATGCGTTGCCAGGTTTCACCACAGTGAAACAGCATCTCGAAGGTGAAATGTTGGCTGCAGGCATCCTCTAAGTGCATGACGAATCCTTATGAACCAGTACGTTATATTACTGGTTTTGCCTCCACAGCAGATCTATCAATCCGTGAGAGCGATCTCGAAAAGCCAACAGGTTGGGTCTTTGTGAACAACATAGGCAAACAAAAAGGACCACCTCTTGCGAGGTGGCCCTTTCCAAACGTTTGGTGGAGCTGGGGGGATTTGAACCCCCGTCCAAAATTACTACATCCTTGGCACTACATGCTTAGTCACTCTTTACATTCGCCAACCCGCTGCGGAGAGACACGCCACGAATTGACTAGCTCGATTGGTTTTAATGCTTCCGCCCCGAGCAGGACTTCCACACGATCCTGTGAAGGATGACCTTCCAATTCCCTAGGACACAGGCAAGCTAGGGTAGAAGGGCTCAGCGCAGGTTATTAAGCTGCGAGTGCGTAGTTTTCGTCGTTTGCGACTATTTTTTTGCGGTTTATTAACGAGGCCTACCGCACCTCGGCATGCACCTTGGGTTTCGTGAATCTTGTCGAATCCAGAATCAGCCCCAAGTTGTTAAGAGCGATTGTACGCAAAAATGCTGGTATGGCAAGGCGTTGATGGCTATTCCCGCCAGCTGGTGGTCTGTTTGCCGATTTATTGTGCGCAGTGGCCGGGGGAGGGGAACCGGAAGTGAGGTGTCCGGACGGGAATCGTCCGGACATCAGAGGGTTAGCCGCGGTACTTGTTCTTCATGATGCGGGCTTTTTCCCGATCCCACTCGCGGGCCTTGGTATCTTCGCGCTTATCGTGCTCTTTCTTGCCTTTTACCAGACCGATCTCGACCTTGACCCAGCACTGTTTCCAGTAGAGGGCGAGGGGGACGACGGTATAGCCCTGACGGGCAATCAGGCTTTCGAGTTTGTCGAGTTCACGACGGCTCAGCAGCAGTTTGCGGGTACGGGTCGGGTCACACACCACATGGCTGGAGGCCGCTTGCAGTGGCAGGAAGCTGGAGCCGAACAGGTAGGCTTCGCCATCGCGGAAGATGACATAGGCTTCGCTGATGTTGGCCTTGCCCGCCCGCAGGGATTTGACTTCCCACCCTTGCAGGGACAGACCCGCTTCGATCTTCTCTTCGATGAAGTATTCGTGGCGCGCGGTTCTGTTGAGTGCAATGGTGCTGGACCCGGCTTTGTTTTTACTGTTTTTTTTGCTCATGACGGGCGATTTCCGGCAATGACTAGGAGGCTCGTATTATACGTAGGCGGGGACGGCTGTAAAACGCGCGACGGGTCAAGTGGCCGCTTTCTGAGCAGTTTGGCCGAGGTTTTACCTCCAAAAGCGCCAACATGGTGATAAAATCGCGGCGATTGGATGAGGAAAAGCCATGCCCCGTATTACTCGCAGTGCCCTGGTGATGTTCAGTGCCGAACAGATGTTCAAGTTGGTCAACGATGTGAATGCCTATCCGCAGTTTCTGCCCGGCTGTGTTGGCAGCCGTGTTCATGAGGCGGGTGACGATTACATGATGGCGTCGGTCGATGTGGCCAAGGCGGGCATCGCCAAAACCTTTACTACCCGCAACCAGCTGGATGTAAACCGCCAGATCAGGATGGAGCTGGTGGACGGCCCCTTCAGCAAGCTGGCGGGCTGGTGGACCTTTACTCCCCTCGACGTGGATGCCTGCAAGGTGGAGTTTGACCTCGATTTCGAATTTACCTCCAAGCTCATCGAAGTGGCCTTTGGCCAGGTGTTCCGCGATCTGGTGAGCTCCATGGTCTCCGCCTTCTCCAACCGGGCCAAGGTGGTGTACGGTGCCTGATCAGCTCAATATCGAAGTGGTCTATGCCCTGCCGCAGCGCCAGACGGTGATTGCGTTGCGGGTATCACCCGAGACCTGCGTACAGGCCGCCATCGAGCAGTCCGGCATCGTGCAGAAGCACCCAGAGATCGACTTGTCGGTCAACAAGTTCGGCATCTATAGCCGTCCGGTAAAAGGGAGCGATCTGCTGCAGGATGGCGATCGCATCGAGATCTATCGCCCGCTCATTGCCGATCCGCGCGAGATGCGTAAAAAGCGCGCCGAGAAGGCCAAGGAGGAGGGGCGTGCCGATGCTGTGACTGGTGGCCGTCCCAATACCAACCGCAAGCGCGGTGATGGCCAACCGGCTGAGTGACATTGCGCTGCGACAAGCGGTTAGCAAATAAAAAGGCGCCGATGGGCGCCTTTTTTGATCCTGTTTGCTCAGGTTTCCGAGCTGATTGCCACCGGGTTTATCCCTTGATAAGAGCCGAATTCCCCAGTCTGGCATGGGCCCACGCCGCCAGCAGATCGACCCCGCTCTGCATCACCCGCTCGTCGAAATCGAAGGCGTTGTGGTGGTGCGGCGCAGCCAGATCGGCGCCAAGGATCAGGTAAGCCGCTTCGCCCCCCTGCTTTTGCACCCGCTCCATCAGAAAACCGGCATCTTCGCTGGCGCCAAAGCGGCGAGTCTGGATGGTGGCGAGCCCCTGCTTGCGAGCCAGCGCCGCCAGCTCGGCCTGCAGCGCCGGGCTGTTATCGAGCGCGATGGCCTCACCCTGCTTGATGATGCGGTAGGTGACGCCGTGGGCAAGGGCAGTGCCTTCGACGATGCGTTGCACCTGACTGAACATGTAGTCGTTGAGGGCGCTGTCGGCGCCGCGGGTTTCACCGTGCAGTTCGGCATGGTCGGGAATGACGTTGCGCCCGCTGCCGGCGTGGAGCTGGCCGATGTTGATGCGGGTCATGCCATCGCGGTGGCGCGGAATGCCGAGCATGGCGGTGGTGGCCATGCAGGCGGCAGCCAGCGCATTGCTGCCGGCATTGGGCTCGAGCCCGGCATGGGCGGCGGTGCCCATGAAGTGCACGTCGAACTTGGTTGAACAGAGGAACTCGGTGGGGTTGATCACCAGCTCGCCGCTGCCGGCGTGAATGCCGATATGGAGCGAGAGCAGGGCATCCACGTCATCGAGGGCCCCGCCTGCAGCCAGCGCCTTGCCACCGCGGCACCCCTCTTCAGCGGGTTGGAAGAAGAGCTTGATGCGCCCGCACAGCTCCTCTTTCATCGCCATCAGGCGGCTGGCCAGCCCCAGACCAATGGCAGTATGGCCATCGTGGGCGCAGGCGTGCATCCACCCCTTGTTGTGGGAAGCAAAGCCCTCCTGCTGCGGCAGGTGCTGCTCGGCGGCAGACTCCTCCACCTCCACTGCGTCGATATCGAAGCGAAAGGCCAGAGTCGGGCCGGGGCGGCCGGTATCCAGCTCTCCCATCAGCCCGGTCACGTCGCCAATGCGCTCCAGCCAGTCGGGATGGGCTCCCTGACGGCGGGCGCGGGCTTTCTCGGCGGCCACATCGACATCGCGCCCCATCATCAGATTGCTGGCCAGCAGCTTGTCGCCAAGCACGATGTGATAGCCAAGTTCATTCAGATGGTGGGCAATCAGGCTGGTGGTACGAAACTCTTTCCAGGCCGCTTCCGGCAGGCGGTGCAGGTCGCGGCGCCACTGGATCAGGTGCTCAAGGGTCATCCTGGCTTCCTTGGTGATTCGGTTTGCCGGCTATTGTGCACTGTTTTGCGGGCGAGAACACGGGGAAGGGCGCTGGTCGGGGGAGCTGGTGCACGCTGTTGCAGGCATGAAATAAAAAACGCCTCCACAAGGGAGGCGTTGTCAGAATGCCTTGATATCAGGCGGCGCGATGGTAAGCCGAGGCTTCAAACAGCTTCTTGTTGGCTACCAGATCGATGGGGTCAAAGTCATCGACGTTGATGGTGCGCAGGCGACTTACTTCGGCGCGGCGCAGCAGCTCCGCTTCGCTCTGGCTCAGCACGCCAGCCGCCAGACCGATGTCGGCCACCTTGTCCAGAGCCAGGAAGGGGCGCTTGATGCCGTCAGCCTTGCACACCTTGTCAAACAGCGGCTCGGCAGCCAGCACGTCATCGAGCGCCTGCTCCAGCAGACCGAAGGGGTTACCCTCTTCGCGGGTCAGGTACTGGCCCTTGGCCAGGCGGCTGCGGGTCTCACTCGGAGTTTGCAGCAGGCTGGCAACCTGGTTGTCCAGCTTGTCGCTCGGACGCTTCATGTCGCGACCCAGCGGCAGCACCACGGCGCGCAGGGCAAGGCCAATCCAGCGGTTCGGGAAGTTGCGCAGCAGCTCGTCGATCGCCTCTTGGGCCTTGAACAGGGCATCTTGCAGTGCCCAGTGCAGCAGCGGCAGGTCGGCCTGTTGGCGTCCCTCGTCCTGATAGCGCTTGAGGGCGCTGGAGGCCAGATAGAGCTGGCTCAGCACATCGCCCAGACGGGCGGAGACTCGCTCCTTGCGCTTGAGCTCACCACCTAGGGTGCCCATCGCCATGTCTGACAGGAAGGCCAGGTTGGCAGAGAGGCGGGAGAGCTTCTGGTAGTAACCTTTGGTCTGGTCGCCATAGGGTGCCGCGGCAAAACGGGCGCCGGTCACACCCAGCCAGAAGCTGCGTACCATATTGCTGATGGCAAAACCGACGTGGCTGAATACCGCTTTGTCGAAGTCCTTGAGGGCTTGCTCCTGATCCGGGTGGCTGGCCGCCAGCATCTCCGGCAACACGTACGGATGGCAGCGGATGGCGCCCTGACCGTAGATGATCATGCTGCGGGTCAGGATGTTGGCCCCTTCCACCGTAACGGCGATGGGGGCACCCTGATAGCCACGGGCCAGATAGTTGTTGGGGCCCATGCAGATGGCCTTGCCGCCGTGGATGTCCATGGCATCGATGATGCACTTCTGGGCGCGATCGGTAAGGTGGTATTTGACGATGGCGGAGATGACCGAGGGTTTCTCGCCAAGGTCGATGCCGGTCACGGTCAGGTTGGCTGCGGCGCCCATGATGTAGGCGTTGCCGCCGATGCGGGCCAGCGGCTCTTCAATCCCTTCCATTTTGCCGATGGGCAGCTTGAACTGGCGACGGATGCGGCTGTAGGCGCCGCTCGCCAGGGCCAGCATCTTGACACCACCGGTACTGTTGGAGGGCAGGGTGATACCGCGTCCTACCGACAGACACTCGACCAGCATGCGCCAGCCCTGACCGGCCATGGCCGGGCCGCCGATGATGAAATCGAGCGGGACGAACACATCCTTGCCCTGAGTCGGACCGTTCTGGAACGGCACGTTGAGCGGGAAGTGGCGACGGCCGATGCCGACCCCCTTGATGTGAGTAGGGATCAGCGCGCAGGTGATGCCGAGCTCTTCCTCGTCACCCAGCAGGTGCTCGGGGTCACGCAGTTTGAAGGCGAGGCCCAGTACGGTGGCGATAGGGGCGAGGGTGATGTAGCGCTTGTTCCAGGTGAGGCGCATACCGAGCACCTCTTTGCCTTCCCACTCGCCCTTGCAGACGATGCCAAAGTCGGGGATGGAGCCGGCGTCAGAACCCGCCTCCGGGCTGGTCAGGGCGAAGCAGGGGATCTCTTTGCCGACCGCCAGGCGGGGCAGGTAGTAATCTTTCTGCTCGTCAGTGCCATAGTGCTGCAGCAGTTCGCCCGGGCCCAGCGAGTTGGGCACGCCGACGGTGGAGGCGAGCACGGCGCTGGCGCCGCACAGCTTTTGCAGGACGCAGGACTGGGCGTAGGCCGAGAATTCGAGGCCGCCATATTTCTTCTTGATGATCATGGCGAAGAACTTGTTGTCCTTCAGGTATTGCCACACCTCGGGGGAGAGATCCGCGCGCTCGTGGGTCACTTCCCAGTCGCTGACCATGCGGCAGACGGTTTCTACCGGGCCGTCGAGGAAGGCCTGCTCTTCAGTCGAGAGGGTACTGACCGGAATGGCGTGCAGTTTTTTCCAGTTCGGGTTGCCCGCGAACAGATCGGCTTCCCACCAGGTCGTACCCGCTTCAATCGCCTCTTTCTCGGTGCGGGACATCTCCGGCATGATCGATTTGTAGAGTTTGAACAGCGGCTTGGTTATCTGGGTGCGGCGAAATTCCATCAGGTTGAGCGGGATGGCGATCACCGCAAACAGCGCCCAGACCAGCAAGGGCACATGACCATAGATAGCACCAAGCACCAGCGCAGCGCCGGTGACCAGGGTGGAGATGAACAGGGATGTCCGGCGGTAGGCCAGGGCTCCGATAACCAGGATCACCCCGAGCAGAGTGAGGGTCGTCGTCATTGCTTGCTCCTTGCGTGAAAGATTGCCAACGTGGCGTCACTGATCCAGAGGTCAGACCTGTTGGATATGGCCCCTGTTGTAATTCATACGCACAAAGTTATCAAGCTGTTTACATCTTCATTACCTTGCGACTGTGATCCCCGTAACGCTCGCGGCAACAGGGTTGTGTTGCAGGGGGGAGGGGGCGACTCCGGGATTGGCTTATGCGAGAATAGCGGTGACTTACACGCACACTAAAAACAGTGGAAGAGACATCATGTACCAAGAATTGATCCGCAACGAACTGACTGAAGCTGCCAGCGTGCTGCAGGCTTTCCTGGCTGACGAGCAGAACCTGAAAAACATCGAAGCGGCAGCCAAGCTGCTGGCCGACTCCTTCAAGGAGGAGGGCAAGGTGCTCTCCTGCGGCAATGGCGGCTCCCACTGCGATGCCATGCATTTTGCCGAAGAGCTGACCGGTCGCTATCGCGAGAACCGCCCGGGTTATGCCGGTATCGCCATCTCCGATCCGAGCCACCTCTCCTGCGTCTCCAACGACTTTGGCTATGACTATGTATTCTCCCGCTATGTGGAAGCGGTGGGCCGTCGTGGCGACGTGCTGCTCGGTATCTCCACCAGCGGCAACTCCGGCAATATCATCAAGGCCATCGAAGCTGCCCGCGCCAAGGGGATGAAAGTGATCGCCCTGACCGGCAAGGATGGCGGCAAGATGGCCGGTCTGGCCGACATCGAGATCCGGGTGCCGCACTTTGGCTATGCCGATCGCATTCAGGAAGTGCACATCAAGGTGATCCACATCCTGATCCAGCTGGTCGAAAAAGAGATGGCCAAGTAATCGGCAACTCGTCGATAAAGGAGTAGGGAGGAGTACCAGTGATGCACTCCTCTCTGCTCTTCTAATCCGGTTTTTGCTGGCCAGCCCGAGTGCTAAGCCAGTTGTTATGTAGTCAAGGAAGGGGGCATCCGGATATGTGCGAACTGCTCGGCATGAGTGCCAATGTGCCGACCGATATCTGTTTCAGTTTTACCGGCCTGATGCTGCGTGGCGGCAAGACCGGCCCTCACAAGGATGGCTGGGGCATTACCTTTTACGAAGGGAAGGGCTTTCGCACCTTCAAGGATCCCGAACCCAGCGCCCAGTCACCCATCGCCAGACTGGTACAGGCGCTGCCCATCAAGAGCTGCGCTGTCGTCAGCCATATCCGCCAGGCCAACCGTGGCTGCGTCTCGCTGGAAAATACCCACCCCTTTACCCGCGAGCTGTGGGGCCGTTACTGGACTTTTGCCCACAATGGCCAGCTCACCGGCTACAAGAAGTTGCCAACCGGGCGACATCGCCCGGTGGGAGACACCGACAGCGAACACGCCTTCTGCTGGCTGCTCGACCGATTGGAGCAGAAGTACCCCAAGCGTCCCGCCAACTTTCCCGCCATGTTTCGCTACATGGCCACCTTGTGTGATGAGCTCAGGGGGCTTGGGGTATTCAACATGCTGCTCTCGGACGGGGAGTATGTGATGACCTACTGCAGCAACAACCTGCACTGGCTGACTCGCTGCGCGCCGTTTGGCGAGGCGAGTTTGCTGGATGAAGAGGTGGTGATCGATTTCCAGAGCGAGACCACACCCAACGATGTGGTGACGCTGGTCACGACGCGGCCGCTGACCGGCAATGAGAACTGGATCAAGATGGCCCCCGGCGAATTCAATCTGTTCCGGCTTGGGGAGCGGGTGGCGACTAACCAAATCAGCGTCACACCATAAAAAAATACCAGGGTAGAAAACTACCCTGGTTCTTCGCAGCAGCCATAAAGGCAAAAAGGGATGAGAGGTGTTGCTGAGCAATATCACTCTGACAAAACAGATTGTTATTTAATTGTTAATGTATGGCAATTTGTTTGTATCTTTTGCCATTTGCACTGTATCGATAGTGAGAGATCTCTCACGTTTTCCACCTTGGAGCTCACTTCATCATCAGAGGAATGACGGCTGTGCAGGCGATCTTGTTGATGGAATTATCTATAGTATAGTCTGTTTGAATACCTTTCAGGGGAGGCACACATGGAGTGGGTAGATCGCAAGGTATTGCAGCAGTTGGCCGATGACATTGGTCAGGAGATGTTGCCGGTGGTGATATCTGTCTTTATCGAAGAGGTGGGTGAGCAGTTGGGTCAGCTCAGGCCACTCTATGAGCGGGGCGATTGGGCACAACTGGCCAGAGTTGCCCACAGCATGAAATCATCCTGTGGCAGCTACGGCGCCATGCCCAGCTACCAGCAGGTGATGGCGCTGGAGATGGCCTGCAAGCAGGCCGATGCCGGTGAAGCGGGGCGTCAATTGCAAGAGTTGGAGCACTCCCTGCCCCAGGTTCTCTCTTTTCTCGCAACCTATCAGTGAGGCTTTTGGGTTCGGCGCATGCAGATTAGTCAGCGTGCGTTGAGCAGATGCTGGATCACTCTGTCCAGCGCAAGTTTCAGCTTCAAGCGATCGTGGCGGTGAGGCAGTTCGCTCTCCCCCAACTCCGCCTCGATCAGTTTGCCTTGCCACTCCCCTTTTCCTCCGGCCTCGCTGGGGGCGAGGATGGCGTCAATCCGTCCCAGACCTATTCTTGATTCCAGCCAACGACACTGGCTCTTCAGATCAAGCTGGCCAGCTGGCCCTTTCTCCGCGACCAGATTGCAGATAAAGACCACCATGGCGTTGCTCTCGTTGATGGCTTGGGCGATCTCTGCCAGCAGCAAAGGGGGCATGATGGAGGTGAGAAAACTGCCCGGCCCGAGGATGACCATATCCGCCTGTTGCAGCGCCTGTACCGCCTCTCTGGTGGCCTGCACTTCGGGCATCAGGCCAAGGGAGAGCGGTGGGGAGGCGAGCTGGTCGATCGAGACCTCTCCCAAGATCCGGGTGCCACACTCCATGTTGGCGC
Source organism: Aeromonas sp. SER (assembly GCF_038739615.1). Taxonomy (NCBI): domain Bacteria; kingdom Pseudomonadati; phylum Pseudomonadota; class Gammaproteobacteria; order Aeromonadales; family Aeromonadaceae; genus Aeromonas; species Aeromonas sp. SER. The sequence continues at coordinate 277,779 of NZ_JBCGFC010000002.1, read as the reverse complement.
AAAGATCGGTCGGAAATTCAGACATGGGTAGCAATTGTGACTCGATTTTGAGCATGTCGCTGATCAGCTTGATAGCATCAAGAGGACGGACGCAGAGGTTATCGAGTGCCAGCAGCATCAGGTTGCCGAGGTTGTGTCCCGCCAGTTCGCCCCGGCCGGCGAAGCGATATTCAAACAGCATGCTGCCGATGCTGGGATCGGTCACCAGCTGATTGAGGCAGTTGCGAAGATCGCCCCAGGCGATGCAATCCTGGCTCTTGCGCAGGCGTCCGGTGGAGCCACCATCATCTGTTGTGGTGACTATGCCGGTCAGGCGTTGACCCAAGAACGAGAGGGATGAGAGCACTCGTCCCATACCGTGGCCACCACCGATGGCTACGACCCGCTCGAAGTCATTGATGTTTTTCTGCCACATGAAGGCATCCTGTCATTGGTCTCAGTTGACCGCTATATTAGCAAGTGGGCCGAGGTAATTGTTTGATAAGGGTATGATTTTTGCTTGCGACTGGCATCCGTTAATACGACAAGGAGATGGTGTTGAAATTTCTGACCGTTCACTCCCTCGCTGAAAGCTCAGCGTTGGCGGCTCAAGAGATCTGTGCGCGACTGCGCCACCATTCCATGCAGGCTCCCTCCCTGTTGCTGATCTATTTTACCGAGGCCCATGAGGGCGAGATAGTCTGTTCCGAGCTAAAACGCCAATTCCCGACCACCCGTGTGCTGGGGTGCAGCTCCTGCGGCGGGGTGATGACCGAAGTGGGCCATCATGCCAGACAGGGATATGGTCTGGCTGCGGCGGCATTTTACGATGAGGCGGGGGCCTATGGCATCGCCGGCGCCAGCGGTAGTCAGGTCGATGTGAGGCAGTTGCTGCGTCGCGCCATGAGTGACTGTGACCGACCCGGCGAGTTACCCCAGCTTATCCTCTTTCATGCCAGTCCCGGCCAGGAGGAGGGGCTGCTGGCCGGCATTGAGGCAGAATTGGGTGCATCCGTACCCGTGGTGGGGGGCTCTGCGGCCGACAACAGTGTCAGCGGCAACTGGCAACTCTGTTGGGATGAGTCGATGACCCGCGATGGCATCGTGTTGGCGGTGCTCTATCCCGATTGCCAGCTCGCGTTTCAGTTTCACTCCGGCTACGTCCCTGCCGAATGCAGCGGCGAGATCACCGTCTGCCATGGGCGGGAGGTGTTGACTATAGATCACCAGCCCGCTGCTGAGGTCTATGCCCGCTGGTGCGGACGCGAGTCCCCCTGGCCTGTGGGCCCCATCTTGCGCGAAACCACGCTCAATCCACTGGCTCGTCAGGTGGGCTCCCTCGATGGCATTCCCTATTACAAGCTCTCTCATCCGGAGGCGGTCACCGAGCAGGGAGGCTTGCGCCTCTTTACCGACGTGGTGCCGGGCGAACGGTTGCTCCTGATGTACAGCAGTCAAGAGGGATTGCTGCAACGTAGCCTCAATGCAATCCGGATCGAGCCGGGCTATGGTGTCGATGTGGAATTGCAGCCTATCGGCGCGCTTATCATCTTTTGTGCTGGTTGCCGTTTGGCGCTTGGTGATATGTTGTGCGAGTTTGTCAAACAGAGCCGTGCTCGTCTCGGCAAAATCCCCTTTATCACTCCCTTTACGTTCGGCGAGCAGGGGCGGCTGCCCCACGGTGAGCTGGCTCACGGCAACCTGATGGTATCGAGCGTGATCTTCCTGACCCGTTAGAGAACAGGCAACAAGATGATTGGCAACAGCGAACTGGAAGCCCTGGGCGACAAACTGCAGACCACTCTGGTCGATCTGATGCGTTGCCGTGAGCGCGAGGCCAAATACCGGCATGAATCACAGACTCTATTAAGCGGGGTAGCGACACTGGCCGATGCCCAGACGCCGGAGCAGGTGCTGGAGAGCCTCATCCAGGTGCTCAAGCCCTTTATCGGATTTGAGCATGCGGATGTGGTGGCTTGGGAGGGAAAAACGGGGATTACTCACCTCACTACCGATCCTGTGGAGCAGGGGCGTGGCTGGGCCATGACGCCAGCATTTGGCCGGGCGATTGCGGGAGAGACGCTGGTGATCTACGACCCTTCCCAGTTGCCGGAGCTGGCGGATCTCGCTGCAGCGCCTGGATGGGCGAGCCTGATGCTCACCGGGCTGCAGGCCCCAGGATTCAGCGCCACCATCATCTGCCGCCACTCCCGTGCCGGCACGTTCGACCCCACCAGTAAGGCGGCGATGCAGCGCTGCCGCCCGCTCATCTCGCAGGCACTGGTCAACATCACCTATCGGGCCCGCTTGCAGGAGCAAGTTGCGGCCAAGACCGAGGCTCTGCAGGCCAGCAAGCGCCGTTTTCGCAGTTTTGCCGCCATGGCGTCGGACTGGTTTTGGGAGACGGATGCCGAGCACAGACTCAGCTATGCCTCCGAGCCCGGCTATCTCGATGAGCAGATGCCGCTCTCTACCCGGCCGACCCTCTATGACTATGTTTGCAACAAGGGCAGCCGGGAAGCCAACGTCTACCTCGAATTGCTGGAACAGCGTCAGCCGGTTCGTGCAGTGCGGATGCAGGTCGCCCTGCAGGGGGGCCCTTGCTGGATGGAGGTGAGTGCCGAGCCCAGCTTCGATGAAGAGCGCAACTTTATCGGCTATCGCGGCACCGCCCGGGACATCAGCAGCCAGATCCGGCGTGAGGAGGAGTTGGCTCGGGCGCGGGACGAAGCCGAGGCGGCCAACCGCGCCAAATCCCAGTTTCTGGCCATGATGACCCACGAAATCCGCTCTCCGATGAATGCGGTGCTGGGCATGCTCGATCTGTTGCAACATGCCGAGCTGGCACCGGATCAGCAGAGCCTGCTGCGTCACGCGACCCACTCGGCCAGATTACTGCAAACCATTATCGACGATGTGCTCGACTTCTCGAAAATCGAATCCCAGACCCTGGTATTTCACTGCGAGACGATGCAGACAGAACGCCTCTGTCAGTCGCTTATCGAGCCGCTGCAGGCAAGGGCTGATGCCAAGGGGATCGAGTTGTGCTGTGAAGTAGACGATGTGGTGCCCGGGGAGTTGCAGGGAGACCCGATGCGGCTCTCCCAGGTGATTGGCAATCTGCTCGACAACGCCCTCAAATTTACCGATGAGGGGAGGGTGACCCTGCGGCTGAGTTGGCATGAGGAAAAATTGCGGGTTTCGGTAAGTGATACCGGGATTGGGATTGCCCCGGAGGATCAGGCCCAGCTTTTTGAACCCTTCTCGCAGGTTGATAACTCGGCCACCCGTCGCTTCTCGGGGACCGGCCTTGGCCTTGCCATCAGCAAGCGGCTGGTTTCTCTGATGGGTGGGGAGATCCGGCTGGAGAGTGATCTAGGCCAGGGGAGTTGCTTCTGGTTTGAGCTCAGCAACATGGCGCTACCCTGTCACTGCCAGCCTGCGCGGGAAGAGAGTGCTCCCGCCCTGCTGCCGCTCGATGTGCTGGTGGTGGAGGATAGTCCGGTCAATCAGCTGGTGGTGTCACTGATGCTGCAAAAACTGGTGAGCCATGTCCGGTTGGCCGTCAATGGGCTGGATGCGCTGGCGCAAGTGGAGCAACAGCAGCCGGATCTGATCTTGATGGATATGCGGATGCCGCAGATGGATGGGTTGGAGGCGACCAGACGGCTGCGGGAGATGGGTTACACCATGCCCATCGTCGCGTTGACGGCCAATGCAATGGCAGAGGACAAGGCCTGCTGTCTGGCGCAGGGGATGGATGATTTTCTCGCCAAGCCGATCACCTTGTCACGGCTGCGTGACTGCTTGCAACGACACTTTGGTCAGCGTTTGCCGACGCGCGGATAAAAAAAATGGTCAACTTTGTGGGTTGACCAGATCTTCAGCAAATACTGAAGAGAGCACGGGATAAATCGGGTTGTACAAATCTATATGAAAAATCTGTGCCAACTTTTAAATGACTCTTTTATGTTCAATTTGGCCGTTTAGCGCAGCGGCTCTCTCTTGTTATGGCTTGTTGCGTTCCTACTCATTTGCAAAATGCGAAATTTCGATTTTCATTGTTGGAATAATTGCATTTTGCAAAGCTGTTTTTGTCATTGTGAAATCAGGCGATGCAGGAATTTGCGAGCCGCTTCGCTGTTCTGTTTGGCTATCAGCATCTGCTTTTCATAAATCGGCATCGGCAGGATTTCGAGCCAGCGCTGACAGAGCCAGGCGGCATCTTCAAAGCGCTTCTCCGGGTAGAGTTCATCAAGTTCCGGATATTGCTCGAACACCTCGCGCAGGCGATTCACCAGCAATTTGTCGTGGAAATCGGAGTGGGTGCTGGGCCAGTTGGGCAGCGTTTCCACTTTGGCGCGACGCAGTCCCAGCTCGTCGGTCTCCATCTCGTGGATGCAGAAGCGCTCCAGCCCCAGTACGGTGATCCCCAGCATCCCATCGTTCAGGGTGTAGAAGTCAGTCACCTTGACCCGGGTACCGACCGGCAGGATGCGACCTGCTTGTCCCGAGGTAGTCGACTCTTCCATCACGATGCCAAAGCCCTGATCGTTGATGAATGACTCTTTGAGCATCTGCAGATGACGGGGCTCGAACAAACGCAGAGGCAGCTTGCCGCCCGGGAGTATGTGGGAAGGCAAGGGGAACAGGGCCAAAGGTTGCAGTTTCATGTTCCATCCTCCATTGAGTAGTTGCTGAATAGGTCAATGCAGCGACTGTGCCAGAGAATGAAAAAAGCCACCGTAGGGTGGCTTTTCGGGCGTTTGAGGGCGTTTAGTTACGCTGCTCAAGATACATGACAGCCGCTTCCACGCGGCTCTGCGCCTCGAGTTTCTTCAGCAGGCTCTTCACGTGAACCTTGACCGTACCCTCGGAGATATGGAGCACGGAAGCGACCTGTTTATTGGAGAGGCCTTTTGCAATTTCACGCAGGATTTGCATTTCGCGACGCGTTAAGCTCTCAAGCTTCTGCTGCAGGTGATCCAGCTCGTAGATATTCTCGAGGTAGGGTCGCAGCGGCTCGCTCAGGATCTGCTTGCCGGTCATCACGTCGGCCAGTTGGGCCAGTAGCAGGTCCGGTTCGGTGTCCTTGAGCAGGTAGCCATCAGCACCGGCCTTGAGCAGGGCTACCACATCCTGGCGGGCGTCGGAGACGGTCAGGATGACGACCCGGGAGGTGACCTCTTCGGCCCGCAGCGCCTTGAGGGTATCAAGGCCGGAGAGCCCTTTCATATTGAGGTCGAGCAGGATCAGGTCCGGCTCTGACTCCTTGGCCAATGCCACGGCGTCAGTACCGTTGGAGGCTTCACCGATCACCTCCATGTTCTCTTCCAGAGCCAGTAACTGCACAATCCCTTTGCGCATCAGGGGATGGTCATCTACGACCAGAACACTGTATTTCATCTCGTCCATCAGGCGTCTCTCGCTAGACTGGTGGGAAAGGTCAGATGCACACGGGTGCCTTGTGGCTGCTGTTCGTTGATGGTCAACAGGCCGTGCAGTTTGTTGGCGCGTTCGTTCATGATACTCAAGCCGTAATGGTTGATCGCCGAGCTGGCGAGTCCAATACCGACACCGTCATCTGAAATCTGAACCTCGATGTTACCACTGGCGAGGGTCTCACAGCTAACATCAATCACTTGCGCATTGGCATGTTTGATGGCGTTGAGCACTGCCTCACGGATCAGCTGCAGAATATGGATGTGCTGGCCCGCTTCAAGATCCGAGTCGGCCAGACCGTAGTGGAACCGGATCTCGGCGTTGGTCTGGGGCTGCAGCTGATCGAGCATTACCCGGATCGCTTCGCCCAGATTGGCGTCACCAATGGTGAGACGGAAGGTACCGAGCAGCTCACGCAGCTGGGTGTAGGCGTTGCTGAGCCCTTCGTCGATCTGCTGCATCGCCTCCTGTGCCTTATCCTGTTGCCCCTTGGCGTAGGAGCGTTTGAGCAGGGTGGACTGGATCTTGAGGTAGGAGAGAGCCTGTGCCAGCGAGTCGTGCAGTTCGCGGGCGATGACGGCCCGCTCCTCCATCAGCAGTAGCCGCTGGTGTTGCAGCAGGGTCTGATCCTTGTGCAGCACCTGGGCCAGCAGCATGGTGAAGTTTCTGATCAGCCGTTCGTCAATGGGGTGCTGACTGATGATGTCGAGCCGGCCAAACTCCTGATCATCCATCTGCAGATAGAAACTGGCCACCGCATCGAGATCACCGGGCCAGCCGGTGCGCCCGGAGGTGTAGACCGGCATGGCGTTATTTTCGAAGCGGGTCAGCCGGATGTAATCGATATGCTGGTGGGCTGCCGCCCTGTCCAGCAGCTTGATGAGGGTGCGGGTGCTGAGCGGTGCTGCGTGCAGCTTCTGGGCCGTGCTGTAGAGGAAGGAGAGGGTGTCGTTGGCCTGTTGCAGCTTGGCTGTTTTCTCCTCCACCTTGTTCTCGAGCTCGCGATAGAGCTTGCCCAATTCGTCAGCCATGGTGACAAAGGCGCGCGACAGTTCTCCCAGCTCATTTTCACCGTGGCTGGGCAGTTGCAGATCGAAATCTTGGCGCTGGATCTGGCGGGCACAATAGACCAGCTGATTGAGCGGGGCGACCACCTGCTTGCGGGTAAAGCGCACGGTAAACCAGGCGATGAGGATGATGGCGAGCAGACCTAGCCCCTCAGCCAGTGCCAGCATCCGTACCTTGAACTCGACGTGGTACTGCATCTGATTGACGAAATTGTCGATGGCCGCCACAAACTTCTCGGTGTTGTCGGTGTACCGTCTGGGGGTGCTGTTTTCGATGTGCTGACGCATCTCCTGCCACTGATCGAGCACTTCGCCATAGGTGCGGCGCAGGGAGGCGGGGGTGATCCAGCGCTGGGTCTCCTGCAGCTCTGCGGCGTGCAGCGTCTCTTCAAACTGGGAGAGGCGGCCCAGTACGCTCTCGCCCCGCTCGATCTCGTAAGCCATCCGGTAAGCCTGCATCCGCAGCGAACCGGAGAGGTTGATCGCCTTGGCATCGGGTACCGAGTAGAAGAGGGTGACCATGGCAACGACCGCAATGAGGCTGGCCATGAAGAGGATCAATACCATGGCGCGCCCGATGGCGCTGCTGACTGAATGGACTCTGAATCTGTGTCCCATGCTCATGTTGATATTGACCTCTGAATTGTGACAAGGCGTCGTCAAGATGCGTGGGAGTGTACTCCAACTTGTGTTAGCATCGAAAAACTAGATGAACTCCGAGCGGTTCTGCCTAAGTCCTTGCGATAGGGGAGAACCAGCCGTCAGCCGATGTTCGAGCTGTAAGGGTCAGGAAAGAAATGCCCTGGCCTCCCGTATTTGGAAAGGTGTTTATGTTGCCTCTTGAAGATGGTTTTTCCCGTCGTTTTTACTATTTGCGTCTCTCGGTGACCGATGTGTGCAACTTCCGTTGCACCTACTGTCTGCCGGATGGTTATCACCCTCCGGAAGGTCACAAGGGAGGACGAAAATCCTTTCTCTCGCTCGACGAGATCCGCCGCGTAGTGCATGGCTTTGCTGCCATGGGAACCCGCAAGGTGCGAATTACCGGTGGCGAGCCCTCCTTGCGTCGTGATTTCACCGAGATCGTCAATGTGATCGCGACCACGCCGGGCATCGAAAAAGTCGCCATGACCACCAATGGTTATCGCTTGAAAGAGCGGGCCCGCGAGTGGTTTGACGCCGGTCTCAATGCGCTGAATGTGAGTGTTGACAGCCTGGATCCGCGCCAGTTTCACCAGATCACCGGTGAGAACAAGCTGGCGGAGGTGATGGAGGGGATCGAGGCGGCGCTCGACGCAGGTTTCAAATCGGTGAAGATCAACGCCGTGCTCCTCAAAGGGCTCAATGACTATCAGCTGGAGGCTTTCCTCCACTGGATCAAGCACAAGCCGATTGAGCTGCGCTTTATCGAACTGATGCAGACCGGCGAGATGGATACCCTGTTTCGCGATCACCATGTCAGCGGTGAGGGGATAAAGCAGCGCCTGCTGAAGAGTGGTTGGCTGCAGCAGCTGCGCGGCAAGGATGACGGCCCGGCGCAGGTATTCATGCATCCGGAGTCGCAGGGTGGGGTGGGTCTCATCATGCCCTACAGCAAGGATTTCTGTGCCGGTTGCAACCGGCTGCGAGTCTCTTCGGCAGGAAAGTTGCACCTCTGTCTGTTTGGCGACAATGGAGTCGAGCTGCGGGATCTGTTGACGGCAGACGAGCAGCAGGAGGCGCTGCAGCAGCGGATCCGTTCCGCTCTTGTCGGCAAGAGTGCCACCCACCGTTTGCACGAAGGCAATGCCGGAGCAACCCCTCACCTTGCTTCAATCGGTGGCTGACCACAAAAATAGCCATTGATTAAATAGCAATCCTCACATGGAGGTATTTTCATCGATACCTCCCTTTTTGTTCTGCGCCAAGGCTTTGATCTGGCGCAAAAATCCCCCCTGTTTATCTCCCTGGTGGTATATCCCTTAACTTGTCAGGGCCGCAATATACACCCACTCTTATAATTGGTATCGAAAATGCCAATCAAGGACTCGTGCCGCACCCTTCATCACTGAAACGGGAGTCAATATGCCGGAAGAGATCGATCTTGCCCGCCGTGGCCTGTTTCGGGGCCGCTTGCGGGTTGCCGAGCCTCCGGTGCAACTGCCCTGGTCGGTGGCCTGGTCGCAATTCTCGGCCGGATGTACCCGCTGCGGTGATTGTCTGGCCGCTTGCCCGGAGCAGATCCTGATAAACGGCGAGGGCGGTTTTCCCACCGTCGATTTTCAGCACGGCGAGTGCACCTTTTGCGGTGACTGCGTTGCCGCCTGCAAGGAGCCGCTATTCCGGCCAGCATCGGAGACGCCCTGGCAATACAAGGCGTCCATTGCCGCCAACTGCCTGGCCAATAGCCAGGTTTATTGCCAGAGCTGTCAGGACAGCTGTGAACCGCGGGCCATTCGCTTTATTCCGACACTGGGGCGGGTACCCACCCCGGTCATTGAGCTCGATAGCTGCAACGGCTGTGGTGCCTGTGTGCAGGACTGCCCGGTTGGCAGCATCAAGGTGGATGGCTCGGCGGCCAGAGCGCAGAAGAGTCAGAATGAATCAGGCATTGAATGACCCGGGAGTCACAATGAGTCAGGAGTTTCATGTTTCGAGTCTGGTGGTGCTGACCCAGCCTACCTTGCGTCACCAGCTCGCAGAAGAGATCGCGGCCCTCGACGGTGCCGAGATCCACGCCGTCACCGACGAAGGCAAGCTGGTGGTGACCCTGGAAGGGGCAAGCCAGCGGCCGATCATGGCGGCCATCGATGCGATACAGGCGATGCCGGGCGTGCTCTCTGCCGCCCTGATTTACCATCAGTTCGATGAACTTGATGCCCAGCAATGAATAAGGTGCCGTGAAGTCGGGTCACCACGACCTGGCAGAGTGGTTTCTAGTTGATGCGATAAAAACGAGGCACTGGTATGCGGTTCGTAGCCTTGAGCGAGCGCCAGTTAAATACACTCGATAACTTACGCGACAAGCAATGCGAGGATATGTCATGAAGCTGAGTCGACGCGACTTTATGAAGGCCAACGCGGTGGCGGCTGCCGCTGCCGTGGCCGGTGTCAGTGCCCCCACCTTGGCGGCCAATCTCATCACCAGTACCGACAAGACTGCCATCCACTGGGATAAAGCGCCTTGCCGCTTCTGCGGTACCGGCTGCTCCGTGCTGGTCGGTTCCCAGGATGGCCGTGTCGTGGCGACTCAAGGCGACCCCGATGCGCCGGTCAACCGTGGCCTCAACTGCATCAAGGGCTACTTCCTCTCCAAGATCATGTACGGTCAGGATCGCCTCACTCAGCCCATGCTGCGGATGAAGAACGGCAAGTTCGACAAGGATGGCGACTTCGCTCCCATCAGCTGGGATCAGGCCTTCGACATCATGGCCGAGAAGTTCAAGGCCACCCTCAAAGAGAAGGGCCCGACAGCTGTCGGCATGTTCGGTTCCGGCCAGTGGACCGTCTGGGAAGGTTACGCCGCCGCCAAGCTGATGAAGGCCGGTTTCCGTACCAACAACATCGACCCCAACGCCCGCCACTGCATGGCCTCCGCGGTCGTCGGCTTTATGCGTACCTTCGGTATGGATGAGCCGATGGGCTGCTATGACGATATCGAGCAGGCCGACGCCTTCGTGCTGTGGGGCTCCAACATGGCCGAGATGCACCCCATCCTCTGGTCGCGGATGTCCGATCGTCGTCTCTCCAATCCGGATGTACAGGTGCACGTGCTCTCCACTTTCGAGCACCGCAGTTTCGAACTGGCGGACAACGGTATTGTCTTCACGCCCCAGACCGATCTGGCGATCCTCAATTATGTCGCCAACTACATCATCCAGAACGACAAGGTGAACTGGGACTTCGTCAACAAGCACACCGTGTTCAAGAAGGGGGTCACCGACATCGGTTACGGTCTGCGTCCGACCAACCCGCTGCAGCAGAAAGCCAAGAATCCGGACAGCGGCGATGCCACTCCTATGACCTTCGAAGAGTTTGCCAAGTTCGTGGCCGACTACGATGTGGAGTCTGTCTCCAAGCTCTCCGGCGTCTCCAAAGAGAAGCTGGAAAAACTTGCCAAGCTCTATGCCGATCCGAGCAAGAAGGTGGTCTCTTACTGGACCATGGGTTTCAACCAGCATACTCGCGGTGTCTGGGCCAACAACCTCTGCTACAACATCCACCTTCTCACCGGCAAGATCTCCGAGCCGGGCTCTGGCCCCTTCTCCCTGACCGGTCAGCCTTCAGCCTGCGGTACCGCGCGGGAAGTGGGTACCTTTGCCCACCGTCTGCCGGCCGACATGGTGGTGACCGATCCCAAGCATCGCGCCATCGCCGAGAAGATCTGGAAACTGCCGGAAGGCACCATCCCGGAGCAGGTGGGTTACCACGCCGTGCTGCAGGATCGCATGCTCAAAGATGGCAAGCTCAACGCCTACTGGGTGATGTGCAACAACAACATGCAGGCCGGTCCCAACATGAATACCGATCGTCTGCCTGGCTATCGCGACCCGCGCAACTTCATCGTGGTCTCTGACCCGTACCCGACTGTTACCGCCCAGGCCGCTGACCTCATCCTGCCCACCGCCATGTGGGTGGAGAAAGAGGGGGCCTACGGCAACGCAGAGCGCCGCACCCAGTTCTGGCACCAGCAGGTGAAAGCGCCGGAAGGGGCCAAGTCCGACCTGTGGCAGCTGATGGAGTTCTCCAAGCGCTTCAAGGTCGAGGAAGTGTGGCCAGCTGAGCTGATTGCCAAGATGCCGGAAGTGAAGGGCAAGACCCTGTTCGACGTGCTCTATGCCAACGGTCAGGTCAACCAGTTCCCGAAAGAGCAGAGCAAAGGTCTGCTGAATGACGAGGCCGAGCACTTCGGTTTCTACGTCCAGAAGGGTCTGTTCGAAGAGTACGCCACCTTCGGTCGTGGCCATGGCCACGATCTGGCGCCGTTCGATCAGTACCACGAAGCGCGCGGTCTGCGCTGGCCGGTGGTGGATGGCAAAGAGACCCTGTGGCGCTATCGCGAAGGGTTTGACCCGTACGTGAAAGCGGGCGAGGGGGTGCGCTTCTATGGCAAGCCTGATGGCAAGGCGGTCATCTTCGCCCTGCCGTTTGAGCCTGCCGCCGAGTCGCCGGATAAAGAGTACGACCTGTGGCTCTCCACTGGCCGTGTGCTGGAGCACTGGCACACCGGCACCATGACCCGTCGGGTGCCCGAGCTCTATCGCGCCTTCCCGGATGCGGTGCTCTTCATGCACCCGGACGATGCCAAAGCCCGTGGCGTGCGTCGTGGTGAAGAGGTGATCGTCTCCTCCCGCCGTGGTGAGGTGAAAACCCGGGTCGAGACCCGTGGTCGCAACCGTCCGCCGAAAGGACTGGTCTTCATGCCCTTCTTTGATGCCAGCCAGTTGGTCAACAAGCTGACCCTGGACGCCACCGATCCGCTCTCGAAAGAGACCGATTACAAGAAGTGCGCCGTCAAGGTGATGAAGGCTTAAGGCGGGGAGCACGAGATGAGTCGTAGTCGTCGCCAGTTTCTGGCCGACATGGCCAAGGGGGCTTGCGGTGTGAGCCTGCTTGGCGTGGGGCTCGGCGGCATGGCCCGCCAGCAGGTGCATGCAGTGCCGGCTCAGGCGCTGCGTCCCCCTGCTGCCCTCGACGAAGCTGAGTTCCTCGGCGCCTGCGTGCGCTGCGGACTCTGCGTCGAGGCGTGCCCCTACGACACGCTCAAGTTGGCCCGGCTGTTTGAGCCGGTGACCACGGGGACTCCCTACTTCAAGGCGCGCGCCGTCCCGTGCGAGATGTGTGATGACATCCCTTGTGTGGTGGCCTGCCCGAGCGGGGCGCTGGATCAGCAGATGACCGACATCGATCAGGCGCGGATGGGGGTCGCAGTGCTCATCGATCACGAGACCTGCCTCAACTATCTGGGTTTGCGTTGCGATGTCTGTTATCGGGTCTGCCCGCTGATCGACAAGGCGATCACCCTGGATCTGCAGCACAACCAGCGCACTGGCAAGCACGCCATGTTCCTGCCCACGGTGCACAGCGATATCTGTACCGGCTGTGGTAAGTGCGAGCATGCCTGCGTGCTGGAGGAGGCAGCCATCAAGGTGGTTCCGCGCCAGCTCGCCAAGGGGGAGCTGGGTCATCACTACCGGCTCGGCTGGGAAGAGAAGGCGAAGGCGGGCAAGTCGCTCATCGGCGACAGGCTCACTCTGCCGACCCGTAAACCGGAGGGACTATGAGTCGTTATCCGGGGGAAGAGGCTCGCATCAAGCTGGGTTGGTGGCGTTCCCACCGTTTCCTGCTGCTGCGCAGGCTCAGTCAGTTCGGTGTGCTCGCATTGTTCCTGCTGGGGCCGCTGGCGGGTGTCTGGATCCTCAAGGGCAACCTCTCCAGCTCGCTGTTGCTGGAGACGGTGCCGCTCACCGATCCCCTCACGCTGTTGCAGTCAGTAGCGGCGGGCCACTGGCCCATCACCACCCTCTGGTTGGGGGCTGCCATCGTGCTGGCCGGTTACTGGCTGGTCGGTGGGCGGGTGTTCTGCTCCTGGGTCTGTCCGGTCAACCTCATCACTGATGCGGCGGCCTGGCTCAGGGGGCGGCTTGGCCTCAAGGGCAACGGTCAGTTCAGCCGTGCTACCCGTTACTGGCTGCTGGTTATGGCGCTGGTGGCACCGGCGGTGACAGGCGTGCTGGTGTGGGAGTTGGTCAACCCGGTGTCGCTCGCCATGCGCGGTCTGCTGTTGGGCATGGGGGCGGGCTGGGCCCTGCTGGCGGTACTGTTCTTGTTCGATCTCTTCGTGGTTGAGCGAGGCTGGTGCGGTCATCTCTGTCCGGTAGGGGCCTTCTATGCCCTGCTCAACCGGGTCGGATTCATCAAGATTTCTGCCAAGGGGCGCGAGCGGTGCAACAACTGCATGGATTGTTATGCGGTTTGCCCGGAACGCCCCATCCTGCGCGGCCCCGTTCACGGTGCCAAGCGTGGTCACGGGCCCTTGATTGTGGCTCAGGAGTGTACCAACTGTGGCCGTTGCATCGATATCTGCGCGGAACAAGTTTTTGAAATCACTGTAGGTTTTGCCATCAAGGCAGAAAAAACGTCGGAGAACACATAATGAAAAAGCTGATTGGAGCAATGCTGGCCTGTCTGATGGCGGGTTCCCTGATGGCGGCTGTCCCCGAGATCACTAACAGCACCGGCGGGCTCAAGTCCGAGCGGGGCGCCACCGATCTGGTGACCGATGCCAATGCCGCCCCCATGAAGAATTTTCGCAAGGATGGCGAGCCCTATGATCGCCAGTACATGCATCAGCCGCCGCTGATCCCCCACGATATCCGCAACTACGAGGTGGATACCAAGGTCAACAAGTGCCTGGCTTGTCACAGCTTCAAGAATGCCAGTGCCATGAAGGCCCCCAAAATAAGCCCGACCCACTTCGAAACCCGCGATGGCATGACCCTGGGCGAGGTCTCCCCCCGTCGCTACTTCTGCCTGCAGTGCCATGTCCCGCAAGCGGATGCCAAGCCGTTGGTGGGGAATACGTTCAAACCGGTTGAAGCGCTGAACTGAGGAATCCATAGATGAAATTACCCGGCTTTATCCAGCGTCTGTGGATCACCTTCAAATCCCCCTCCAAGGCGGCCCTCTGGGTGCTGTTGCTGATGGGCTTCTTCGGCGGCGTTATCTTCTGGGGCGGTTTCAACACCGCCATGGAGGCTTCCAACACCGAAGCCTTCTGTACCAGCTGTCACGAGATGAAGGACAATGTGTTCGAGGAGTATCGCGACACCATCCACTACTCCAACCGCTCCGGTGTGCGCGCCAGCTGCCCTGATTGCCACGTACCGCACGAGTGGACCTACAAGATCATCCGCAAGGTGCAGGCCTCCAAGGAGCTGTGGGGCATGATCACCGGCAAGGTGGACACCCGCGAGAAGTTCGAGAGTCACCGCCGCGAAATGGCGGAGCGGGAGTGGCAGCGGATGAAAGAAACAGATTCGCGCGAGTGCCGCAACTGCCACAACTTCGAGTACATGGACTTCTCCCTGCAGGGGCAGCGTGCCGCCAAGATGCACTCGGCCAACCTCGGCAAGGAGGGGCAGGCCACCTGCATCGACTGTCACAAGGGGATTGCGCACCAGCTACCCGACATGACCGGGGTGAAAGGGTTCTAACCAAGCAGTTCAGGCCGGGGCAACCCGGCCTGTGTTTTTGGGCGTGCCGCAACAACTCGGCATATCTGGGACAAGCATCAGATTTGTGAGTCTTTTAAATCCCATATCTCGTGAAACCTTTGATAGAATCAGCCCGCCGTCAAACGCTTGAGCAAGTAGTCCACTCTGTCCACACCGGTTCTGGTGGTGGCGGATGGCCTCTCATACTCTCTTCTCTTCCTGCCTCGTTGACGGCCCATAGCCACAAGGAGCTGCCCGATGGGACAGAAAAACAACGCATTCATTCCCCTCAAGATCGCCGTGCTGACGGTTTCCGACAGCCGCACTGCCGCCGATGACAGCTCGGGGGACTATCTGGTTTCCGCCCTGACTGAAACGGGCCATCAGCTGGCCGATCGCGCGCTCTGCCCCGACAACCTGTTTCGTATCCGCGCTCAGGTGAGCGACTGGATCGCCGATGAGGGGGTGCAGGTGGTGCTGGTCAATGGCGGTACCGGCTTCAACGAGCAGAACCGGGTGCCCGAGGCGGTCGGCGTGCTGTTCGAGCGCACCGTACAGGGCTTTGGCGAACTGTTCCGCCAGCTCTCCTTTGCCGAAATCAAGGGTTCCGCCATGCAGAGTCGCGCGCTGGCGGGTTTGGCCAATCGCACCCTGATCTGTTGCCTGCCGGGCTCTACCGGTGCCTGCCAGCTGGGGTGGGAGAAGCTCATCCGCGATCAGCTCGATGCCCGCACCAAGCCGTGCAACTTTGTCTCCCATCTTTGAGGGCAAGTGATGAACCAGAACCATTCTAACCTGACTCATCTCAACCAGAGCGGCGAAGCCCATATGGTGGATGTGACCGACAAGCAGGTGACCGAGCGTGAGGCTCGCGCCGAGGCGTTTGTCGCCATGGCACCGGAAACGCTGGCCCTGATCCTGAGCGGCAAGCACCACAAGGGCGACGTGTTCGCCACCGCCCGTATCGCCGGCATCATGGCGGCCAAGAAGACCGCGGATCTCATTCCCCTCTGTCACCCGCTGGCATTGACCCGGGTCGAGGTGGAGATAGTGCCGCTGGCCGAGCAGAACCGGGTACATATTCGCACCCTCTGCAAGCTCTCCGGCAAGACCGGGGTGGAGATGGAGGCGCTGACCGCTGCGTCGGTAGCGGCGCTGACCATCTACGACATGTGCAAGGCGGTGCAAAAAGACATGGTGATCGAACAGGTTCGTCTGGTAGAGAAGAAAGGCGGCAAGTCCGGCCATTTTCAGTTGGGGTCAAATAGCGGGGAGCAAGCATGATCAAGGTACTCTTTTTTGCGCAAGTAAGAGAGCTGGTGGCCTGCGACGAGCTGAGCCTGCCTTGCGACTACGCCACTGCCGAGCAGCTGCGTGCAGCCCTGTCTGAGCGCGGCGACAAGTGGGCGTTGGCTCTCGAGGCTGGCAAACTGCTGGTGGCGGTCAACCAGACCCTGGTGCCGCTGGACACGCCTATCCACGATGGCGATGAGGTCGCCTTCTTCCCTCCGGTTACCGGAGGTTGATGATGAGTGAAATAATGACCGTGGATCGCACCACTGAGCTGTGTGGTGGCGATGAGGTGGCCTTCTTCCCTGCCCCTCCAGTAACGACCGGAGGTTAAGGATGAGCAACGCAACCATGACGGATCGCATTCTGGTACAGCGGGCCGATTTCTCGCTGGCCGATGAATATGCCCGCCTTGCCAACCGGCAGGACACCGGCGCCGTGGTCAGCTTTGTCGGCAAGGTGCGCGACTTCAATCAGGGGGAGCACGTGAAGGGGCTGGCCCTAGAGCACTACCCCGGCATGACCGAGAAGGCGCTGGCCGCCATCGTGCAGGAGGCGCGCGAGCGCTGGCCACTGCAGGAGTGCACCCTTATTCACCGCATCGGCGAGCTGCTGCTCGGCGATCAAATCGTGCTGGTGGTGGTGAGCAGTGCCCACCGCGAGGCGGCCTTCGAGGCCTGCCACTTCATCATGGATTTCTTGAAAACCCGGGCGCCGTTCTGGAAAAAAGAGCTGACCGCCGAAGGGGTACAACGCTGGGTCGAGGCCAAGGAGAGCGACAACACTGCCGCCGCCCGCTGGCAAGCTTGATCTGTTTGAGGGGCGCAGGTTCATCGGGAGCCGTGGCCCTGTTTTGGGGAGTAACAAAAGCTGCCCCAGTCAGGAGGTAAAGGAATGAAACCGCTGTTATCCGTAGTCATCGCTGGGGTCTGCGCCAGTGCGTTGCACGTCGGTGTCGTGCAGGCCGACGAGGTCAAGGTGGCCGTGGCCGCCAACTTCAAGGGCACCATAGAGCGTATCGGCAAGGAGTTCACCGCCAAGACCGGACACACCTTGGCCATCTCCTCCGCCGCGACCGGCGTGCTCTATACCCAGATCAGTCACGGCGCCCCGTTCGATCTCTTCCTCTCCGCCGATGTGAAAACCCCGCAGAAGCTGGAGCAGGAGGGTAAGGGGAGCGAGCGTTTCACCTATGCCATCGGCCAGCTGGGGCTATGGAAGAAGGGGGGGCCAGCACCTGACGAGGCAACTCTGCGCAATTGGAAGGGCAACCTTGCCATCGCCAATCCGAAAACTGCTCCTTACGGCACAGCAGCCATGGCGGCCCTCGACCATCTCAAGATCGATCCCAAGCAGTACCGCCTGCTGACCGGTACCAACATCGGCCAGACCTGGCAGTTCGTCGACACCGGCAACGCCGAGCTGGGCTTCGTCGCCTGGGCAAACCTGGTGGAAGCGGGCAAGACCGGCGAAGCCTGGGCCGTACCGGCTGACCTCTATCCCCCCATCGAACAACAGGGGCTGGTATTGAAGAAAGGAGCCGCGGTCGAGGCGCTGGTCGCTTGGCTCAAGGGGCCGGGTCAGGCACAGATCAAGGCTGCGGGCTATGCACTGCCGCAGTGATGGCATGGCAGATCAGCTAACGGTTGGCTGGCCTTCGGGTCGGCCCGCCAGTGCGATGAAAGAACGCTTTCTATGGTTGTCGGCATCTACCCGGGAGGAAGGCGATGAGTGAAGGGGATCTGCTGGCGGTCTGGCTTACCCTGAAGCTGGCAGCCAGCACTACCGCCATCCTGCTGCTGCTCTCGCCGCCGCTGGCCTGGTGGTTGTCGCGCAGCCAGCATCGGCTCAGACCCGTGGTAGAAGCCCTAGTGGCCCTGCCGCTGGTGCTGCCGCCAACGGTGCTCGGTTTCTATCTGTTGCTGGCCTTCTCCCCCTCCTATGGGCTGGGAGCCTGGTGGCGCGATACCTTCGGGGCGCCGCTCGCGTTCAGTTTTACCGGTCTGCTGCTTGCCTCGATCCTCTACTCGCTTCCCTTCGTGGTGCAGCCGCTCACCTCCGCCTTTGTCAACATGGGCAACAAGGAGCTGGAGGCTGCCGCTACCCTGGGGTTCGGCCCGGTTGATCGCTTTTTTCACATCATCTTGCCGATGACGCTGCCCAGCTTCGTGATGGCGGCGGCGCTCGGCTTTGCCCACACCCTCGGGGAGTTCGGGGTGGTGCTGATGATTGGTGGCAACATCCCGGGCGAGACCCAGGTACTCTCCATTGCCCTGTTTGATCATGTGGAGGCGATGGATTACCAGAATGCCCATATTCTGGCGGGCGGCCTGATGGGCTTCTCGCTGGTGATGCTGGTGCTGGTGTACGGCGTGCTGCAACGTCGGCAACGGAGGCTGTTCGGATGAGCGAAATCCTCACGACACACCTGCTGCAACTCAAGGTGCTGCGCCAGTTCGGCGCCTTTACCCTCGATTGCGAGCTGGCGCTGGAGCTGGGGGGCATCCTCGCTCTGTTCGGCCCCTCCGGCTGCGGTAAGAGCACCCTACTGCGCATTATCGCCGGGTTGGATCGCGCACCGGGCGACACTTTGAACTGGCAGGGCAGGGCGCTGAGCGATCTTCAGCCCGAGGCGCGCCGGATCGGACTGGTGTTTCAGGATTCGCGCCTCTTCCCCCATCTGACGGTGCTCGGCAATCTGCAACTGGCAGCCCGCAAGGGGCGAGGACGCTGGCAGCCCGAGGCGCTGGCGACTCGGCTCGGTTTTGCCGAACTGCTGGCCCAGCCAGCCCACGGCCTCTCCGGTGGCCAGCGTCAGCGGGTGGCTCTGGCCCGGGCGCTGTTGGCCGAGCCCGATCTGCTGTTGCTGGATGAACCTTTTTCCGCGCTGGACAGACGCAGCCGCATCCATCAGGCCCACGTGCTCAAGGGGTTGCAGCAGGAGAGCGGCATTCCGATGATCTTCGTCAGCCACGCCATGGAGGAGGTGAGCCTGCTTTGCGATCAGCTGGTGCTGCTGGCGGATGGCCGGGTGGAGGCGCAAGGTCGACCGAGCGAGATCTTTGCCCGTACCGACCTTTCGCTTGCCAGTCGCGACGATGCCGGGGTGATGCTGACGGCGACCCTCTCTCACTACGATAATGACGAGCAGATGGCGACCCTGCAGCTTGGTGAGCAACAGTTGCGCGTCACCATGACTCATGTGCCGGATGAGGTTGGCCCCCTGCAGATCAAGGTGGCTGGGCGGGATGTGGTGATCGCCACCTCTCCCATCGAGCACTCCAGTCTCTCCAACTGCCTCACCACCCGATTGCTGGCTGAACGCGAGGTACGCCCTGGCCAGACCCTGTTGCAGTTGGCGCTGGGTCAGCAGATACTGCTGGCCCGGATCACCAGCCGCTCCGCCAGACGGCTGGCGCTCACCCCGAACCAGCAGATCTACGCCTACATCAAGGCGGTGAGTCTGGTCAGCGAGGGCTGAGCGGGATATATCTGGTTGAAGCATAAAAAACGAACAACAGGATGGTTCAGCGGATGAGTCGAGAGGCAATGAACTGATGCGCCGCAATCAGGTGATGAAATCCAACGGTCTTGCCCTGCGCAGTGCGGGGGAGGGCCCCTTGTTGTTGCTGCTGCATGGGCTGGGTTCCTCCAGCCTCGACTGGCAGGCACAAATTGAGCATTTTTCCGAGCACTATCGGGTGGTGGCACTCGACCTGCGTGGCCACGGCCAGAGCATGCAGGAGGGACCGTTTGACGTGGCCACTCTGGCGGCAGATGTAGTGCGCTGGCTTGATGAGCAATCCGGCCCCGCCTGGGTGGTGGGGTTGTCGCTCGGGGCTATGGTGGCGCTGGAGCTGGCGCTGCAACTGCCGCACAAGGTGCAGGGGCTGGTACTGGTCAACGGCTTTAGCGAATTTCTGCTGGAGACCCCCAAAGAGCAGGAGCGGCTTGCCCAGCGCCTCAAGTGGCTGCGCTGGTTTGGCATGCGTCCGCTCGCCTGGTGGCTGGGGCGCGAGCTCTTTCCCGGCCCTGAGCTGGCTCAGGTGCGCCACACCTTCCGGCTGCGTTTCGTGCGCAATAAAAAGAAAACCTACAAGGCGCTGCTGGAGGCGCTGCCCGGCTGGTCGGTACGCGCCCGGCTCGGCAACATCTGGCAGCCGGTGGCCATTATCTCCACCAGTCACGACTATCTGCCGCTTGCCAAGCGGGTGGAGCAGTTCGCCTCCCTGCCCAACGCCACCATCCACACCCCCGAGGGTCACCACGCTTGGCCGGCGGAAGACCCTTCCGGTTTCAATCATTTGCTTCACCGGATTTTAGAAACTCATTAAACTTGTCGCCTTTCTACTCCGTGTATGTAGTGGTCCGATCGCCTTGCCAGTGGCAGTTGACAAGGCAATCGGACCAATTTTGCTCTATCAACAGGTGCTTCCCCCATGTCTGAAGTAATGAAAATGGCCATCGATGATGGCTCGACCAATGTCAAGGTGAGCTGGATTGAGAACAAGGTGCTCAAGACCATCATCTCTCCCAACTCTTTTCGCAAGGACTGGAAGAGCGCCGCATTGCGCAAAGACAAGAAGATCTACAACTACGAGATAGGCAATACCAAGTACACCTATGATGCGACGTCGGACAAATCACTGGCGACCACTCATGTTGAGTACCAGTATGACGATCTCAACCTGCTCTCCGTGCATCATGCCCTGCTGCAAACCGGCGTAACTCCTTGTGACGTAGCCATTACCGTGACTCTGCCCATCACCGAGTTCTATCACCCGGATGACTGCCAGCGTAACGAAGAGAAGATCGAGAAGAAGCGTCGCAACCTGATGCGTGCCATCACCCTCAACAAGGGTGAGCTGTTCAACATCGTCAGCGTGGAAGTGATGCCGGAGAGCCTGCCAGCGGCACTCTCCCGTCTGGTCGGTTCGGGCTGCAACGAATTTACCAAAACGCTGGTGATCGACTGCGGTGGCACCACCCTGGACATGGGTATTATCGTTGGCGAGTTTGACGATGTCTCCGATGTCTACGGCAACAACGAGATCGGCGTCTCCATGGTGACCGACGCCACCCGCAAGGCGCTGGCGGCAGCAGACAGCGATTCGAGCTATCTGGTGGCCAACGAGTTCATCAAGCGTCGTCACGATATGAGTTTCGTGCGCGAGGTGGTCAATGACGAGAGCCAGATCCCGCGCATCCTCGAGAAGATGCAGAACAAGATCGACGAACTGGGCTCCCAGGTTGCCCATGAAGCGAAGAAGTTTGCCAAGAACCCTAACCGCGTCTATCTGGTCGGCGGTGGTGCTTCCCTCATCCACGATGCCATCAAAGCGGCCTACCCGACCCTGGGTGACAGAGTCGAGCTGCTGGATGATGCCCAGTCCGCACTGGCCCGCGAGATCTGCCTCTACACCACCGAAGAGGATGAGGTCTATCGCGAAGCGCCCGTGATGGCCGAGGTTGGCGATGAGTAGTCAACTCAAGCGCATGTCCTTCTCCATCTATATGGATCCGGGGGCGCTGGAGTCTGATCGCTATGCGGTCGGGGTGTTGCAGAACTGGTATCAGCGGGCGCGCAAGATCCAGGATGGCAGCGAGGAGTTCGACTTCTCCAAGAGCCGTTTCCACAAGGATATCTATCTCTCGGGCATGTTCATGTATGTGTTGGCGCCCAACCTCTGCAAGGCAATTGCCAATGCACTGGGGCCGGAGCAGGTGAGCATGACCACCCTGCGCCATGCCTTTGCCAGTTGTGGCTTCCATCTGGGCGGGGAGGGCAGCGAACGCCCCGCTACGGATGCCATGGTTGAGGAGATAGTGGCGCGACTGGCTCCGCGGCTGGAGCAGGCAGATAACGGTTCGCTGGCTGACGAGATCGTGAGTCGTCTTGGCCAGCAGGGAGGAGCCCCCTCTTCCGACCAGTTGGTGGAGGAGATAGTGAGCCGCCTTGGCGAGCAGCAGCCTACCGAGCTGTGGGATGAGCTGAGGCAAGGTCTGCCAACCCCCCTCGATCATGATCAGCTGGCTGAAGCGATTGCGGGCAAGTTGCCATCAACTGCAGGCGAGCAGGATCTGGCACCGCTGCAGAGCAGCATCCAGTTGTTGTCCCGTCAGCTGGAAGAGCAATCTCGCCTGATCCGCGAGCAGCACAGATTGATCCAGCGGCTGGCCAGTGCGCCAGTGCGACAGGTGAGTGATGGCGCTGAGGTTGAGCCCATAGTGGAAGATCTGTCGGCTCAAGTAGCCAACATCAAACGAGTCAAGGCCAAGGGTATTTTCTGACGGCACTTGACGTAAACACAATGCAAAAAGCCGACCCATGGGGTCGGCTTTCTATTGCCTGCAACGGAGCACATCGCTATGCGGGAGCTGCCGTGCTTACAGATGTGAGCAGACCGGACACTCGGGGCGTTTGGGCAGCTTCATCTCGCGGAAGGTGCCGCCAAGGCCGTCGATCATCAGCAGGCGGCCGCTGTAGTTCTTGCCCATGCTGGCCAGGATCTTGATGGCTTCGAGCGCTTGCAGGCTGCCCACCAGACCTACCACGGGGGCGAGTACCCCGGCTTCGACACAGGTGAGGGCCTGCTCGCCAAACAGGGCGCTGAGGCAGGCGTAGCAGGGTTCATCTTCCTGCCAGGTGAAGCTGCAGAGCTGACCCTCCAGCCGGATGGCGGCGCCGCTGACCAGCGGTACCCTGTGCTGACGTGCTTTTTGGTTGAGCAGGTTGCGAATGGCCAGATTGTCGGTGCAATCCAAGACCAGCTGATGCCGTGGCAGCAGAGTATCGAGCAGCGCCTCGTCAGCCACGGCAGCGTGGGTCTCCACCTCAAGCCAGGGGTTGAGGGCGCGCAGCGATTGCGCTGCTGAGTCCACCTTGTAGTGACCGATGCGCTCATCGGAGTGCAGCACCTGCCGCTGCAGGTTGGAGAGCTCCACCTTGTCGAAATCGACCAGAGTAAGCTGGCCGACTCCGGCCACTGCCAGATACTGGCTGGCGGCGCAGCCAAGACCGCCAGCGCCGATCACCAGCACCCTGGCTTGCTTGAGCGCCTCCTGTCCCTCGAAATCGAAGGATTTGAGGATGATCTGACGGTTGTAGCGCAACAGCTCTGCGTCGCTCAGGATCTCGCTCACAGCAGCAATTCCCCGAACGGTTCGACGGTGACGGTTTCGCCCACAGCGACACGGCCCCGCTCGCGCTCAAGGATGATGTAGCAGTTGGCCCGCGACAGGGAGCTGAACACGGCGGAGTCCTGCGAGCCGGTGCTGCGTACTTCGAGGCCATTTGGTCCCTGACTCAGGATGCCGCGCTGGAAGTCGAGTCGGCCCGGGCTCTTCTTGAGCGGCTCGGTGGTGACGGCCTGCAGCTGAAGCGGGCGCTCGAAGCGTTGGCCCGCCAGCTTAGCCAGCGCCGGTTGCACCAGCTGATCGAAGGTGACCATGGCGGAGACCGGGTTGCCCGGCAGGCCGAAGAACCAGGCGCGGGGCAGGCGGCCGAAGGCAAATGGCTTGCCCGGCTTGATGGCCAGCTTCCAGAAGCCGATCTCGCCGAGCTCGTCCAGCAGCTGTTTGGTGAAGTCCGCTTCCCCTACCGAAACGCCGCCGGTGGTGATGAGCACATCGGCCTCTTCATCGGCGCGGATAAAGGCGGCGCGCAGCTGGGCGGGATCGTCCGGGATGATGCCAAGGTCGAGGCAGTCGCAGCCCAGCCGCGCCAGCATGGCCCGCACGCCGTAGCGGTTGGAGTCGTAGATGTCGCCGTGGGCCAGCGGGGTACCAACCGGCTTGAGCTCATCGCCAGTGCTGAAGATGGCCACTTTCAGCGGTCGGCGAACCGGCACGGTCGCGATGCCGAGGGAGGCCAGCAGCGGCATCTCGCGCGGGGTAAGGCGGGTGCCAGCTTGCAGCACACAGGCACCCTTACCGATATCGCTGCCGGCGCGGCGGATATTCTGGCCCGGTTTGGGCTGTGTCAGAAAAGTGATCCGATCGCCGTCGGCCTGCGTTTCTTCCTGCATCACTACTGCATCTGTCCCTGCGGGAACCGGGGCGCCGGTCATGATCCGCACGCAGTGACCGGCGGGCCATTCGCCCTGATAGGGCTGACCGGCAAAGGCTTTACCCGCCATGATGAGCGGGATGCCGGCGGCGAGATCGGCCAACCGCACGGCGTAACCGTCCATGGCGGAGTTGTCGAACGGGGGCACGGCGAGGGGAGAGGCGATGTTGCTTGCAAGGATCCGGCCAAGGGCCTGTGGCAGGGGCAGTTGCTCGCTGTCGCAACAGCAGGCCAGTTGCTCCAGCATTCCTTGCAGGGCATCGCTTAACGGCAGTAGTCCGCTGGTATCAAATCCCATCGTCATGACCTCTTGTGATGATTGAGGGCGGGATTATCACAAAAATTGCCGGGGATGGGCAGCGGATGGGGCGGTAAAAGTCGGGCTATGGTCATAAAGTATGATGACGGACGCAAGTTGACTTGAATATTGGCGGCAATGGCCGTTTACTATGCCGCCTTACAATCATCAAGCTTGGGGTGACCCACGTGGCGGCCCCGACGTCCCTGAGCATGGGAGAGAAGAGAATGACAACACTGAGTCAGGAAGCCTTGCTGGTCAGGGCGGCCCTCGAGGCCCAGGGATTGGAAACCCCCTTGGTTGCCAACGAGCTGGACAGCCAGCAGAAGAGGGAGAAGATCGAAGGCCACATGCGCGCCATCATGGAGACGCTAGGGCTGGATCTGGCCGATGACAGTCTGGCCGAAACGCCGCATCGCATTGCCAAGATGTACGTCAACGAGATCTTCTCCGGCCTCGATTACGCCACTTTTCCCAAGGTGACGGTGATCGAGAACAAGATGCAGGTGGACGAGATGATCATGGTGCGGGACATCAGTCTCACCAGTACCTGCGAGCATCACTTCGTCACTATCGATGGGCTGGCCCATGTGGCCTACATTCCCCGCGGCAAGGTGATCGGGCTCTCCAAAATCAACCGTATCGTGCAGTTCTTTGCCCGCCGACCGCAGGTTCAGGAGCGACTGACCCAACAGATCCTGCTGGCGTTGCAGACCCTGCTTGGCACCAAGGATGTGGCCATCAGCATCAAGGCGACCCACTACTGCGTCAAGGCGCGCGGGGTGATGGACTCCACCTCCTATACCACCACCACCTCCCTCGGTGGTGTCTTCAAGACCCAGCCCGATACCCGCGCCGAGTTTCTCTCCGGCCTGAAGAGCTGACAGGCAAGGAGACATGGTGCCGCAGCGCTGTGTCTCCTTGATATTTCTCTCAATTTTCCCTGCTCGTAACCCGTCAGTTTCATCGATAAATCTCCTCAAGGGATCGCCCCTCCCGGTCGATATAAGTCGCCATGGCTTGTCTGGCTCTCCTGGAGAGTGCAAGCAAGCCAGCAAGGTGCCTCCTTTCGCTGGCTTTTTGGCCAAAATAGCCTGCCGCTACTGCTGCCGTGGGCGGTCAGGCTGAGCATCTTGTTAACGCGTTCGCTTCGTTCAGGTAGGGACACAGATTGATCAAGGCTGGATGAGCCGCCATGGAGGTGGTGACAGCGAACCGTATCCATACGGTTCAGACGGGCGTTATCTGTTCACTCAAATCCAGGACATGCCATGAATACCATGACCATTGGCAAGAAACTCGCTGCCGGCTTCGCCATGCTCGGCCTGATGATGGCCTTCATCGGCGGCTTCTCGCTGCTGCAGTTTGGCAATATGAACCGGGCCGCCATCGGTTTTACCGACAGCATACTGCCCGCCGTGGTACGCACCAGCACGCTGGGCGAGACCATCAACACCCTGCGCCGCTATGAACTGGATGTGTTTCTGGTAGCGGCTGATCCGCAGCAGAAGGCCCACTATCGCGATCTTGGCGAACAGAGCCTGCAAGAGGTCGCCAGGCAGGTAAAAGCCCACGATGCCACCATCTGGGCTGAGGATGTGGAAGAGCGCCGCACCTTCGACATCGTCAAACAGGAGTGGGACAAGTACGTGGCCCTGCATCAGCGTATCAGAGTGATGCAGGATGGCGGCCAGCTGGCCGAGGCCCAGCAGCTGTTCATGAGCGAGGGTGTCACCCTCTACACCAATCTGGCCAAGTCGGTGGCGGATCTGATCCGCATCAACCATGGCTACTCCGTGGGCTCCCGTGCTCAGGTGGTGGCGGCATTTGACAGCGCCAAGCTGAGCATCATCATTGCCCTGTTGCTGGGACTGGGGTTGGCGGCCGTGCTCTCTACCGTGCTGACCCGCCAGATCCGCGATCCCTTGGTGATGCTGGCCCGTCAGGCCCAGCGCATCGCAAGCGGCGCGCTTGGCAAGGGGGAGCTGCAGGAGTGGATCCGTGGCAATCGCTTCAAGCGTGACGAGCTGGGTCAGCTCGGCACCGCCATTGACCGGATGCAGGGCGCCCTTGCTGATCTGGTGAGCGAGATCGCCGGCTCGGTGAGCCAGC
The DNA here is from genome assembly GCF_038739615.1 of Aeromonas sp. SER. Lineage (NCBI taxonomy): Bacteria > Pseudomonadati > Pseudomonadota > Gammaproteobacteria > Aeromonadales > Aeromonadaceae > Aeromonas > Aeromonas sp. SER. The sequence continues at coordinate 251,328 of NZ_JBCGFC010000002.1, read as the reverse complement.
TCAGCAGCGCGGTGGAGGAGGTGAGCGCCATCTCCGATCAATCTGCCAGCGGCATGGCGCGTCAGCAGAGCGAAGTCTCTCAGGTGGCGACTGCCATGAACGAGATGCAGTCCACAGTGAACGAGGTGGCCCGCAATACCACGGATGCCATGAGTGCCGCCAAGGATGCCTCCCGCACCTCGACCCAGGGCAATCAGGTGGTGCGCAGCGCCATCGGCAGCATCGAGGCTGTGTCGGTCAAGATAGAGGAAGCTGGCTCCGTGGTGCAGCAGCTGGAGCAGGACAGTACCAATATCAGCATGGTGCTCGACGTCATTCGCGGTATTGCCGAGCAGACCAATCTGCTGGCCCTCAATGCGGCCATCGAGGCGGCCCGCGCTGGCGAGCAGGGGCGTGGCTTTGCCGTGGTGGCGGACGAGGTGCGCTCCCTGGCCCAGCGAACCCAGAACTCCACTGCCGAGATCAGCAAGATGATCGAGGTGCTGCAGGCTCGCACCGCCGAGGCGGGCAGCGCCATGCAGCTGAGCCGTCAGCAGATGCAGGAGAGTGTGGGTCTGGCACGGGAAGCGGGACACAGCATCGATACCATCAATGGTGCCGTGGTGCACATCACCGACATGAACACCCTGATCGCTACCGCTACCGAGGAGCAGAATGCGGTGACCGAAGAGCTCAACCGCAGCATCGTCAACATCCATAACGCGGCTGATGAGAATGCCCAGGGGGCGCAGCAGATCGCTCAGGCCTGCATCGAGCTGAGCAAACTGGCCACCTCGCTGCACCATATGACCCAGCGCTTTACCCTCTAAGAGCGTTTGGCAGATAGCAAAAGGCCCCGTCCAGTGACGGGGCCTTGTTGTTTCTGGCAGTTTTTTTATCGCAGTGCTGATTAGCGCAGCCTAATCAGCCGGAACCAGATCCTTTATCCGACCATTCAGCTCAGGCCGACGATGTCGCCGTTATCATCGATGTCGATGTGACGATAGGCCGGCAGGCTGCCAAGGCCCGGCATGGTCATGATGGGGCCCGCCAGTGCATAGACGAAACCGGCACCGGCGCAGAGCTTCACCTCGTCGATGGGCACTTCGAAGTCGGTCGGTACCCCCTTGAGGGACGGGTCATGGCTGATGGAGAGCGGCGTCTTGGCCACGCAGACCGGCAAGTGATCCCACCCCTCGGCAGAGAGTTGTGCCAGCTGCTGGCGAGCTTTGTCCGACAGCTGCACCCCGCAGCCACCGTAGCCACACTCCACCAGAGTAGCCAGCTTGGCGTCGAGACTCGCTTCGTCGGGGTAGAGCAATTTGACTTTGCCCGGCTGTTCACAGGCAGCGACCACTGCCCGGGCCAGCTCGTTGGCACCGGCACCACCCTGGGTGAAGGCATTGGAGATGGCCGCGCCACAGGCACCGGCTTGCTGCGCTTCATGGGCCAGCAGCGCCAGTTCGGCCTCGCTGTCGGTTGGGAAGCGGTTGATGGCGACCACCACGGGAACGCCGTAACGACGGGCATTGGCGATATGCCAGGCGAGGTTGGCGCAGCCCTGCTGGAGGGTCGGCAGATCCTCACGCAGCAGGCTTTCCGGCAGCGGCTGGCCCGGGCGAATGTCAAGCAGGCCGCTGTTGGCCTTGAGGCCGCGCACTGTGGCCACCAGTACCACGCAGGCGGGGGTCAGGCCGGATTGGCGGCTCTTGATGTTGAAGAACTTCTCCAGCCCCATGTCGGAGCCAAAACCTGCTTCGGTCACCACGTAATCGGTGAGACCAAGGGCCATGCGATCGGCGATCACCGAGGAGTTGCCGTGGGCGATATTGGCAAAGGGGCCGGCGTGTACCAGTACCGGGGTCTGCTCTGTGGTCTGCATCAGGGTCGGCTGCAGCGCGTCTTTCAGCAGCACCGTCATGGCGCCCGCCACTTCCAGTTGCTCGGCTGTGATGGGCTTGCCGTGCAGGTCGCGGGCCAGCTGGATGCGGCCGATGCGCTGGCGCAGGTCTTTCAGATCGCTTGCCAGCGCCAGAATGGCCATCAGCTCGGAGGCGGCGGTGATGACGAAGCGATCCAGCCGTTCCACCCCGTCGGCGGCGCCACCCTGACCGATGGTGAGGTGGCGCAGGGCGCGATCGTTCATGTCGAGGGTGCGTGGCCAGAGAATGTTGTCTGCATCGATATCGAGCTGCGGCAGGCCGGTTTTGGCGCTGAACTGGTCGCCGAGTTTGCGCTCATGGAACAGGCGGGCATCGAGGGCGGCTGCCGCCAGATTATGGGCCGCCGTCAGGGCGTGAAAATCGCCGGTGAGGTGGAGGTTCATCTCCTCCATCGGCACCACCTGGGCATGACCGCCACCGGCAGCGCCCCCCTTGACCCCGAACACCGGGCCGAGGCTCGGCTGGCGGATGGTGGCGATGCTAGGTTGACCGATATGATTGAGCCCCATGGAGAGGCCCAGCGTGGTCACCGTCTTGCCCTCGCCGAGCGGGGTGGGGGTGATGGCACTCACCAGAACCAGCTTGCCGCTCTGTTCTGGCTGCGACTTGAGCAGGTCGAGGCTGAGTTTGCCTTTGTAGTGGCCATGGGGGCTGAGCAGGTTGGTCGGGATGGTGAGGCGCTTGGCCAGTTCATGAATGGGGAGGCGGGGGGAGTGGCGGGAGATCTCGATATCGCTTAGCATCAGCACCTCGTTGGCATGGCGGGCTTAATATGCGGCGCAGTCTAGTGGAATATAATGGGTAATCCAATGACAAAAACGATTTTATTTGGTGGCGGTGAGCAGATGCAGGAGCCTCTTCTACTGGATCTCAACTCGCTCTATCATCCACCCAAACGGCCGCTGACCGCCCTTGGCATTGTCAGTGCGCTGGTGCCCCTGTTTGGTTTTGGCTGGCAGGCGATGACCGAGGATCCGCAAACCCAGCTGCGCCAGGAAATTGCCAAGCGGGTCAACAATCGCCGCAGTGATGAGGCCAACCTCATCCTGATCCTGCAGCTGGCCGCCATGTTCGATTGCCCCGAGGTGACGGTAGCCCTTCCCTATGCGCTGAGCGAACAACAGCTTGCCACCATCCGCACTCGGCTGCCGCGCTGGCAGCTGATCCAGGATGAGCTGCAACTGCGGGCACTCCTGTCCCCGGCAACGCCCGCCAAGGCTTAAGCTTCCCACTGCTGCGGGGCGAGATAGCGCTCCTGCACGAATTCGATAAAGCAGCGCACCTTGGCCGAGACGAAGCGGCGGTGCGGATAGACCGCATAGAGCCCCACCTCGCCCTTCTCCCACTCTGGCAGCAGGCTGACCAGCCTGCCATCCTGCAAGGCTTCCCCCACGATGAAGGTGGGCTGCAATATGATGCCCTGATCATCACAAGCGGCACGGGTCAGCGCCACCCCGTTGTTGGCGCGCAGCGGTCCCTGTGGCCGGATGCTCTGTTGCTCGCTTTCCCGTTTGAAGTGCCACTCCGGCTGGGTCAGGGTGTAGACCAGACAGTCGTGTAGCTTGAGATCTTCGGGCTTCTCCGGCCACCCCTTGCGTGCCAGATAGCCTGGGCTGGCGCAAAGCTCGACCCGGATGGTGGCAAGCTGGCGCGCCACCAGCGAGGAGTCGCTGAGGTGGCCGATGCGCAGCGCCAGATCGAATCCCTCTTCCACCAGCGCGACCCGCCGGTCGCTGTACTCGATATCGAGCTTGAGATCGGGGAAGCGCTCGCGAAACAGAGGCAGGGCGGGGGAGAGGTGGAGGTAGCCAAAGTCCATCGGCACCGAGAGTTTGAGGGTGCCGTTGGGCTGCTGGTTGTGGTGGGTCAGCTGGCTGTGGGTCTCTTCCAGTTCCGCCAGCAGGGCGAGGGAGCGCTGGTAGTAAAACTGGCCCGCTTCGGTGGGGTTGACCTGACGGGTGGTGCGCGACAGCAGCCGGGTGGCGAGCGACTCCTCCAGCTGCTGCATCAGTTTGGAGGCCATGGCCACCGAGATGCCAAGCTGGTTGGCGGCCTTGGTAAAGCTCTGGCACTCCACCACCTTGATGAAGGTGCGCATGGCGGCGATCTGATCCATTTTCCATCCTCAGTAAATAATGAATTTAATGAATCACTGATTATTCATTCTGACGACGAGGTTAGCATGTCAGCCAACGATGTGAACCCCAAGATGAAGGAACGAACGGATGAAAATGAGCAAAGCCCTGCTGGCCTCCTGCCTCTTTATGGCTGCCCCCCTGATGGCGGCGGAGTACGATGTCGACCCGGCGCACACCACAGTGCAGTTCAAGGTGGGCCACCTTGGCTTCTCCGAGCTGGTGGGGCGTTTCAACACTTTCAGCGGCACTTTCAGCATGGATGATGCCAATCCGGCTGCCGCCAAGGCGAGCTTCGAGGTGGATGCTGCCAGCGTGGACTCCAACCATGAACCCCGTGACAAGCACTTGCGCAGCCCCGATTTTCTCGACGTGAAGCAGTATCCGAAGATGACCTTCGTCAGCTCTGCTTATGAGGGAACCAAGGATAAAGGCGTACTGAAAGGCACCCTGACCCTGCACGGCGTCTCCAAAGAGGTGGCCTTCAATCTGGTGAAGGTTGGCGAAGGCAAGGATCCTTGGGGTGGCTACCGTAGCGGCTTCAACGCCACCACCACCATCAAGCGCAGCGACTTTGGCGTGAACTACATGGTGCCGAACATCCCGGACGAGATGAGTATCAATCTGTTTGTTGAAGGCGTGCGCAAGTAATGGGCGCTTCACTTCTGCTGCAAACCCTGGCGGCTCCTCTGGGAGCCGCTTTGCTGTCGTGGCGCTGGCCACGGCTGGGCTATCTCTGGGGTGCACTGGCGGTCTGGCTGGTGGGATCCTTGCTGGGCGGAGCCTATGGTCTGCCGGTCAAGGCGTGGCAGTGGCTGCCGCTCGCGCTGCTGGTGCCGGCCATCGCGGTGCAGGTGAGCGATCTGCGTGGTTCGCTGCTGCTCTTTGCCGTGGTCGGCGCCCTGATCTGGTGGCAGGGGCTGGCCTCGGTGCTGACAAGCGAGCCGATGATCTGGCTGGCGCTGTTGCCCGCCATCCTCTGGTTTGGCTGGGTGGGCCTGCGTGGTGACAGCCGCGAGGGGCTTGGTTTTGCCCTTGGTTTCATCTGGCTGGCGCTGGTGATCGGTATCGATGGCAGCCTGTTGATTGCCCAGCTGGCCGGTGCCTTGGCCGCCTTCGCCGGTTTTCGGGCACTGCTTGCCACGTTTGCCGGGGTCAATGTGGCGCCTGCCGGTCTGGCGCTGGCGCTCGCCTTCGTCCAGATGCTCGCCTGGCAATATGTGGAGGTGCCGCTGGTGGTTCTGCTGCCGGTCTGGTTGCTGCCGTTGCTGGAGTGGCTATTGCGTGGCAAGGGAGCGCCACTGCGCTGGGGGGTTCTGATCCTGCTGGCCGGGGCGGGTAGCGGACTCAGTCTGTGGCATGTCTGGCCTGCCGCTTCTTTGTACTGATTTTTGCATGAAAAACAGCCAATTACAGTCATTTTTGCATACCTGCTCATACTCTTGAGATATAAAGATTGAGCCCTCCTATGTGTTTAAGATAAAAAGGATTTTCACTTATCTGGACACACACAGAACCCGGCTGCGCCGGGTTCTGTTTGCTTGCTTTGCAGCACACATTTTGGGGCAAATTAAGGAGGCCACAGTTGCGCAGTCAAGGATCTGAGCATCTGTTTTTTCGCCATTTCACCGGGCAGGGCCGTATCGAAGGTCTCTGCATTCTGCTGGTTACCCACCTGCTTCCTGATCGTCCCCGTTTCATCGAGGCTCTCAGCCAGATTGGCCGTATCGGCGCTATCCTGCCCAAACCCAAATCGGTACACGGCCCGACCCTGGAGTGGGTCTCCCGCCACTATCCGGTCGTACCACTCAATCGCCAGTGGACCAACTGTCCGCAGGGGGTCATCGAGCAGATCGCGCCGCTGGTGGCACCCCACGAGAGGCTGTTGATCCTCGATATCGGTGGCTACTTTGCCACGACACAGGTGACCCTCAGCGAATATTTTGGCCCCCGTCTGCTTGGGGTGGTGGAGATGACCGAAAATGGCCATCAGCGCTACGAGCAGGAGGTGCTGGCGACCCCGGTGGTCTCGGTGGCGCGCAGCCCCCTGAAACAGGCGGAAGATATCCAGATAGGTCTGAGCGTGGTCTACTCCGCCGAGTCGCTGGCCCGCAATCTCAACCGAACCTTCAACGTCTGCGAGGCGGCGCTGTTTGGCTATGGCAAGGTGGGGCGCAGCATCGCGCGCGACCTGCGCTGTCGCAACCTTCACCTCGGGCTGGTAGAGACCGACGTATTGCGTCAGGTGGAGGCGCTCTCCCACGGTTTTCGTCTCATCAGCAAGGCGGAGGCCCTGAGCCGCGCCGAGCTGGTGATCTGCTCCACCGGCAACGGTTCGCTCGATCTGGCGGATCTGCAACTGCTGCGCCCCGGCACCATGGTCGCCTCGGTCACCTCCGCCGATGACGAGTTTGCCTTCTCGCTAGCCCAGCTCCCCTGGCCGACGGAGGAGGTGTGCCCCCATGTGCTGGCCCTCAACCGGCCCGATGGCACCCAGATCTATCTGCTCAACCGGGGCGAGGCGGTCAATTTCGTCCACGGCGCCGTCATCGGCGAGTATGTCTACCTGGTGCTGGCTGAGATCATGGAGGGGATCCGCATGCTGGCCGCCGGCCCGCTGGCGCCCGGCCTGTTCGAGCTGCCGGAGTCCACCATGCGCACCATCGCCCGTTACTGGCTGGCCGACTTCCACGGGGTCGAGCAGTGAGCTACCCTGCTCCCTTTCGATACCCTTGATGGAGAACCGCATGAGCGACATGACCCTTTCCCCAGTTAAACCGCGGATCGAGATCCGCTACTGCACCCTCTGCCGCTGGATGCTGCGGGCTGCATGGCTGGCGCAGGAGCTGCTCTCCATCTTCGACAGCGAGCTGGGCGAGGTAGCGCTGGTGCCCGCCAGCAAAGGGGAGTTCCGAATTCTGGTGGACGGTGTGCTGGTGTGGGATCGGGTCGCCGACGAGGGCTTCCCCGAGGCCAAGGAGATCAAGCAGCGGGTGCGGGATGTCATCGCACCCGAGCGGGATCTGGGTCACTCGGATCGCAAACCTGCTGCCGAGTAAAAGCGGCTTGTCGGATAAGATGAGAGAGGGAGGTGCTGGCCTCCCTCTCTTTTTCCTTTGCGGCCCGTCAGCTCCGGCTATTCGTCGGTTATCGTGCTGGCGAGGGGGCCGATATAGCGTGCCTGTTTGTGGGGCTTGATGCGGCTCACATCGACCCACACCAGGCCATCAATGCAGTGGTTGAAGTCGGGGTCGATGCCAAAGTCCATGAACTGGACTCCGCCCGGTTCGCACAGCTCAGAGTACTGCTTGTAGAGGGTGGGAATGGCGCAACCCAGATTGCCGAGACGCTCCTTGAGTTCCTTGAGGTCGGCGCCGTAGTCGAGACCGGTAAACAGCGCTGGCGTGGCGGGATAGGGGCGGCGGGAGGGGGCGAGCGCCAGCTCGGGGGCAAAGTGCTGGCGGTAGAAGCTCACCAGCAGATCCTTGGCCTGCGGTGGCAGGCTGCCGGAGAGCGACACCGGGCCAAACAGGTAGCGGTAGCGAGGATAGCGGGCCAGATAGGCGCCTATACCGAACCAGAGATAATCGAGCCCCCGTTTGCCCCAGTAGGCGGGCTGGATAAAGCTGCGGCCAAGCTCGATGGCAAGCTCCAGCCGCGGCAGCAGCTTCTCTTCAAAGCCGAACAGGGTGTGGCTGTAGAGACCACCCAGCCCCTTGCTGGCCAGCAGCTCGGCCACCGGCGCGAAGCGGTAGGCGCCGATGATGTCGAGCCGGGCAGGATCCCAGAGGATAAGGTGGTGGTAGTCATCATCGAAGGGGTCGAGATCCCGTCTTTTGCCCGAACCTTCCCCGACCGCGCGAAAGGCGATCTCCCGCAGCCGACCCAGTTCGCGCAGGATCACCGAGTGGCTCGCCTCGTGGCGGCGGTAGAGGTAGATCCCCTGACCATCCGGGGTGGTGCCGAGCTGCTCGCAGCTTTCGATGGCCTGTTTGAGCTGGCGACGATCCTCCGGCAGGGCGATGGGGGCTTCGGTCTGCAGCCGTCCCGGCTTGCCGCGGCCAATCCGGTAGAGGTGGCTGCGCATCAGTTTTGCCGCGCTCTTGGCCGGCAGCGCCTGAAAGCCGGTGACCGGGATGCGCGCACCTATAGTGAGCGGCAGGGTCTGCCCCTGCTGGCGAAACAGCTGGCGCACCAGCAGCAGGGCTGAAGCGGGTTTGTTGAGCCAGGAGGCGAGATAGAAGGCGACGCTGTTGCGCCCTCCCACGTGGATGGGTACCAACGGGGTGGCGGTGCGTTTGGCCAGCTTGATAAAACCGCCCTGCCAGGGGCCATCCTTGATTCCGCCGGGGCCGAGGCGCGATACTTCGCCGGCGGGGAAGATCACCAGCGCCCCCTCTCTGGCAAGATGCTCCCCCATGGCCAGAATGGCCTGCCGGTCGGTCTTGCCCTCCATGTTGTCCACCGGCAGCAGCAGGGGACGTAGCGGCGCGAGTTGGGCCAGCAAGCGGTTGGCAACGATTTTCACATCGGGGCGGATGCGACCGAGCAGGCGCAGCAATGCCAGCCCGTCGAGGGAGCCGATGGGGTGATTGGCAACGATAATGACCCGGCCACTGGCGGGGATATGCTCAAGCTGCGCCTCGTTCACCCGGCAATCTACCGCCAGCTCCGCCAGCACCTGCTCGACAAAGTCGAGGCCGCGCAGGTGAGGATGGCGCAGGGCAAAGTCGTTAAAGGCGGGTTCGTTGAGCAGCCAGCCAAGGGCTCGTTTGCCGAGGCTGGCAAGCCGGGGATGGCCATTGAGGCGCGGGAAGTGCTGGGCAAGCAGGGTATCGATAGTGAACATCTGGGGGCTCCGGCGATCCTTTGCCCCCAGCATGGCGGGTGACTGTTCCCGGCAGATGTCGATGGGATGACAGTTTGATGGCAAAGAGGGGAGCCGGTTAAGCGGCTCCCCTCTTGGTTGTCACTGTGGTGACGATGGCCGGTTTAGCCGCGCCAGGCCGAGGTGAGGCGAACCAGCTCGACCAGGGTGGCGACCGCTTTTTCCATGGATTGCAACGGGATGAACTCGTGCTTGCCGTGGAAGTTGTGACCACCGGTAAAGATGTTGGGACAGGGCAGACCCATAAAGGAGAGGCGGGCGCCATCGGTACCACCGCGAATGGGTTTGATCTTGGGCACCACGTCGGCTGCCTCCATGGCGGCGCGGGCCAGCTCGACGATATGCATGTGCGGCTCAATCTGGCTGCGCATATTGCGATAGCTGTCGGTCAGGGTCAGCTCGATGCGCGCCTTGGGATGCTCGGCCTGCATGGTGGCTACCCGGCTCTCCATCAAGGCTTTGCGCTCGGCGAAACGCTGGTCGTCAAAGTCGCGGATGATGTAGTGCAGAGTGCTCTCCTCCACGGTGCCGCTCATCTGGGCCAGATGGAAGAAGCCCTCATATCCCTCGGTGCACTCCGGGGTCTCGTCGGCCGGCATGGCGGCGTGGAAGCGGGCGGCCAGGGTCTGGCTATTGATCATGCTCCCCTTGGCGGTGCCGGGGTGGACGTTGTTGCCGACGAAGCGGATGTTGGCGCTGGCGGCGTTGAAGTTCTCGAACTCCAGCTCGCCCAGCTCACCACCATCGACGGTGTAGGCCCACTTGGCCGGGAATCGGTCGAGCGGGAAGAGGTTGGCGCCACGGCCAATCTCTTCGTCCGGGGTAAAGCCGACCCAGACATCACCGCGCGGGATCTCGGGGTGCGCCTGCAGATGGTCGATGGCGCTGAGGATTTCGGCGATACCCGCCTTGTCGTCGGCTCCCAGCAGGGTGGTGCCGTCGGTGGTGATGAGGTCCTGCCCCAGATAGTTTTTCAGGAAGCGGTAGTCACGGATGGCGAGCACCTCGTCACCCTTGCCAAGACAGATATCGCCGCCCTGATAGTTCTCGATGATCTGCGGCACCACGTGCTCCGCCTCGTAGTCGGCGGTGTCCATGTGGGCAATCAGGCCGATGGCGGGAGCATCCGGCTGGTTGCCCGGCAGGCAGCCGGTGAGGTAGCCGTGCTCATCCAGAGTAACCTGGGTCAGCCCCAGCGCTTCCATCTCTTCTTGCAGGGCGCGGGCGAAGATCAGTTGTCCCTCGCTGCTCGGGCAGGCGGGATTGGTCTCGTCAGAGCGGGTATGAAAAGTCACGTAACGCAAAAAACGCTCAAGCAGGGTATCCATTAATCAGCCTCCGGTTGTGAACGCTCATTTTGCGCCAATCCAGCCTCACCACTCATTGCGTCAGCGCAGGTTTTTTCCATTTTTTGCCTTGGTCCTACCAGCGGGCACAAGCACAGCTGCTGCCGGTTTATTGCGCATAAAAGTCGCCACTTCGGGGATTTTTAATCATGGTCGGCAGCGGGGTGTTTGGCCTGCAAGTCCCGCATCACAAGGGCTGCCTCTTTGGAGGGGGAAACGCGACTCTTTTCAGCGCGCATAACAGGGTGGGGCGATCATGCGCTATCCCAGCCCCCGCCTGCCCGCCAGCAAGATTTGAGTGGCTTATTAAAAGCGGATTTTGAGCACTATTTTTTATTGTCACCGCCCGCGGTAAGTGTGTACACTCCGCGCCGATCCGAAGGTAACCCTGAAGCAGGCAGAGCCGCCAGAAACCGGAAGGATCATACGCCTATAGGGCGAGGCACGCAGAAACGACAGACACTGCTGGGGAATGGTTTCTTTAATACCGGTTAGGCTCCGGTATCAGGGAGAACAACAGACACTCATCTTTCTTTTGACCGAGTGGGCCAACGGCTCATCATCTTCCCTTGTCATGGGCGGTCACTGGATATGAGCTGGGCTGTGGTTGTTGTCGTCTATCAACACGCATGCGTGCTGGCGCCTTCGCTTCTCTTCCTTGGAACCCTCTCCTGCTGTCGTGATGGCTGCCGAATGATGAACGGACGACGTGGCTGATGTCGTTTGTCATCAAAGTACCGCGGTGCAACGTAAAGTAGCACCGCATACCGTTGAGCTTGATGTAAAGCCACCAGCCCCACATCAAGACTCGTTACTTCCCAAGATCCACCAGGCAGCCTCTGGCTTGCCGCGATGTGCAAAGCGCAACACTGCTTTGCACAAGATGGTCTGGATGTGATTGAGGGTAACGAAGGCGACTTCCCGTCGCTCATTTGCGAGGCATAGCCCATGACTAACTGGTCCAGCAAGGACTCCTTGAAGGTCTACAACGTTCCCTACTGGGGTGCGGGTTTTTTCAATATCAATGACGCCGGTCATGTGACCGTTGCTCCCGACAAGTCACGCCCTGACGCACAGATCGTGCTTTCTGACGCCATCGAACAGTTGCGTCAGTCCGGGCTGACCACCCCCGTGCTGCTGCGCTTCCCCGACATTCTCAAGAGCCGGGTCGATGCGCTGTTCAATGCCTTCGGTCAGGCCATCGAAAAGTCAGGCTATGAAGGGGACTACCTCTGCGTTTACCCGATCAAGGTAAACCAGCAGCGTCGTGTCATCGAGACCATCAGCCAGTCCTACAGCGACAAGCCCCGGCTTGGCCTGGAAGCTGGTTCCAAACCGGAACTGCTGGCCGTGCTTTCCCATCACCATGAGCAAGGCTCGGTGATCGTCTGCAACGGTTACAAAGACCGCGAATATATCCGCCACGCTCTGCTCGGCAACCTGATGGGCCACAAGGTCTACATCGTGGTAGAGAAGCCCTCCGAGCTGGAGATGGTGCTGGACGAGTCAGCTCGTCTCAACATCAAGCCCAATATCGGCGTGCGCGCCAAGCTCGCGTCCACCGGCTCCGGCATGTGGGAATCGAGCGGCGGCTCCATGTCCAAATTCGGTCTGTCAGCCTCCCAGATCCTGGCGCTGATCGAGCGTCTGCGCAGTGTCGGCAAGCTGGATTGTCTGCAACTGCTGCACTTCCATCTGGGCTCCCAGATCGCCAACATCCGCGACATTCAGGGCGGTATCCGCGAGTGCGGCCGTTTCTACGCCGAACTGCGTCGCCTCGGTGCCAACATCGAAGTCGTTGACGTCGGTGGCGGCCTGGGGGTGGACTACGAGGGAACCCGTTCCCAGAGCCACTGCTCCGCCAACTACAGCCTCTCCGAGTACGCCAACAACGTGGTATGGGGCATCGGCGATGTCTGCCGCGAGTTCGACCTGCCGCACCCGACCATCATCAGCGAGTCCGGCCGAGCCCTGACCGCTCACCACGCCGTACTGGTCACCAACATCATTGGTGCCGAAGGGGTGGAGATGAACGACATCAGCGCGCCGGGCGAAGATGCGCCGACCATTCTGCAGAACATGTGGAAAGGGTGGCAGGATCTGAGCGGTGAAGATCCCTCCCTGCTGGAGATCTTCCACGACTCGGTAGCCGATCTGGCTGACGTCAACACCCAGTACACCATGGGTCTGCTCAACCTCGAACAGCGTGCCTGGGCCGAGATGCTGCACCAGAACACCTGTCTGGCGCTCAAAGAGCTGCTCAATCCGGTCAACCGCAACCACCGTGCGCTGGCTGACGAACTGAGTGAAAAGCTGGCTGACAAGTGCTTTGCCAACTTCTCCCTGTTCCAGTCCCTGCCGGATGCCTGGGGTATCGGTCAGGTATTCCCGGTGATGCCGCTGGCCGGTCTCGAGCGTCCGCTCAGCCGTCGCGGCATCCTGATGGATATCACCTGTGACTCCGATGGCCAGGTCGAGCACTACGTCGACGGTCTGGGGGTCGAGAGCACCCTGCCGATGCCGGTTTACGGCGAGAACGAAGAGTGCCACGTCGGCTTCTTCCTGGTCGGTGCCTATCAGGAGATCCTGGGCGACCTGCACAACCTGTTCGGTGATACCCACTGTGCGGAAGTGTGGCTGGACGAAGAGGGCAAGATGGACATTCGCAACGTGGTGCGCGGCGATACCGTCGACCAGCTGCTGCGTTACGTCAACATCGACCCGTCCGTTATCCGTGAGAACTACCAGCGGATCGCCTCCCACCCGGCGCTGGACGACGCAACCCGCAAAGCCCTGCTCGACGAGCTGGAGCTGGGTCTGCAAGGCTACGCCTATCTGGAAGATGAATAAGCCTTTTGGCTTGCCCCTCGCTTTGGCGGGGAGATGAAAAAACGGCGCCTGCGGGCGCCGTTTTTGTTGTGGAACGCCTGCAGTGCTGTCGCGGGGCTTTCCCCATCTTCATTCGGATAGCAATGGGCCACTCCGGGCCGTGCAGGCCACAGATCCGGCAGATATCTGCGGTTGTCAGCCGCTTCTCTTGATCTGCATCAAGTGTGATCCGCGGCGGTTACTTTACGGTCAGAAGTGATGTTGTGGAGATGTAACAAAAGGATGTGAATATGGAACTGGAAAGGGATCCGAGATGCTATACCGACGTCTGCATCAATGGTAAGTGGTATCACTACGACCACTGCAGCACCAATGTCTACATGTTGATGGGGGGCGCGGCTCCCTGTCTGCAGCTTGCTTATGAGCCGAGCAGCGAAGAGGAGCTGATCGAGATGCTCCGCCAGCTGGCCTGCTGTTAAACCAGTGGCCATCGCGCCTGTTGCCGCGATGGCCAATCCTTCTTTAACGATTAATGGCCCGAGTTGCGGCCAAATACTCTCTTGCCCATCTCCATCAGTGCGACGGCAAAGGCGTAGCTGCTGTCTGATTTGCCTATTTCATCGGCCACGTAGAGAAAGTTGGATCGGTACTTCTCCACCGCCTCTTGCGGACTCCGGGCATCGATAAAATCCTCCTCGACTTCAAATCCCTGCGCCAGTAGCGCCTCTTTTTCGGGCAGAAAGGTGGGGGAGGCCATGTCGATAAAGGTGTAGTGCTGCCGGTTGGAGTCCGGCATGGTGAAAAACTGGTACTTCGCCATCTGCGATGCCTCGCCTGAACGGGTTTGTCGTGATGTGACCTTCCGCGGGTTGAACTGCTTTTCCACTTTCTTGCCGGTATCTTGTACTTGTGCAGGGGATGGGTAGCGTTCGACTCTTTTTTATTGCGTCCGAGCTTACTCTGGCGGCACTCTTGCACGCAACAGAGATGGCGATTTTTTTCATCACCCCGCACGGGGTTAGCGGGGTAGAAGTAGAGTATAAAAAACCAGCCCGACGAGACTGGTTTTAACTGATTGCTGACCCGATCAGGCTGGTTTAGAGGACGAAGCTCTGCACCATGCTGCGCAGCTGCTCGGTAAGCTGGTGGATCTGGCGAGCGGCATCGCGCGCCTCGTTGGCGACCTGCAGCGCCTCGTCACTGCCATCGGAGATGCGCACTACATTGCGCTCAATCTCGTTGACCACAGCGCCCTGCTGTTCGATGGCGCTGGCGATGATGGCATTGGTATCGACCATCCGATCCACCTTCTCGGTGATGGCGCCGAAAGCGTGCTGGGCTTCCTGGGCGAGACCGACCCCCTCCTGCGCTTCGCGGCTGGCGGCAGACATGGCATTGACCGAGGCGCGGGCGCCGGATTGCAGCTGTTCAATCATCTGCTGGATCTCGACGGTGGCCCCCTGGGTGCGACTGGCCAGCGAGCGTACTTCATCGGCCACAACGGCGAAGCCGCGCCCCTGTTCACCCGCCCGGGCGGCCTCGATGGCGGCGTTGAGTGCCAGCAGGTTGGTCTGCTCGGCGATACCGCGGATCACGCTGATGACGCCGCCAATCTGGCTGCACTGCTGCTCCAGCTGACGAATGCTCTCGGCGGTGCGCAGTACTTCGCGGTTGATATGGTCGATCGCCTTGATGGTGCGATCGACCACAGCCTCGCCCTGACCCACCACTTGCTGGGCTTCCTGAGTCATGCGGGCAGCCTGCAGGGCGTTGCCCGCCATGTCTTGTGAAGTTGCGGCCAGCTCCTTGATTGCGGTGGCCACCTGATGGGTCTCCCCTTGCTGGGCGGCGATCACCTCCTGCGAGCGGCAGGTGCGATCCTCAATCTCGGTGGCGCTCTCCACCACGGTGACGCCGTTTTCCCGTACCCGCTGCATCAGGGTGCGCAGGGTCTCCAGGGTGATGTTGTAATCACGGCTGATGGCGGCCAGCTCATCCTGACCGATGATCTCGATGTGCTGGCTGAGATCCTGGGCGTTGACCCGGGCGGCGATCTCCCGTACCCGGCCCACGGTGTCGCGCAGGGAGAGATAGGCGCCAATCATCAGGTAGATATAGAGCAGCAGGATGGCGGTCAGTGGCGCCGTTACCCACCAGAAATGGCGCTGGTTGGCTGCCATGCGCTGATGCAGGTCGGTTTCCAGCCGCTGGCGCACCTGGCCTGCCAGCTTGGTGATGGTGTTGTCGAGCCCATCTCCCAGCGCCAGCACCTCCTTGGTTGAGAGCTGTACCAGCTGATCCTTCATCATCTTGTTTTCCATGGTATCGACCCCCTGACGAACCTGTTGCAGCAGGGTATCGGTCTGCTGGCCCAGCTCGGCGCGATAGGCGGGTTCAATCTGGTAGAGCAGGGTCAGATCGGCTTCCAGCTCCTGCAGGGTGGCGTTGATGAGGTCAAGGCGAAAGCGCAGACCGCTGTACCCTTCCGCCTGAAACAGGCCGAAGTCGGCGATGGTAGCGGCGCGATCCCGCACCTGAGCCAGCAGGTCGCGCAGTTGTGGCAGCCGTTCGCTGGTGAGGATCACCATGTAATAGGTGCCGAGCGCCGGATCCTGGATCAGGCTGCTGGCGGCGGTGATGTTCTTGTAGAGGTGGCGCACTTCGGTCAGTAGCTTGTCGTGGCGAAGATTGCTCTGATCAACCTCCAGCTTGCCCCCTTCGCTCTGCAGGGCAGCCCACCCCTGTTTGAGGGCGTCGAAAGCGGGATTTTCCTGACGGGTATCGGCAAAGGCGCGCAGGCTATCCTCCACCGCTTGAGCGGCAGCTTTGACCTTATCCTCTCCCACCGGGTTCTGCTCGTAGGCGTGCTGGGTGACCAGATTGCGGTGGGTCAGCAGCGCCTGCTCGATGGCGGGCACCGGGGCCAGATTGATGACGCCGGCCAGCTCCTTGCGGGCCTGTTCGTTGTCATCCTGCAGCCGTCCCAGCAGATTGGCCATGCTGTAGGCCAGCGGCAGCAGCATCAGACAGGACCAGAGCAGAAATTTGTATTTGAAAGAGAGCTGGTTGCCCAGCCTGATAGCCGGGTTGAAAATCCATTTCATATGAGGCCTCGATACCCGAAAAGACGGGTGCATGCGGTTATGGCTGAATATTACTCCTCGCCGCAGCACTTCGGTCAGGGAGAGGGGGAAGTTGTGATCCCCTTGGCTTTTTGTTCTGTTGCCAGCGCAATAGCAATGAAAACGGGCCACCCGAAGGTGACCCGTCTGTTGGCTGTCTGGTTATCTGGCTACTCAGTTGAACGCCAGGAAAGGCGAGACACAGAGCAGCAGGCCGGTGACGATGATGATGTAGAGGGAAGTGCCCTTGTACTTGTGCAGCGCCGGTACCTGATAGACCAGATAGGCCGGGATGAGGCAGCCCACCATACCGAAGATGGGGCTGCAGATGGAGGTGAAGCTCAGCACCGGGGCGTTGAGCACGATGGCACCCCAGGAGAGCATGACGGTGAACACCATGATCCCTTTGCCCACCAATCCCTTGTTGATGCGGTTGTCCGGCAGCACCCGGCGCAGCAGGTTCATCGCCAGCCCCTGACAGGCTTCACGAAAGCCCAGATAGACGCCGAAGTAGGCGGTCATTACCGCAAAGATGTTGAGGGTCAGACTGAGGAGCTTGAGGGTCTGGCCGGGCATCCCCTGCGCCACCATCGCCAGTGCGGAGATGTTCTCCTCGGAGGCTTTGACCGCCTGATCGTGACCCATGGCCAGGGTGAAGGAGACTGCGTAGAAGAATACCACCACAAACAGGATGCCGAAGGCGATATTCATGGCGCGCATCGCCTTGAAACGGGCCACCTCCAGCGACTTCTCCCGCGAGCGGTAGGAGATCACCATGGGGCTCAGGCTCTGGATAAAGAGGATGGAGGTGAGGGTGAAGGGCAGCATGATGATGGCATCCTTCATCCAGTCTCCGGCGACGGGCATGGCGGTGATGTTGGCCGCATCCCATTTGTCCACCATCATCAGGCCGAGCACGGCCACCACGCTGATCTTGGTCAGCACCATAAAGGTGGAGATCTTGAACAGCAGGTTTTCGCCGCGCGAGGCCAGCGCCACCAGACCGCAAATAAGCAGCAGGCCGTAGAGGGGATTTTCCGAGAGCAGGCCGTCGGTGACGCCGAAGCTCTGCAGGAAGGAGGCGCTGTCGTTGGTGATGGCGGTGGAGTAGACAAAGACCCAGATCACCAGCATCACGAAGTAGAGGGCGCCGAGCAGCACACCCCAGTTCTTGCCAAGGTAGCCGGTGATGACGCTGGGATAGTCCTTGCATTCGGGCGAGGTGGCCAGGGTATTGATAAAGAGGCGCTGGAACATATACATGGCCGGATAGCCTATTACCGCCGAGAGCAGAAAGACCCACAAGCCCATCAGCCCCACCTGTACCGGCAGGAAGACGATCCCCGCGCCGATGGCCATGCCGATGCTCATGATGATCCAGCCCCAGTCGGTGCTGTCGAAGCGAACCGCCTCTTTCCATTCCAGGGTGCCCATCATGGGGCCGTTGAGTGTGGTGCTATGCGCGTCCATTAGAACCTTCTTGTCGTTGTAAGGGTAAGAGCGGGCGCAAATATAGTTGAATGAATGCGTTGCAAACAATGCGTCCGCGCTCTCTTTTATTCAAATCAGGAGGGTGATCACGGTTTACTATGAGACCTAAAGATGCCTTTTTACGCCATTTTTCTATCTTTTTGTTGAATGGATAAACTAAAAAGCAAATAATGTTGAGCGAAAGCAGAGCTATAAATGCAAAAATAATTGCAATTACGGAGTGGTTAATATGAAAAAAATCATCACTGCGGCCTCGGCTCCCGACGCCATCGGACCTTACAGCCATGGCACTGCCTATGGCGACCTCATCTTTACCTCCGGCCAGCTGCCGGTGTGCAAACAGCAGGGCGGCGTGGTTGCCGGCGGTATTGAGGCACAGAGTCGTCAGGCACTCGAAAACCTGAAAGCGGTGCTGGAGGCGGGCGGCGGCTCGCTGGAGACAGTCCTCAAGACTACCTGCTATCTCGCCGAGATCAGCGATTTTGCCGCGTTTAACGAGGTTTACAAAGCCTATTTCCAGAAAGATTGTCCGGCGCGCAGCTGCTTCGCGGTGAAGGATCTGCCGATGGGCGTCAAGGTTGAAGTGGAAGCGATCGCCCATATCGCTCGGTAACGGATAGAGAAAGGTTCAATCAATGAAACAAGCGTGGCAGCAGTATCTGCAGATTATTCAACAGGTTGTCAAACCGGCGCTGGGCTGTACCGAGCCTATCGCCGCCGCTTATGCCGCCGCAGTTGCCGCCCGGCAACTGGGCTGCGCACCGCGTCGTATCGAGGTGGCGGTGTCGGATAATCTCTACAAGAACTCGATGGGTGTCTATGTGCCGGGTACCGGCAAGATTGGTCTGGCGATCGCAGCCGCAGCCGGCGCCCTCGGTGGCAATGCCGATGGCGGACTGGAGGTGCTGGCCGCCATCACCGCAGATCAGGTGGCCCGTGCCCAAGCCCTGATCGATGCAGGTGGCGTGCTGGTCAGCCGCACTGCTGCCCCCGAGTTTATCTTCTGCCGCGTGACTGTTTATGGCTCTGATGAAAATGGTGAAGAGCACAGCGCCGAAGTGACCCTGTGCGGCGGCCATACCCGCATCGTCGAGCAGCGTCGCGATGGCGAGGTGACCTTCACCGCCGATCAGAGCCAGGGCGGTGCCACCGGTTCCATCTGCGATGGCGTGGATATCAGCATCGCCGCCATCTATGAGTTCGCTACCCAGGTGGAGTTCGAGCAGATCAGGTTCATCCTCAAGGCCTCCGAACTCAACGGTAAGCTCTCCGCCGAGGGGATGAACAACCCCTATGGTCTCGAGATAGGTCGTACCATGCAGCAGAACATTGATGCCGGTCTTATCGGCGAGGATGTGATGAACCGCATCGTGATGATGACGGCGGCTGCCTCCGATGCCCGTATGGGGGGCGCCACCTTGCCTGCCATGAGCAACTTTGGCAGCGGTAACCAGGGCATCGCGGCCACCATTCCGGTGATGGTGATTGCCGAGCGCTATGGTGCCAGTGAAGAGCTGCTGGCTCGCGCTCTCATCATGAGCCATCTGGGCGCCATCTATATCAAGTCCCACTATCCGCCGCTGTCGGCCTTCTGCGGCAATACCGTGACCAGCGCGGCAGCCGCCATGGCCATGGTCTATCTCGCTGGCGGCAGCTTCGAGCAATCCTGCTTCGCCATCCAGAACGTGCTGAGTGACAGTGCCGGCATGGTGTGTGACGGAGCCAAAGCCTCCTGTGCCATGAAGGTGAGCACCTCCTCCGGTGCGGCGGTACGTGGCTTCCTGATGGCGCTCAACAGCCACTCGGTGTCGGGGCAGGGGATTGTTTCCGACAACGTGGATCAGACCATTCGCAACGTGGGTCAGATGGTGAAGGACGGCATGTCTGCCACAGACAGCACCATTATTGATATCATGTCCGCCTGAGTGTCCCTGTCGGCTGCTGCCCGGCGTCCATCGCCCGGCAGCAGCCCTTGCAAGAAGGTCCGAATGTGAAGCTGCAAGAGTTGAGTCAGAACGATTTCCAGATCCTCAAATCGATGGAGATCATCGTGGATGGCATCGCCGCCATGTATGGTCAGCACACCGAGGTGCTGCTCCACAGTCTGGATGTGCGCAACCCCTCGATCATCAAGATTGCCAACGGTCATATCACCGGCCGCAGCGTCGGCGCCCCCATCACCAACCTGGCGATGATCAAGCTCAAGAGCGGGCAGGATATCTCCAACCCCTACATGACCAAGTGTGCCACCGGCAAGACCCTGCGTTCGCTCACCACCGTCATTCGCAACGGGGAGCACAAGGCGATCGGGCTGCTCTGCATCAACACCGACATGGATGCCCCGCTACAATCCGTGTTGCGTGCCATGATGCCCGAGTGCATGCATGCCAGCGAGAACCACGCGACCCCCGAGGTGTTTGCCCGTAACATCGACGAAGCGCTCAACAGCACCATAGATACTGTCAGCGCCGAGGTGCGCGGTAATGACGCCGTGCCCCCTTCCCAGAAGACTCGGGTTATCGTCAACCAGCTGCACGACATGGGGATCTTCGAGCTTAAAGACAGTGCCCAGATCGCCGCGCGTCAGCTCGGCATCTCGGTCCACTCCATCTACCGCTACCTGCGGGAGATCAAGAAGGGGTAGGTGCATGACACCTGCCTCCCCATACTCTGCACAAGCGACAACAGCCAGAGTCACAGGCCGTAACGCTGGCTGTGCGTTACCCAGCATGGGCAATGAAAGCCGTTACCGCACCACCCGGGTTGTCGCCTTGTTCCCATCTCGTTGAATCAGCTGGAAATCACATGTCACGAATCATCTATCTGCTGCGCCATGGCCAGACCCTTTTCAATGCCGAACAGCGCCTGCAGGGACGCTGTAACTCCGATCTGACCGAGAAGGGTGAAGCGCAAGCTATTGCCATGGGACGGCGGCTTGCCGACGAGTTGGCGGATCCCGCCCGCTGGACCGTCTACGCCAGCCCGCTCGGGCGCGCCCGCCAGACCGCCCTGCTGGTGTGCGAGCAGTTGGGTTTGCCCGCCGATCGCATCATCTGGGATGAGCGGCTGATGGAGCTTGGCATGGGAGAGTGGGAAGGGTGCCGGATCCCCGAGCTCTGCCAGGCTCACCCTGAACTCGATACCGGCAGGGGCGATTGGTATCTGCAGGCGCCGGGGGCCGAGAGTGTCCTCAGCATTCAGCGTCGCGCCCAGCAGTGGCTGCTGGACCCGAAGGTCGCCGAGCGCGCCATCGTCATTTCCCACGGTCTGCTCGGCGCCATGCTGCGTGGCGTCTATGCCGACCTCGATGAGGCTGCGATCTGGGCTCAGGAGTTGCCGCAGGATGCCTTCTACAAGCTGCAAGCGGGCAAGATCACCCGGATAGCCTGCTGACTGCCTCAAGCGGGGGGGGGCTCCATTGATAGCTCGAGGTGAAAGGTGGGGAGGGCGAAAACAGGAGAGGAAACCTGTGCTGACATTGCTGAAGTTGGCCGCGAGAGAAGGTTGAATAGGGATGTGGTCAGGGAATCACAATCCACTCCCGTCTGACCCCCTCATATACCGAGCTCAAACCATACCCTTGCCAGATATCGGCCATGGCATCGCCAAAGACTCCAAGGGAGAGCGATGTGCGCAGGCGTTTCACTGTGTCGGGCGGGATCTGTGGATGGCAGGCCAGCCACCTTTCCACCCGGGCAAGGATCATCACTCGCTGGAGCCTGTTTTTATGTCTGGGGGAGGTGATCAGCTCGGGAAGTTCGTCGCTAATCAACAGGTCGAAGCGCCCGGCCTGCAGCATGGCGATCCCCAGACTGGCCTTGGGCAGCAGCTCGTAGCGGATCGCTGCGTTATCAAGCAGCTCCCTCAGCTCTGCCACATCGATGGCACCAATCCGGTAGTTGCGCAGTGCCTCTATGTTGCTCAGGGGCGGAATAGTTTCCTGCCGGGCGTAGACTGCGAGGGTGATGGGGGCGATGCGCGCAACGTAGCGCAGGGTTTCGGCATTCTCGGCCGAGAAGTGCACCCCAAGCCCGCAGCTGTTTGGCTCGGTGGCCACTATCTTGAGCAGGCGCCGCATGGGCTTGGCTTGCAAATTAATTTCTATCCCTTGCTGCTTGGCCAAGCGGGCAAAGACATCGACATAAGGGCCGCTCAGCTGTTCTCCGGTAACCTGAATGAAAGGGGGGTAGGCATCGGCATAGATGTTTAGCACTGGCCCGGCCGATGCAAGTTGGCACCACAATAGCAGCAATACCCACCACCCCTTCATCTAGCCTCCTAAGGATGTGTGACCAGCTCCACAGGGGTTTGCACTATGCCGGGCAGATCGGCTTGTGTTATCTTCTGCGCCAGCGCTTTCAGGGCGAGGTCGAGCGCATATTGTGCCTGCTTGCCCGGATACTGGTCAGCGGTTGCCACCACAGATCCATCGCTGAGATAGGGGTGGATCCCCGGAATATTGTCATAGCCACCGATCAGCACCTTGCCTTTGAGCCCCAGCTCAGCCAAGGCTTGGGCGGCACCGATGGCCATATTGTCGTTACCGCAGAGCAGCGCCTTGACGTCCGGGGTTGCCTTGAGGAGATCGATAGTGGCGCTCTTGCCCTGAGCTGTGTCCCAGTAGCCGCTGCGCACGCCGGCGACAACCATGTCAGCAGCGCGCAGGGCGGCTCGGAATCCGTCACTGCGAGCCCGGCTGTTGATGGCACCGGGTGGGCCCTCGATCAGCCCGACTTTACTGCCCGCCGGGAGTTTTTTGGCGACATATTCGCCGACACTGCGCGCACCGGCAAAGTTGCTTGGGCCGACGAAGGGGACATTGACCCCTTCCAGCACCAGCGCCCTGTCATCGAGCTTGTTGTCCATGTTGATAACCAGAATGCCGGCGCGGATCGCCTCCATCAGAACGGGCAGCATGGCGACCGAATCGGTCGGTACCACCACCAGGGCATCCACTTTCTGGCCGATCATTTTGCGGATGATCGCCTCTTGACCTGTGACATCCACCTCCTGCTGGATGCCTTCTAGCTGTAGTGTCAGGGCGTCCGGGTGGGCCGCAGCATAGGTCTCTGCCCCTTTCGCCATCTCGATGAAAAACTCGTTGCGGACCGATTTCAGTACCATGCCGACAGTCGGTTTGGCTGATACCTCACTGGCTGCAAACAGTGCCACAGCCGCCCACAACAAGCATCTTTGCCAACATCTGGTCATGTTACCTCCGCCCTGTTGGGCCAATCATCCAGCGCCACGATGTTGTCCAAGTATATGCCAGCCATGGACGGGCAAGCGGCTTCTGGCAAGTGCCCGAATGTGCCGTGGGGCAACCAAAGCTCTGGGAGGCTATTTCTCTTTCATTTCTGTCGTGGGCTGGTGGATTTTTGTCGCCGTTCAACACATCAGAGCACCTTATCGCGGCAAGATGAGGTATCTTATGCCCCGATTTCATCCATTAAACGGATCCGAGACCCCATATGATTATCAAACCCAAGGTTCGCGGCTTTATCTGCACCACCACTCACCCGGTTGGCTGTGAAGCCAATGTTCGTCGCCAGATTGCTTATACCAAAGCCCAGGGCACCATCGAGAATGGTCCCAAGAAGGTGCTGGTGATCGGCGCTTCCACCGGTTATGGTCTGGCCTCCCGCATTGCTGCCGCCTTTGGCTCCGGCGCCGCCACCCTCGGCGTCTTCTTTGAAAAAGCGGGCACCGAGTCCAAGACCGGTACTGCTGGCTGGTACAACTCCGCAGCCTTCGACAAGGCTGCCAAAGAGGCAGGCCTCTACGCCAAGAGCGTCAATGGCGATGCCTTCTCCAACGAGTGCCGCGCCAAGGTGATCGAGCTCATCAAGCAGGATCTGGGTCAGATTGATCTGGTGGTCTACTCTCTGGCCTCTCCGGTGCGCAAGATGCCGGAAACCGGCGAAGTGGTGCGCTCCGCCCTCAAACCGATCGGCGAGGTCTATACCACCACCGCCATCGATACCAACAAGGATCAGATCATCACCGCCACCGTTGAGCCGGCGAATGAGGAAGAGATCCAGAACACCATCACCGTCATGGGCGGTCAGGATTGGGAGCTGTGGATGGCCGCCCTGCGCGATGCTGGCGTGCTGGCTGATGGCGCCAAGTCCGTGGCTTACTCCTACATCGGTACCGATCTGACCTGGCCAATCTACTGGCATGGCACCCTGGGCCGCGCCAAGGAAGATCTGGACCGCGCCGCTGTCGCCATCCGTGGCGATCTGGCTGCCAAGGGCGGCACCGCTCACGTGGCCGTGCTGAAATCCGTGGTGACTCAAGCCTCTTCCGCCATTCCGGTGATGCCGCTCTATATCTCCATGGCCTTCAAGATCATGAAAGAGAAGGGCATTCACGAAGGGTGCATGGAGCAGGTGGATCGCATGATGCGCACCCGTCTCTACGCTTCCGACATGGCGCTGGACGATCAGGCCCGCATCCGCATGGATGACTGGGAACTGCGCGAAGACGTACAGCAGACCTGCCGCGACCTGTGGCCATCCATCACCAGCGAGAACCTCTCCGAGCTGACCGATTACACCGGCTACAAGCAGGAGTTCCTGCGTCTGTTCGGCTTCGGTCTGGACGAGGTCGATTACGATGCGGATGTGAATCCAGACGTGAAATTCGACGTAGTCGAGCTTTGAGTCTGACTCAAGTGAAAACGGGGCCCCGCGGGGCCCTGTTTTTTTGGCAAAAATACCGCTAAGTTACGGAATTTTATTATCAGCGATCACCTTTTTCCCATATCAAACCCGCTAGTCTGGCGGTGATCGGATCACATGACGGCATTGCCGAGGTACGGAAGCTATGACCACTCCAAATGAAGCGCCCAAAAAGCGCCAACTCCCCACTGTCTATACCCTGCTTTTCATCATCATCGCCCTGATGGCGGCACTCACCTGGGTGCTGCCGGCGGGCAAATACAACTATGTGACTGCCAAGACCCAGCAGCCGGTGGCGGCCGCGGCCGTGGCTGACTACAGCGGCGATGAGCGACTGTTGCCGGTGCCCGGCAGCTACACCGAGTTGCCCTCTCATCCGCAGGGGGTATTCGATGTGCTCAAGGCCCCCATTCAGGGCTTTCACAAGGCGGCCGACGTCGCACTGTTCGTGCTCATCATCGGTGGTTTTCTCGCGGTGACCATGCAGAGCGGGGCACTGGATGCCGGGGTGGGAGCCATCGTGCGCGGCTTTGCCGGGCGCGAACGGCTGCTGATCCCGGTGCTGATCGCTCTCTTTGCTCTTGGTGGTTCCACCTTCGGCATGGCGGAGGAGACGGTAGCCTTCTGGGCACTGATCGTGCCGGTGATGATGGCGGCGGGCTTTGATCGCATGGTGGCGGCGGGGATTATCCTGCTTGGCTCCGGGGTCGGGGTGCTCGCCTCCACCGTCAACCCGTTTGCTACCGGCATCGCCTCCGGTTTTGCCGGCATTCCCATCGGGGAGGGGATTGGCCTGCGGGTCATCCAGTGGCTGCTGCTGGTGATCTTCGCCTCCTGGTTCGTGATGCGTTACGCCAAACAGGTGCAGCAGGACAAGTCCCGCTCCGTGCTGGCCGATATTGTCTATGACGACGAGTTCTCCCAGATGAAGAGCGGCAACCTCGCCTTCACCGGCAAGCAGAAGCTCACCATGCTGGTATTCTTCGGCACCTTCCTGCTGATGATCTATGCGGTGGTGCCCTGGTCGGATTTGGGGATCGATGCGCTGCCCACCTTTGGCTGGTGGTTTGACGAGCTCTCCACCCTGTTCTTCAGTGCCTCTATCCTGATCGCGCTGATCAACCGGATGCCGGAGTCCAACTATGTGGCGACCTTCCTCAACGGGGCGCGAGACCTCATCGGAGTGGCGCTGGTGGTAGCGGTGGCGCGCGGCATCTATGTAGTGATGGAGCATGGCGTTATCATCGACACCATCTTGCACTGGGCCGAGGGGCTGGTGAGCGGACTCTCCTCGTCAGTCTTCATCCTGATGGCCTATCTGGTGCACATCATCCTGAGCTTCTTCATCCCGTCCACCTCGGGGCTGGCGACCGTCTCCATGCCGTTGATGGGGCCACTGGCTGACTTCTCCGGCATCTCGCGGGATCTGGTGATCACCGCCTATCAGTCCGCCTCCGGCTGGATCAACCTGTTTGCCCCCACCGCCGCCCATCTGGTGGCGGGTCTGGCGCTCGCCAAGATCCCCTACGATCGCTTCGTGCGTTGGGTGCTGCCCTTCATCATCGGGGTGGCTCTCATCACCATGGCGGTACTGGTGGCTGGCGCCCTGCTGCACGGTTGATGGTACGAACAAAACGACAGAGAACAAAAAGGCTCCCGCGGGAGCCTTTTTCATGAGCCTTGCTTACTGCTTGTAGCCCTTGAGGAAGCGGGCGAGGCGGCCGATGGCATCCTCCAGCTCCTCTTCCCGGGGCAGGAACACCAGCCGGAAATGATCCGGCGCTGGCCAGTTGAAGCCGGTGCCCTGTACCAGCAGCAGCTTCTCCTGTTGCAGCAGGTCGAACACCATCTTCTGGTCGTCGCGAATGTCATACACCTTGGGGTCGAGGCGCGGGAACATGTAGAGCGCCCCCTTGGGTTTGACGCAGGAGACCCCGGGGATCTCGTTCAAGAGTTCCCACGCCTTGTCCCGCTGCTTGCGCAGGCGGCCGCCCGGCAGGATCAGCTCGTTGATGCTCTGGTAGCCGCCGAGTGCAGTCTGGATGGCGTGCTGCATCGGCACATTGGCACACAGCCGCATGGAAGCCAGCATCTCCAGCCCTTCAATGTAACCGCGAGCACGGCCTTTGGGGCCGGTGATGACCATCCAGCCCTGACGGAAGCCGCAGGCGCGGTAGGCCTTGGAGAGGCCGTTGAAGGTCACCACCATCACATCGTCACACAGGGTGCAGACGCTGGTGTGGGAGATATCGTCGTAGAGGATCTTGTCGTAGATCTCGTCGGCGAAGATGATGAGGTTGTGCTGGCGGGCGATCTCGATCACCTCCAGCAGGAACTCGCTGCCGTAAACGGCGCCGGTCGGGTTGTTGGGGTTGATCAGCACCAGGCCGCGGGTGCGCGGGGTGATGCGGGCGCGGATGTCATCGAGATCCGGATACCAGTCGGCCCCTTCGTCGCAGCGATAATGCACCGCATGGCCACCGGAGAGGGTGACGGCGGCGGTCCAGAGCGGATAGTCGGGGGAGGGCACCAGCATCTCGTCGCCGTTGTTGAGCAGCGCCTGCATCGCCATCACGATAAGCTCGCTGGCGCCATTGCCGATGTAGATGTCGTCGATGTCGACCTTGCGCATCCCTTTTTGCTGGTAGTACTGCATCACCGCCTTGCGGGCGGAGAAGAGCCCCTTGGAGTCGCAGTAGCCCTGGCTCTGGGGCATGTTGAGGATCACATCCTTGATAATCTCTTCCGGCGCATCAAAGCCGAACGGGGCCGGGTTGCCGATGTTGAGCTTGAGAATGCGGTGGCCTTCGTCTTCGAGACGGCGAGCTTCTTTATGCACCGGGCCGCGGATGTCATAGCAGACATCATCGAGCTTGTGCGACTTGTCGATAGTGAACATGGTGACAGTGATTCCTTCCCCACAGGGACGCGTTGGCGAAAAAGGCGATTTTTAGTATCAAATATCTTTTCCCCTATTCTTCACAGAATTGAATGCTAGAACAATCTTCTTTTTAGTAGAAATTCCTGATTTTTAGCCCCAAAACAGAGTTATTAAAAGGTTAAATTCAGCACGATCGTTTGTGCTTGGCAAGGTTCACCAGTGAAAGATGGGGGAGTGATTAACAAAGCTACTCTACTGTGTTGAAATCTTCACGCTCTCTGGCACGATTGGCTTGTGTAAAAAAGCCTCTTCATCGTCATTTCCGACGAGAAAAAGCTGATACAACTGGCACTGGCCAGCGCATATTTCTCCTTTCCCGTCCTGTTCCATCTGCAGAGGTATCCCATGCATGCACCCACACCCGGCCGCTATCGTCACTTCAAGGGGGGTTACTATCAGGTGCTGACCCTGGCCAGCCATACCGAAACAGGCGAGCAGCTGGTGATCTATCAGTCGGAGCAGGATGGCGCCGTCTATGCCCGTCCAGTCGCCATGTTCATGGAGTGGATTGAGCATCAGGGTCAGGTGGTCAGCCGATTTTCGCCGATCAAGTGATCCGCTGGTGTGGCCCTGAATTGTTGATCAACAAATAGACAGAACAGGTCTTTGGAGTCACAAGTTGTCGCATGAGGCTCCTTGTTGGCAACAGCCTCTTTGTGGCTTGCTACTGATAAATATCTCTACTAATCAACTAATTGTGACCTGAATCACGTTTTGTTACGGCTGGTAACCGGGTTCGCATCGGCTATTGCTCCTCCCATAATGCTGCGCGTGTTAACGCATGGCCCCTTTGTGGGCCTTTTTATCTCATCTTATCGGGAGACATAGTGTGAAACCTGTAGCAGCAGAGTTTTTGGGAACCTTCTGGCTGGTATTGGGAGGTTGTGGCAGTGCCGTGCTGGCTGCAGCCTTTCCTCATGTGGGGATCGGCCTCTTGGGTGTATCGCTGGCATTCGGCCTGACCGTGCTGACCATGGCGTATGCCATCGGCCATATCTCCGGTTGCCATCTCAACCCGGCAGTCACCATCGGTCTGTGGGCTGGCGGTCGTTTTCCGGCTTCCGGCGTGCTCTCTTACATAGTGGCGCAGGTGCTGGGGGCAATTGCCGCCGCTGCCGTACTCTATGTGATTGCCAGTGGTCAGGCCGGTTTTGATCTCTCCGCCGGCTTTGCCTCCAATGGCTACGGTGAGCACTCTCCGGGCGGCTACAGCATGATGGCGGCACTGGTGTGCGAAGCGGTGATGACCGGCTTCTTCCTGTTCGTCATCATGGGCGCTACCGACAGCCGTGCGCCAGCTGCGCTTGCTCCGGTTGCCATCGGCCTGTGCCTGACCCTGATCCATCTGGTGAGCATTCCGGTGACCAATACCTCGGTCAACCCTGCCCGCAGTACCGGTGTTGCGCTGTTTGTCGGTGACTGGGCTATCGGTCAGCTGTGGCTGTTCTGGGTTGCCCCGATTGTCGGTGCCATTCTGGGTGCGCTGGCTTATCGCCTGGTGGCGGCTGAGCAGAAGTAATCGTTCGCGAAACAAAGTGTGGTATCGACACGCCCAAGGGCGTGTTTTTTGTTTTCTGGCGGTGGGAAAAACCTGAGGGCCTATAGCCCCTTGGCCTGCAGCATCTCTTTGTATCGCTGATGCAGCAGCTGGACACGCTCCACATAGGCGCGAGTTTCGGCGTAGGGGGGGATGCCGCCATGTTTTTGCACGGCGCCTGAACCTGCGTTATAGGCTGCGGTAGCCAGCGCTATGTTGCCGTCATACTGCTTGAGCAATCCCGCCAGATATTTTACCCCGCCGAAGATGTTCTGCTCTGCCAGCAGGGCATTGCCAACCCCCAGCTCCCGCGCCGTTTCCGGCATCAGCTGGGTAAGACCCATGGCCCCTTTGCGAGAGATCGCCATCGGATTGAAGGCCGATTCGGCGTGGATGAGTGCCCGGATGAGGGCTGGTTCTACGTGATAGGTGTCTGCCGCCGCCTTGATAGTGCTGGCGTAGTCATAGAGAAAAAGCCCGGTAGTGTGCCAGTTGATGTCCGATTTCGGGTCGCAGGCGAAGCAGTCGTTAAAGAGCAGCAGTTCGTAGTTGCCCTGCTCGGGCACCATGTCCGAGTAGCGGATCACGCCGTTCTTCTGCACAGACTTGTAAACATGGATCTGCTTGTTCCCCTGTTGTGCCTGTGCCTGTGCCTGTGCCTGTACCTCGGGGGTTGCAAGCGGCAGGCGCAGAGGCGGAACGGGGGCTGCCGACAGAAAAACCACCTCGGCAGGAGGCGGCGCTTCGCACCATCCTGCCAGGGGGATCAACAACAGATGGCCTGCCAGCTTCCATGCTTTCAAACCGCAAACTCCTTCCTCTATGCGTGTGTTGAGTAAAGCATCATGAGGGGGGCAGAACAAGCGGGAAAACAGGGTGAGCGTTGCCGGCAGGTGAGCGGGATCACGGTGTGCAACAGAGCTGCTTCTGCTCTCGTTGGCCTCTGGTGGATATCGACTTTTTTGTTAATGAAAGGCGTGCTATCTTGCTCTCGTCATCTGGTCGGATTAGCAGCAACCACATGGCACTACTCATTGATTGCAAAAGGATTTGTTTGTGGCAAGCTCGCTGGCGATGGAACTCACCTTCGAAGAGTACTGTGACGCCGACCTCTCTCTGATCAGGGACTATTACGAAACGACCTTCTCCCACTACGTGCCGGATCTGGCCGAGCGGATCTTTGTCGTGCGCGATGCTCACTGGTTGGTCGGGGCGGTCAGGGTGCGGGACGAAGAGGATTTTTACCATCTGTGTGGCTTTCGTCTGCTGCCCCACTATCAGTCACTCGGGCTGGGATCACGCCTGCTGCAGCATGCCTGCGACGGACTCGACGACAAGCCGGTGGTGTGTCAGGCCTTGCCATTCGAGAAACCCTTCTACATCAAAGCCGGTTTTGCCGATCTGCCACTGCACAGATTGCGAGGCTCTCTCTTCTCTCTTTTTGAGCGGCAACAGCAACAGGGATATCAGGTGGAGCTGCTGGTGCGGGAGACCACCCAGCCCCTCCCGAATTGAACGTGGGTTCAGCGTTCTTTGGTAAGCAGGTGGATCTTGCCCGGTGACAGCTCCAGCCCCAGCAGATTCTCTTTGAGCCATGCCTGCTGCGGATCCTTGTCATTGAGCTTGTAGACGGGCTGGCTCTCAAGCCTTTTTTCCATGCTTTGCAGCAGCATGCCGAGCATCAGACCAAACTTCTTCTCCGCCGCCTCCGGCTCCAGCTTGTACTCCACCAGTTTCATGTTGTCGAGAAACAGGGCACTCTGGCTCTTGTCGTAACGGGGTCTCGCTTCATAGGTCATCTGCAGGCGAGCGTCATATTCGGTGTTGTCGGGCAGGGCTATCTTGAGCTTGCCCTTGCCATAGACCCGGGCGGTATCCGGACGCTGGCGGCCGAGTTGTATATCGCTCTGCTCAAGCTTCACATGGGCCTTGATGATACCGGGCAGCTCCAGCTGTTTATCGACTTGAACCTGGGATTGCAGGTACTGGTTTATCTGTTGCTCATTGATGTCATATGAGCCTTGGCCTAGCATGGCCAAGCTGAGCAGCATAGATTGCAGAATCATGCGTGCGACCTGATAGAATGGATTTGCCCTACAGCATACCATTCCTGCCGTGTGGGATCTGCCCACCGCCCCTTGTCGATTAGAAGGAGTTCCCGTTGCTCGACGGTCTCGAATACGATCTCCACCTGCTGTTTTCCCGTTTTCTCGGCTGGTTACTGCTGCTGTTTCACACCGTCATCGTCACCGGTGTTTCAATTCGGGTGGTGATGAAGCGGCGCCCCATCGGCGTATCGCTGGCCTGGCTGGCCCTCATCTATGCCATCCCCTTTGCCGGGGTCGGTTTCTATGTCCTGTTTGGCGAGATCAAGCTGGGGCGGCGGCGCGGTGAGCGGGCGCAAGCCATGTATCGACCTTATGCCATCTGGATCCGCCAGCTGGCTCGTCTCTTCCCCCAGCACTGCTGCGAAGTGGGGGAGAAGGCGCAGCCGCTGCACGACCTCATCCAGGGGCGGCTCGCCATGCCGATGCTCTCCGGCAACCGGATGACCCTGCTCAGCAGACCCGAGCAAATATTGCGCGAGATTGCTCAGGACATCCGCAAGTCGACTCTCTCCTGCTATATGGAGTTCTATATCTGGCACCCCGGCGGTGATGCCGACGATGTGTGCGAAGCGCTGATGGAGGTGGCCCAGCGTGGCGTGGATTGTCGTTTGCTGCTGGATTCGGTGGGGAGCAAGCACTTCTTCCGCTCGGGCTGGCCGAAAAAGCTGCGCAAGGCGGGGGTCAAGTTGGTGGAAGTACTGCCGGTCGGTGCCTGGCGCATCCCCTTCCAGCGCCAGGATCTGCGAATGCACCGCAAACTGGTGGTGATCGATGACCGGGTCGGTTACACCGGCTCAATGAACATGGTGGATCCCCGTTTCTTCAAGCAGGATGCAGGGGTCGGCCAGTGGGTCGATATCATGATCCGGGTGCAGGGGCCCATAGTGCCGCTGATGTGGTCCATCTTTGTCTGGGACTGGGAAGTTGAGACCGGCGAGCGGTTGCTCGACAGCCTGCAGCACGAGCCGGAAGTGTGGCCACAGACCAACTATCGCGCCCAGCTCATTCCGTCTGGCCCCTTCGTCGGCGGCGACTGCATCCAGCAAAGCCTGCTGCTTGCCATCTATCAGGCGCGCAGCCATCTGGTGCTGACCACACCCTATTTCGTGCCGGATGATCCGCTGGCTGCGGCGCTCAGCTCGGCGGCCGCGCGCGGAGTACAGGTGCAGCTGGTGCTGCCGGCTCGCAACGACTCCATCATGGCCAACTATGCCTGCAACGCCTTTATGGAGGAGCTGCTGGCGGCCGGGGTGGAGATCTATCGCTACGATGCCGGTCTGCTCCACACCAAGAGCGTGCTGGTGGACGACGATTTTGCTCTGGTTGGGACAGTCAATCTGGACAGGCGCAGCCTCTGGCTCAACTTCGAGGTAACCCTGCTGGTAGACAACCCGCACTTCGTTGCCCAGATGACTCAGCTGGTGCAGGGTTACATGGCGGAAGCCACGCCAATGACGCTGGCCAGCTGGCAGGCACGCCCCTGGTACAAGAGGGTGATGGAGAATATCTTCTACCTTTTCAGTCCCTTGTTGTAATGGCCGGTTACAGAAGATTACAGACGGAGCCTCTGATCGGACTTGCCTAGTGCCGAGCTTGCCCCGTAGAGTGCAGCGACAACTCCTGGAGAGACATGGATATATGAAAAAAATAGTGGTCCTTGCCGTGGGTGCGGCACTGGTAGGTGGTGGTTTGGCTGCATGCTGGTACACGGGCAACAGTTTCGACCGCATCATGGCGGAGCAGATCGCCAAGGTCGAAAACGAGAGCGGTCTGGATCTGCAGTGGCAACCCGGTAGCAGCAACCTCTTTACCCGTGATGGGGTCCTGAAGTTGGTGGTCACTCCCCAGGAGCTGGCGGCGCTCGACAGCGAGCTGGAAGGGGGGCAACCCCTTGAGCTGGAGTTTGCCGTGAAGAGCCGCATCATGCCGCTCTATATCAAGAGCCACTTCCTGCTCGACACCAAACAGGGCTCACTGGCGCCGGTCTTCACTGCGCTCGGCATGGAGCAGTGGCAGTTTGGCCTGGAGTCGGTCAGCAGCCTCTGGACCCGGGGCAACAGCAGCCGTTTCTGGGCTGACGAGTTCAAGGTGAAACAGGGGCTGGACGAGTTCCACTTCCTGCCGCTCACCGGTGATTTCCACGGCGATCTGGAGGGGACTGGCCATGTCGCCATGACCTGGCAGGGAATGACGGTGCACGAAGAGCAGAGCAAGATGGATCTGGTGCTGGCCGAGATGAAGGGTAGCGCCGATCTGGCTGAGATCAGCGGGGTCTGGCTCTCTCCGCAAAGCGAGATGAGCCTTTCTGCTCTGACCATACAACTACCTGACGGCGTCAAGGTGTCCCTGCAGGGCATGACTACCGAGACCCAGCTCAAGGGTGACAACGCCCAGACCCTCTCCAGCAGCTACCGGATGAAGCTGGCCAAGCTCAATCTGGAGAACGAGACAGACTCGCTGGCGGTGACCGACAGTAATCTGGAGCTGCACCTCAACGGACTGGATCTGGAAGGGTATCAGGGGTTGCAGGCTGCCGGTGGCAAAGGGGGGGAGGATACTGCGATCCAGCAAGCGCTGGACAAGATGCTGGCGCGCGGCGCGACTCTGGAGCTGGCGGATCTGAGCGCCAGGTTCAATGGCGAAGTGGCCGCCATGAAGGGAGAGGTAAAACTTGCCTCTACCTCGCTGGACAAGCTCTTCAACGGCGAAGAGGGAATGCAGGCGCTGAGTGGTCAGCTCCACGCCTCCCTCAGCGACAAGCTGGGCAAGGCGGTGCCGCAGCTGGCTCCTATGCTGGAGCAGTTGACAGCCATGGGTTATCTGAAGGCCGATCAGCAAAAGCTCAATGCCGAGCTGAAGCTGGACAAAGGAGCGATGACGGTCAACGACCTGCCACTCTGACCGGTTTTCACACTAACAACAAAGGCTCCCGCGGGAGCCTTTGTTGTTTTCGGACTATCGAGTGTTGTTACTTGAACACCACAGTCTTGTTGCCGTAGACGAACACCCGTTCGTTCAGTACCAGCTCCAGCGCCCGGCTCAGCACAGACTTCTCTACATCGCGGCCCGCCTTGGCCATGTCATCGGCGCTGAAGGTGTGATCAACATGGATGACATCCTGCTCGACGATGGGGCCCTCATCCAGATCGTCGGTGACGAAGTGGGCGGTGGCGCCGATCAGTTTGACCCCGCGATCGAATGCCTGGCGATAGGGGCGGGCACCGATAAAGGCGGGCAGGAAAGAGTGGTGGATGTTGATGATCTTGCGCGGATAAGCCTCGACGAAGCTCGGAGTCAGCACCCGCATGTACTTGGCCAGGATCACGTAGTCCGGCGCATAGCTGTCGATGATGGCGCGAACCTGCTCTTCGTGTTCGGTGCGGCTCAGCTCATCGTGGCTGACGGTGTGGAACGGAATATCGAACTTGCCGGTCAGTTCGGCGAGGGTGTCGTAGTTGCCGATCACCGCGACTATGTCCATATCCAGCGCGCCGGCGTAGTTCTTCATCAGGATGTCGCCGAGGCAGTGAGTCTCCTTGGTGACCAGAATGACGATACGCTTTTTGCCTGCCTTTACCAGACGGCGCTGGGCGCCAGCGGGCAGGGCATCATCGAGATCGGCCAGCAGGGTCTCGTCATTGAAACGTCCCTCCAGCTCGGTACGCATGAAGAAGCGGCCATTCTCGTGATCCACGAACTCATCGTTCTTGATGATGTTGAGCTGATGCTTGTAGCAGATGTTGGTGATCTTGGCGATGAGGCCCTTGGCGTCCGGGCAATCCGTTAGCAGTATTTTCTTTTCCATCTCTGTCATTTTCCGTTTGTGGTGTTGGCGCCTGTCTCTGCGCAGGCTGCGCGTTTTTGGGCACTATGCCACAAACAAATTGTGGCCAGAAAGAAATTCGGTGAGCGCTACAGCCACAAGAGGAGTGCGATGGGAAAAGGGGAGAACATCGAATCCGACTGGCAAAGGTTTTTCAGCTTGAGCCGGTTTTTGGCTGGTATCTGCCGGCGCTTTTCTTTAGGCTGTCAGCGCTTATTCTCAGGGCGGGGTGAAATTCCCCACCGGCGGTATCCCGATCTGACTCGGGGAGCCCGCGAGCGCCCGACCCCGGTCTGCCGGGGCGGGGTCAGCAGATCCGGTGAGATGCCGGAGCCGACGGTCATAGTCCGGATGAAAGAGGATAAGACAGACATTGCACTCTCTGCCTCCTCGGGGGCTGGCTGCTGCATGGCCATTCCTGTCTGCCTTTCCATGCCCTGATTCTGGTCCTTTTCTTGTTTGGGAGCTTTACCATGAATCAGTCTCTACTCAGTGAATTCGGTGATCCAATTGCCCGTGTCGAAGCGGCGCTGGCGGCCTTGCGGGCCGGTCAGGGTGTGCTGGTGGCCGATGATGAAGATCGGGAGAACGAGGGCGACCTCATTTTTGCCGCCGAATCCATGACCAATGAACAGATGGCGCTGATGATCCGCGAGTGCTCCGGCATAGTCTGTCTCTGCCTGACCGACGAGCGGGTGCGTCAGCTCGAACTGCCGATGATGGTGGAGGCCAACTCCAGCCACTATCAGACCGCGTTTACCGTCACCATCGAAGCGGCGCAGGGGGTCACTACCGGTGTCTCGGCGGCTGATCGCATCACTACCATTCGTGCCGCCATTGCCGATGGGGCCAAACCGGGTGATCTCAACCGGCCTGGCCATGTATTCCCGTTGCGTGCCCGTACCGGTGGCGTGCTGGTGCGCCGTGGTCACACCGAAGCGACGGTCGATCTGATGCAGCTTGCCGGACTGAAACCGTTCGGGGTGTTGTGCGAATTGACCAGGGAAGATGGCTCCATGGCCCGCTTGCCAGACCTGATTTCATTCGGTCGTCAGCACCGGATGCCCGTGATCACCATCGAAGATTTGGTGCAATATCGCCAATTGCTGTCAGAACGAACAGCCTGAGGCTCATACGAAATTGTAATAAGCGGAAATTTTGGTTAGTCTTTGTCCGTGTCCTCATCACGCGGCACTCATTTTTTAGCCGAATCTGAACAAAAACTGTTCATTCAAAAAAAAATGAGGGTTTTAATGCATTTATCTGTGCTGGGGACTATGCAAAGTATGATTTTTTTGTGCCATAATCACGCCGCTTGCTAAACGTCTGGCGAGTTCAAGGGAGCTTTAAAAATGAAAAAATTGTTGTTGGTAGGTGTTGTTGGTCTGTCCGCTCTGCTGGGTGGTTGCGCAAACACTAGCGAACTGGAAACTTCCGTTCAGAATCTGTCTAACAAAGTTGACCAGCTGGCTCAAGATGTTAGCGCTGTTCGTGCTGATCAGTCCAAGATCGCTGCTGATGTTGCTGAAGCCAAGCAAGAAGCTATGCGTGCTAACCAGCGCATCGACAACATGGCTACTAAGTACAAGAAGTAAGCCATGCGAAAAAAATGGCGCAGTTATGCGCCATTTTTTTTTGCCTGAAATTCCCCATCCCCGCTTTCCCTTTTGACCCCAGAGGTCATGCCGGTCTCCCGGCACGCCCCTTCTTCATTCCTTCAGACTCGATCAATAGAGCAGGCTATAGAGCTTGCGACGGTAATTTTGTGCCACCGGTGTGCTGCCCATGGTTGCCAGAATGTCGAGATAGGTCTTTCTGGCATCGCCAAAAGCGAGATCCCGCTTGAGGATGGCAAGCAGCAGTCCCAGCGCCTCTTCCTGACGACCTGCCTGGTTGTATTGCACCGCCAGCTCCTGCGTCAGCGCAAAGTCATCCGGATTTTCGGCATGGCGAGCTTCCAGCGCACGCAGCTCAGGGCTGTCCGCCGCTTGCAGAGCCAGTGCCAGCCGTGAGGTCAGGGCATGGAAATGGCTATCCTGTGCCACCATCGGAATATTGCCGAGCCGCTCCTGTGCTTCATCGAGCAGGTTAAGATCGAGCGCGGCCTGAATGAGCCAGAGGCTGATGTCGTGGCGCTCCGGAGCGATCTGATGAGCTTTGCCCAAATGGGCATAAGCTTCGCCGGGCTGGCCATCGGCCAGTGCCTGTTGCCCCTTGGCAAACAGCTCCTCTTCCTCTTTTGGCGCGAAGGCTGCGAAGAACTGGCGCAGGGTCGCTTCATCCTGCGGCCCTTCTATGATCCCCTGTTCATCCGGGCGCCCCTGATGGAACAGCACCAGTGCCGGCAAGGCGCGCAGGCCGAGCTGGCTGGCCAGCGGTTGCAGCTGTGGATTGTTCATGTCCACTTTGGCCAGCGTGACCTGTTCGTTGGCAGGCCCAATCAGCGATTCGATCAACGGCGTCATACCCTGGCACTCCGGCATCTGCGGCGCATGGAAATAGATGACGACCGGCTTCTTCATGGAGGCATCGATCAGTTCTGCGTGAAAATTCTGGGGAGTAATGTCGACGATCATCAGTTGGACTCTTCCGAAAGGGTTTGGAACAACATGGGGGTGAGGGGATGGCAATTCAAGCGCTCATCCAGCCGGTAGCCATTGACCGCAGTCGTGGCGGCGGCAAGGCTGAGCCAGCCACTGGCAAAGGGCCAATCCTGAACCTGATAGTGCAGTTCATCGAGCTGGTTATCGAGGCGCCACGCCTCGTCAGGGATGAAGCGAACTTTCTCAAGCCCTGCGGCGATGCCGCCACCGTGGGCCTTGAGTACGGCCTCCTTGCGTGACCAGAGCCGGTAGAAGGCGCTCTCCTGCTCATTCTCCGGCAGGGCGCAGAGCCACTCATATTCACTTTGTGCATAAAACCGCCGGGCAAGGGGCAGGGGAGAGTGCC
The DNA here is from genome assembly GCF_038739615.1 of Aeromonas sp. SER. NCBI lineage: Bacteria > Pseudomonadati > Pseudomonadota > Gammaproteobacteria > Aeromonadales > Aeromonadaceae > Aeromonas > Aeromonas sp. SER. Next base: position 213,554 of record NZ_JBCGFC010000002.1, on the reverse strand, counting down.
GTCTTTTACCCAGCTCGATATCCACCCCGAGCGGCCCTTGCTGACAAAGCGCCAGCACCAGCCAGGATCCACTGTGGCTGAGATTGAAATGCCAGCACCCATCTTGCAGCTGCGGCTTGCCGTGTTCCCCGTTGCTAAATTGCAGCGCGGATGGCGAAGTGGCCAGTCTCTGTGCCAGAAGCTGGCGCAGCACGGCCCGGCTGACCAGATACTCCTGACGGCGCGAATTGTGGCTCATTTGCTGCCAAATATGGTGTTCATCGGCCGATAACAGCTCGGGCAGGGTTGCGAGCAATTCCTGAGCAATCAGGGCCGGATTTAACAAAAAAAGATCGGTGGCGATCATAATTTTTCACTTAAAAAGGGTGATGAAGCAGGGATAAATGCCACTTATCTCTGAGCCGGATGGCCGCTTTTGCGATTGTATATTGTTTGGCCATGATCACATTAATTATGAAAAATCGTGCATTTCCTTGCAAAAATGTGAGCCCGATAGGGATTTTCACTTGCCTCGATAGAATTCTTGGATATAGTCGGGTGCTGTTGCCTTATTAATTGCCTTTCGGGGCCGTATTTTAACAAGATTTCTATTTTTGCGGGGATAAAGGATTGCGCCACCTGATGCTACTGCTGGTCGCGCTCGGAATGGTGGGTTGTGCCTCGGCACCCCAAACCGAGGTCGCGAGCAAGATCGAAGTTTCCATGATGGAACCCGTTATTGAACCGGAAGCTTCGCAAACACCTGATGTGAATGAAATCCTGACAGTTTATAAAGAGTGGCGTGGCGTTCCGTACCGGATGGGTGGCAGTAGCCAGCGTGGTATCGATTGTTCCGCCTTTGCCCGTGAAGTGTTCCGCAATGCCGTCGGTGTCGAGTTACCCCGAGACACCCGCTCCCAAGTCCATGAAGGGACTCGTGTTTCCAAGAAGGATCTGGTCGAGGGTGATCTGGTCTTCTTCAAAATCAATCGTCGTCTCAATCATGTCGGCATCTATGTCGGGAATGGCGAGTTTATCCACGCTTCGACCCGAGCCGGTGTAACCCGCTCCAAGCTGGACAGCCAATACTGGCGCAGCAAGTTCTGGCAAGCGCGCCGGATCGATATCTGAGTCAGGCTGGACAAACGGCTCGCAGTACGGACTGTTTTTCCAACCTCACTTGAACCGGGCTCCTGAAGCCCGGTTTTTTATGGCTGCGATTTAGACTTTCGCAGGCCAAATCACTATAGTGTGGGCCCGTTTTTCTTCGGCAGGCCCAGCATGACATCCCGCAATGACCGCAAATCCGGACTCCATCCCCGCAACCGCCATCTCGATGGTTACGATTTTGAGGCGCTCTGCCGACAGACTCCGGAGCTGGCCACCCATCTCTTTACCAACGACTACGGCAATCTCAGCATCGATTTTGCCGATCCCGCTGCGGTCAAGGCCCTGAACCGGGCGTTGCTGGCCCACCACTACGGCATTGTTCACTGGGATCTGCCCGCCGGTTACCTCTGTCCACCCATTCCGGGGCGGGTCGATTATCTGCACCGGGTTGCCGATCTGCTGGCCGAGAGTGCCGGCAAGGTACCTGCCGGCAAGGGGGTGAGGGTGCTGGACATCGGGGTCGGAGCTAACTGCATCTATCCGCTGCTCGGTAGCCGTGAATATGGCTGGCGTTTTGTCGGCTCCGACATCGATCCGGTATCGGTGAAAGCGGCGGCTCTGCTGGCCAAAAGCAACGGACTTGGCAACCAGATCGAGTGTCGCCTGCAGGGCAATGCCGAACATGTCTTTCGCGGCATCATAGGGCCGAGGGAGCGCTTTGCGCTGACCCTTTGCAATCCTCCCTTCCACGCCTCGCTGGCTGAGGCGAGCAAGGTGAGCGAGCGCAAGCTGCGCAATCTGGGCAAAGAGGTGAAGGGGGCGCCGGTACTCAATTTTGGCGGCCAGAAAGCCGAGCTTTGGTGTGACGGGGGCGAGGCGGCGTTTCTGACCAGGATGATCAATCAGAGCAAGGAGTTCGCCAGCCAGTGCCTCTGGTTCAGCTCGCTGGTCTCCAAGAAGGAGAATCTGCCGGTTGCCAAAAAGGCATTGACCCGGGTTGGGGCACGTCAGGTTCGGGTGCTTGAGATGGCGCAGGGCAACAAGGTGAGCCGGGTGTTGGCTTGGACCTTCTTCGATGATGCCGGCATGCGTGAATGGTGGTCAGCCCCGCGCTAAGCGGATTGAACAAGGCCCGTTGCGGGCCTTTTTTGATCGCCACAGGGATAGAAGTGAGGGCGAGATCTCTGTTGGAAATCGATTTCCTCATTGGTAGATAATGCTTTTTGATGTGATATGAGTAGTGACTTCTGCCTTGGTACAGGTGTACGCCGAGATTTTTTTGCACTTTCAGCTGTAACTTTAATAAAATAGGACTGGTTAGACCTCTTTACCGGCATTGAATCACATAGGGATCGGAACATGAAAGTTGTCGATTTTCTGAAGCGCAAGCGCGAAATTCTGGCGCAGCACCCCTTTGAGCTCAAGGATTGGCTCTCTCCGGCTATCCGCGACTACTGGCGTGAGTTTCAGCAAAAGGCACATCTTCACCCTCTGCTGGGACGGGTGCTGGACCTGCAAAGCGAAGCCCAGAACGCACAGCAGCAGAATGCCGACACCGTGGCTCAGGTGGCTAACGGTCAGCCTGCTGTAGCGCAGGATCCTGCCATCGAGCTGGAAGGCGAAGCCGCTGCGCTCTATGCCGAGCTGCAGGGCAAGATCGGCGAAGAGACCCATGTCGGCGAGTGGCTCCATATCAGCCAGCAGATGATCGATCAGTTTGCCGCGGTGACCGGCGATCATCAGTGGATCCACACCAATCCGGAGCGCGCGGCTGCCGAGTCGCCCTTCAAGACCACCATTGCGCACGGTTTTTTGACGCTGGCTCTACTGCCACAGCTGACCGGCTCGGTGGATGAGTCCACCCCCGAGTTTCCAACTGCTCGCATGGTAGTGAACTTCGGGCTGGATCAGGTGCGCTTCCCGTACCCCATCAAGGTGGAGAGCAACATCCGCGCTCGCACCAAACTGGCACGGGTTACCCCCATCAAGGGCGGACTTGAGCTGCTCAAGGAGATCAAGGTGGAGATCGAAGGGATCCGGCGCCCGGGTTGCGTGATTGAGTCGGTGACTCGCATCTACTTCTGATCCCTCTTCGTTGACGATGAGCAAACGGGTTCGCAATAGCGAACCCGTTTTCATTTTGGCCATCAGGCGCGGCATGAACGTTCAGAGACGCTGCTTGTGCTTGATATGACTCACAAAATCGCGTTGTATGCGGTTAGCCAGCTCTCATTTTGGCAAGTCCGTGTCCTGAAACGGTAGCATGTTATGCCACTATCGACTTCTCAATCCCTATTCTGGAGACGATAGTGCCCATCAATCACAAGATTATTCTGCCACTGTTGTTCAGTCTCTTTATCCTGCTGATCCCGTCGCACTGGATCCCGCTCGAGGGCATTACTGTGGTCGAGCAGCGGGTGGTCGCTATTTTCGTGCTGGCCGCGCTCTGCTGGATCCTGGAGCCCATCCCCATCTTCGCTACCTCTGTGCTGATCATCGTGCTGGAGCTGCTGTTGCTCTCCGACAAGGGGCTCTGGTTCATGACGGCAGGCAAGAGCGAGCCCGGGTTTGGTTCGCTACTCAAGTCGACCGAGGTGATGGCAACCTTTGCCTCACCGGTCATCATGCTCTTTCTCGGCGGCTTTTTTCTGGCCATCGCTGCAACCAAATACCATCTGGATGTGAATCTGGCGCGGGTGCTGCTGCGTCCCTTCGGTCGCAACCCCAGAGTCGTGATGCTGGGGCTGATGCTCATTACTGCCACCTTCTCCATGTTCATGAGCAATACCGCTACCACGGCCATGATGCTGGCCATTCTGGCTCCGGTGCTGGCGGTATTCCCGGAGCGGGATCCGGCCAAGGTGGGATTTGTGCTGGCCATTCCGCTGGCGGCCAATCTGGGTGGAATTGGTACCCCCATAGGTACGCCGCCCAACGCGGTGGCTCTCAAGTATCTTACTGGCGAGCATGCCATCTCGTTTGGTCAGTGGATGGGTTTTGCGGTGCCCTTCGTCGCGCTCTTGCTGCTGCTTGGCTGGTTTCTGCTGGGGCGTTTCTTCCCGAGCCCGCTCAAACAGATCGAGCTGAAAATCGAGGGGCGCTTCATGCAGACGCCCCGGGCCTGGGTAGTCTATCTCACCTTCATTACCACCATAGTGCTCTGGCTGCTCGGTGATCTGCACGGCATGAACTCCTACGTCGTCGCCATGATCCCGGTCGCCGTCTTCCTGACGACAGGGATCATCACCAAGGATGATTTGCACAAGATCTCCCTCGATGTGCTTTGGCTGGTGTCGGGCGGGATCGCGCTGGGTCTGGCGCTGGAGGACTCAGGGTTGGCGGAGCGTCTCATCACTCACATACCGTTCCATGAGTACTCCACACTCGCCGTGCTGGTCGGGGCGTGTTTGCTGGCGGTAGTGATGGCCAACTTTATGTCCAATACGGCGACAGCCAACCTGTTGCTGCCGCTGGTGGCGGCACTGGCGGTCAGCATGCCGGAGCTTGCCGAGTGGGGCGGCAGTCATACCCTGATCCTGGCGGTGACCATCTCGGTATCGCTGGGCATGTCGCTCCCCATCAGTACGCCGCCCAATGCGCTGGCCCACTCCACCGGTCTAGTGGAGAGCCGTCAGATGGTGCGGATCGGCGTCATTATGGGGATGGTGGGCACAGTGTTGGCGATGCTGTGGATCTATCAAATCGCTGCCTGGGGGCTGATCTAGTTGCCACTCTGTTGGTCTAATAAAAAGGAGGAGCCAATTTGGCTCCTCCTTTTTATTTTTGGGGCCTAGAAACTGGCACCCAGACTGAGGAGGTGCTTGTAATCGGTCTTGTTGAGAGATTGGCTGAACGGGCCCAGGTTTAACTCCCCTTCCTCTCGTTCGACTTCAGTGCTCCATGAGAGGCGCAGGTGGTCGTTGAAGTAGTAACGCATGCCAATGCTGCCAGATATATCCTGGTTGAGAGTGATATAGGGGGAGGGTTGAGCCAGATACTTGGTATAGCTTCCTTTGCTGAACAGCTCGAATGGCTGCTGCCAGAAGGAGAGCGGTTGGCGGTAGTCCCAGAGTAGTTCCCCGATGGGATAGCTGATGGTATGTGAGCTTGAATAAAAGATGCTCAACAGCTCATTGTTGCGATAGTAGGCTCGCTGCATACCGCCTTGGGCAATAAGCTCGAGTCGCCGTTTTTTGTCATTCCAGAATCGATAACCGGGGCCCGAACCAAAGTCGAGTTTCAAATAGTAGTCGGCCAGCATGTCATATTCGGCATTGACCGAGCTGCGAATAAACCAGTGTTGATCGAAGAAATAGTCGAGGGTGGGCGTCACCTTGTAGTCATGGCTATCGGTGACGTTGTTGGAGGTCTCGTAGTTATATTCTCCCGAAAGGGTGTAACGCCAGTCGAGATTGGCCACTTCAGTCGTGCCTTTGACGTTGACGTTGTTGGTCTTCTTGTCGTTGTCCCTGATCTTGACGTTGAGATCGCCGCTGCCGCTCCAGAGCCAGGCATTGCGCTCATCATTCCCATCCTCGAACAGTTTTATGCCGCCCTTGGCTGTCGCCTTGGGCTTCTCCTGCTTTTCGAGTCGCCAGCGTTTTATGGCATCACGTTTGACGGTCACTGACCCGCTATAGGGCAGGGCAATCCGTACCGACTGGTCGGTGATCTCTTCAATGGTACCGGTTAGGCGATCACCATTTTGCATCCATAGGATGTCTTTGGCCCAAAGCGGCGGGCAGGAGAGCAGCAAAAAGAGCAGCAGGTATCTCATGGTTTGGGGCGACTCCGCGCAGTGTCAGCCGCTGATGGGCTTGGGCAAGCCATTCTTCAGTGCCAGAGTCTCAGCGACTGCACTCTGTTTTACTTCGGGGGCCGCAATAAATTGTTCCACCTCCGGGGTGAGAACAAGAGGTGCGCCCTGCTCCATCTCCTCTTCCGTGCGTGACAGAGGAGAGTGCACCTCAAGCCAGCGACGACCATCCGTTTCGATGGCGACCTTGACCGGTTGATTGATGACCCGCACCGGCGTACCGATCGGTACCATCTTGAACAGTGCCTCGATATCGTCAGGTCGCAGGCGGATACAGCCTGCACTTACCCGCAGGCCTACACCAAAATCCTTATTGGTACCGTGAATGAGATAGTCCCGTTTGCCATAACCGAGGCGCATGGCGAATTTGCCGAGAGGATTGTCAGGTCCCGGTGGTACAACCGCTGGCAGCGTGATCCCCTGCTGCTCCAGCCAGGATTTGCGCACCATGGGGCCGGGTACCCAACTCGGATCCGGTGTCTTCTCGATGATGGTGGTGGTCATCTCGGGTGTCTCGCGACCGATGTCGCCGATCCCGATGGGTAGCACGATCACCTCCTGCTTCCCTTTCGGGAAGTAGTAGAGGCGCAGCTCGGGCAGATTGATGACGATCCCCTCGCGCGGGACATCGGGCAGCAGCATCTGGGTCGGCAGGGTCAAGCGGGTGCCCGGCTTGGGTAAATAGGGATCAACACCGGGATTTGCTTCAAGCAGCGCCAAAAAACCAATTTGGGTATGTTTACCAACCAGCTCCAGATACTCATCCTGCTGGATGAAGTAATCCTCCAGCTCACCAATCAGGCGGCTGCCAGTCGATGGAAGAGGATAGCTTCTGGCCTGTACGGGGAGTGCAGACATCAGGGCCAGCAGCAGAAAGAGGAGGGGTTTTATCGGCATCGGTATTCCATCGGTTGGCGTGGGGCAAGGTGATTGCGATTAATGCCCCGACAGTTATCTCTGTTCTTTTTTGGCCTTGTTGCGCAAGGCTATTTGCGACAAAAGCGCGTTGAGGCGACAGTAAACCAGCCAAAAGCGGCGTCTGTCACCCATTTTGTCGCAAGGGGCTGATAAACCGCGAAAAACTGACTCGAATCGCGAACAGGACAAGATGGATGAATCTTTTTATCTGGCCAGACAATCCTGTCTGGCTTGTTTGGTGTCGACAGGGTTTGCATGGAGAGTGGGGGTGATGGCTGGCTAAAAAGCATTCATTCGATTGATAAGTAAGAAATTTTCATTGCATTATTCCCCTTGCTTGGGTAAAAAATCATCCTACGGAGAGATGCCGGAGTGGCCGAACGGGATTGACTCGAAATCAATTGTGGCAGCAATGCCACCCAGGGTTCGAATCCCTGTCTCTCCGCCAAATCGTGACTCGGAACAGTCCGGGAAATACCTGAAACCCGCATAGCTTATGGCTCTGCGGGTTTTTTGTTTTGCTTACCCGGGCTGCATTTGATGTTTTCTGGTGTTGAAAGGAGTTATCCGGGCAAGATGAGTGGTTGATAACATCAAAGATGGTGCCGTCAACCAACAGGCGATCAGCACTATGGTTTCTGGTCGCACTGTGACTCATTTGGCTTGAACTCTGCTATTTTCCTGCTTGAAATTTGAAAGCGCTTTCAGAAATCCTTTTCAACTGTGATCCGCTTCAAAGCTTTTTGAAGCGCCAACCTCTAGCATTGGCTCCACGAATTAGGGGCTAGCGCTCCCGATTTTCCCGCTGTGGGAGATAACTGGTAAATCCGGCTATTTCCTTCGTTACTTTCGACGGTCATCACGGATGGCCGTTTTTTTTTTGAGTTATTTCACTGTAAAGGGTCGAGTGGCCGGCGCTTTACCGTTAAAATTCCGCTTTTGCATCTGCCCGTGAGTTTTGATGTCTGCCTCCACCCTCTCTTCGGATAGTTATCTCCTGCTCAGTACCTTGCAACTGCAGCGTGTCGCCAGTACCCGTCTGTTACAAGAGACGCTGGAGGCGGGCCATGAGCTCGCCAGCCACCTGACCCGGCTCCATGATGCCGGCCTGGTCAGATTGCGTGGGGAGCAGCAGTGGAGCCTGACTGCCGAGGGGACGCTGGCGCTGATCCTGGGCGTGCGGGCCGGTGTGTGCGCCGCTCCTGACTGGAGCCGGGTCTCCTCGGTGACCGGTCAGGATCTGGTTCACGGAGTGGTGCGCGAACTGTGCCGGGGCAAGGCGGGCGAGATCCCGGCCTTCTTCTCTCCCGGCGAGCTTCTTACCCTGCTCGATACCCCCGATGCCCATCAGCTGCTGGCTGGCTCCAGCCCCGCCTGGCAGCAACTGCTGCTGGAGCACTTCTCGCTGCAACTCTTGCTCGATGCCCCCTATGAAGAGCGCTGGCCATTGGCGAGTGCACTGACCCGCTGTGCCCCCGAGGTACAGGTGCAAGGGCGGGCATTCGAGGCGGAGTGGCGCTGGCTCTGCGGTGATGGCGAGAGCTCCGACTCCAGCCTCTTGTGGCCTGCTTTGCAGGCGGTTGCCTCGCAAGGAGAGAGCGGCCCGCTGGGTGAGCGGCTGCTCACGGCCCTTGGTCAGTGGCAGGCCGAGGGTCATGAGGGGCAGTGGCCCCGAGCCTTCAGTGCCCTGCTCTGGCTTGGCTGGCTGCAACAGGCTGACCCCGTTATCGCCAGCGAGCAGCGCAAGAAGTGGCAGCGCAGCCTCGGCGGGCAGTTTCCGCTGCTGGCCGACTTGCTTAGCCAGTGGGCCGGGGAGCGGCACGGTCAGGCGGTCGGGCTGTTCGATACCCTGCAACTGCCGGTAGAGGAGCTGCACTGGGGCTACCTTTGGCTCGATCTCTGCGCGCTGGCCCGTCACGGCGCCCAGAGCCCGCAGGTGGCTATGCTGCACAAGTGGGATCTCTCCCACCTGCTCGATGCCGAACCCCATCACCGGTTGATGGCGTTTTGTCAGGATCTGCTGCGCCTGCTGCTGGGCGAGGCGGCCACAGGGGCGCCGCTGGGCCAGCTGCGCAGCAGCGATGCCGATGATGACGCGGAAGAAGAGGATGCCGGCGAGGAGAAGGGCGCCGCCTCCGCCAGCTGGCTCAACTGGCTGCAGGGGCTGGGCCGCGCCAGTGGCGTTCGCAAGCCGCAGGAGCGACTGGTGTGGCTGCTCCACGCCGATGGCCCCGAGCTGGAGTGCAAGATCCAGAAGCTCAGCACCAAGGGGGAGTGGACGGCGGGCCGCCGGGTCGATCCCACCCTGCTCTCCACCCAATATGCGGCCCTGCTCGATGAGTACGACTGGGCGGTGGTACGCACCCTGCCGCGGGTGATGGGGCGCTTGCCCCGGGATGTCTGGGCGCCGCTCGCCGACCATCCGCGCCTGTTCAACGCCAAGGGGCAGAAGCTGCAGCTCGCCATCACGGCGCCGCTGCTGCAAATTGTGGCGACCGAAGAGGGGATGAGCGCTCTGCTGATCCCCGCTGCAGCCGCGCGCGGCGCGCACATCATGCCGCTGGCGCAGGATCTGTGGCAGCTCATCCTCACCCCGCAGCCGCTGCTCGACCGCTTGCCGGCGCTCGAATCCATCCCGCTGCTGCCCGCCGAGGGGATGAGCGAGTTGCAGCTCACCCTGGACGGGATCGCCGAGCTGCCCTGGCACAGCCAGGTTGAGGGATTGCACGGCAATGCCGAACTGGCCCCCTGGCCGGGCATTCCTTCGGTGCAACTTGATTGGCAGGATGGTCAGCTGGCGGTCAAGCTGGTGACCCGTTTTGACGAGCTGCCTCCCCAGCCTCTGGGCAAGGGGGAGACCATCATCCGTCAGGGGATCAAGGGCAACCACTACTGGCAGCGCGATCTCGCCGCCGAGAAGGGGCAGGCTCAGCTGCTGCGCAATCAGCTTCCCATCGATCTGCCCGGCAGCGAGTGGCGCCTCGAAGGAGAGCAGGCACTGGCGCTGGTCAATGCCCTGCCCGAGCTGGTGGATGCCGGCGTGGTCATTCACTGGCATCAGGACAGTGCGCGCCTCAAGAGTCTCGATGAGGCGGCCCTGAGCCTGCGTATCGAACGGCGTCAGGACTGGTTTCAGGTAGAGGGGGCGCTCGCCCTTGATGAACACCAGATCCTCGACTTGCGCCTGATCCTGCGCCAGCTGACCCCGGGCCAGCGCACTGTCCAGCTCGACGAAAAGACCAGCCTGATGCTGAGCGACAAGCTGGTGGAGCGGCTCTCCATGCTGGGGGCCATGCTCGACGACGAGCAGCGCATCAACCACAAGTTGGCTTATCCGCTCACCCGTCTGCTCTCGGTTATCACCACCGAGGGGGACGCGGCGTGGCAATCCCTGCAGCAGGAGTGGCAGCAGGAGGTGGCCTGTCCGCCCGAGCTGCTCACCGCGCTGCGGGATTACCAGAAGGAGGGGGTGCGCTGGATGGCGACCCTGGCCCATCACGGCTTTGGCGCCTGTCTGGCCGATGACATGGGGCTTGGCAAGACGCTGCAGGCCCTGATCGTCCTGCGGATGCGCCAGCATCTGGGGCCGGCGCTGGTGGTGGTGCCCAAGTCGGTAGTCACCAACTGGCAGGAGGAGGTCGCCCGTTTCGCCCCCGAGCTGGAGGTGGTGATCTTTGACAATCCCGCCGAGCGCGAGCGCATTATTCGCGATGCCAAAGCGGGGCAGGTGATCCTCATCAACTACGGCATGCTCGGCAGTCTGGCGGAGGCGCTCAAGGCGCGGCGCTGGTCCTCCATGGTGCTCGATGAGGCGCAGCAGATCAAAAACGCCGGTACCCAGCGCGCCAAGCTGCTGTTCCAGCTCGACGGCGATTTCCGCCTCGCTCTCTCCGGCACCCCCATCGAGAACCATCTGGGCGAGTTGTGGAGTCTCTTCACCTTTATCAACCCGGGGTTGCTCGGCAGCCTTGGCGAGTTCAAGCGTCGCTTTGGCAAGGCGGTCAAGGATCCCCAGCACATGGCGCTGCTGCGGGCGGTGATCAGCCCCTTTATCCTGCGCCGCCTCAAGCAGGAGGTGTTGACCGAGCTGCCGGACAAGACCGAGATCATTCACCACATCAGCCTCTCCCCCGAGGAGCGTCAGCTCTACGAGGCGACCCGGCGCGAGGTGGTGCAGCAGGTGCAAAGTGCCGATGGCCGTGCCCTGATGCACGTATTGAGCGGGTTAACCCGACTGCGCCGGCTCTGCTGTTCGCCGGAGCTGGTGATGCCCGAGTGGTCGCAGACCAGCAGCAAGCTGGATGAGGCGATGGCGCTGCTGGAGGAGGCGATCGATGGCGGTCATCGGGTGCTGGTATTCAGCCAGTTTGTCGATCTGCTGAGCCTGCTGCGGGCCCGCATCGAGCAGAAGTCCTGGGACTACTGCTATCTGGATGGCGGCTGTTCGGCCAAGGCACGGCAGGACTCCATCCTGCGTTTTCGCCACGAGGCGGTACCGCTGTTTCTCATCAGCCTCAAGGCGGGGGGGACGGGGCTCAACCTCACCCAGGCCGATACCGTGCTGCACCTCGATCCCTGGTGGAACCCGGCGGTGGAAGATCAGGCGAGCGATCGGGCCCACCGGATGGGCCAGACCCAGCCGGTGACCGTCTATCGGCTGGTGTGCGAGCAGACGGTGGAGGAGAAGATTGTCGCCCTGCACGACGAGAAGCGGGCGCTCGCCGATGGTCTGTTGAGCGGCCAGTCGGAAGTGCGCGGGCTGGATGTGGAGAGCCTGCGGGCCCTGCTGATGAGCTGATCCGCTGTATCACCTGCGACATGGCCATGCCATATGAAAGAGGGGGGCACATCTTGCCGATGTGCTCCCCTCTGTCGTTTCTGCATGCCGGTTTTAGCAGGCTCGTCGCGTCAGCCCTGATAGAGGTAGAGATGCAGCCGCTCGATGATGGGCTCGCCGCCAATCTTGCGATCCCGCCGCGCCTGCCGGCTCTTGGGGGGATAATTGCCCAGATGGGTGACCGCGGGCGGGCTGTCCGAGCAGAGCAGCAGCGGCAGGCTCGCCTTGATCTGCTGCTTGCGCGGGGTGCGATCCTGCCAGAGCAGGTTGATCATCGGGTGGGTCTTGACCGGGCGGCGGATCCGCAGCTCGGCATCGGCGGGCAGGCGGCGAATGTCGTACACCTCCTGATCCACCATCTTGCTCCACTCCTCGTTGTTGGAGAGGGCCGGTATGTAGCGGCGGCTGCGCTCCAGCATCTCCAGCACCTGTTCGCGCGTGAGGCGATTGATGGTCTGCTTGTCAGCCCAGGTAAAACCGAGGGAGTGGAGCTCTCCATGTAGCCACGTCAGCTTGCGGTAGACCTGCAGGGTGATCACCCCGGGCAGGGCGGTATGTACCAGCTCGAACTTCTCGTCCCGTCCGCCCGCCTGCTGCACCAGCGCCTTGAAATCGAGCTTGCGCTGATTGATCTCCTCAACCAGCGGCTGGATCAGCGGAGCGGCTGCGGTGGGAAAGCGCAGCCAGCCCGGCAGACGACGGGTGGCCTTGGTGGAGCAGCCGGGGCGGGCGCTGTGATCCCGATAGGCTGACAAGGTGGCGGCCAGTGCCTCGTCGCCGCTCAGGTAACCCACCTCAATCTGGCTGATGGGGTCGTGCTCTTCGCCCTGCGCCACCGGGGGGAGGGGATAGACATGGGCCTCCTGCAGTTCGAGCTGGCCGAGCAGGGTGGCCAGCTGCTCCAGAGAGGCTTCAATGGCCTCCATCTGTTGACGCAGGGCGGCGGTAGGGGTAAAGGTATCCATCGATGATCCTGTGGTCTGACCCGCTGTTGACGACATCAGATATGACATCAGCTGCGGGTAGCAAAACTACTGTATAAATAAACATACCAGCATGCGGCTGGAGTGCCAAGAGGCACTTTGGGGAGGGGGCAATGTGCGCCTCTGAATGGGGATGTGGTGATGGTTTTATTTATGTTTCAGGGTGTTAAATAAAGATCGCCACAAGATCATTAAATTAACAATTTCGTGTAACTCCGCTGTTGCCAGCTGTTCACACCTTGCTCGTCCCTGCATATGTAAAGCAGTAAAATGCATATATAGATGGGTGCCATGCAGCACAATATGCTGTGCGACTCTGCTGGCCAACCGTTAAAATAATTAGTTGTTTAAAATCAAAGCATTAAAATTAAATCCTGCCGTTTTTAGACATTAGATTTACTAATGTAACGTATCAAAATTCGTCAATTGAGTCGGTCTGACTCCCTGACTAAGCTTTGCGCATCAAATTGAAGCCCAGTGCGTAAACAAATATTCAGAGGAGCCACATCATGGCCAACATGACTTATACCGAAACCGGTTACCAGCATTCCAGCCAATTGAATCTGGTTGCTCGCGTTAAAATGACCGTTCTGACCTGGCTGGAGCGCAGCCGCAGCCGTCGCCAGCTCTCCGAGCTGCCCGAGTACCTGCTCAAAGACATCGGCCTGAACGAAGCTGACCGTTATCAAGAGACCACCAAGCCGTTCTGGCGTGGTTGATCAGCCGGGCATGGATGCCTTGTCTATCTGCTGATACTTGTATGCTGACGGCCGGGTGACATCAGGTCACCCCGTCAACCCTGCTGTTGTTTGCCCCGTTATTGCTCTCTCTTCCCCTATTTTATATCCCTCTGTTGCTCCGCCCGGTGCTGCCGTTTTACCTTGCCGCGATTTGTATCGTTAATGTTTGAATTTGTTTAAAAATCGGTTTTAAGCCGCAACGCCTTGCGTATAATCCGGCCATAGTATTCCAGCGCAAGAGGGTGAGACGGATGATTCCCCAGCACGATTTTTTGGCCATGACCCGCAGCCACGAGTGGCAGCTCGACCCCTTTGATTTTGCGCTGCCAGACGGCACGCGGGTCAGCGTCTGGGATACCGGTGTCATCTGTCTGGAGCCTGCCAGCGGAGCGGGCGGCCAGCCGGGAGGACGCAAGGATATCGTCCTCTCCTGCGGTATTCACGGTAACGAGACCGCCCCCATCGAGATCTGCAACCAGCTGCTGAGCCGTCTGCTCTCTGGTGAGCTGACCGCCCGCCATCGGGTGCTGTTCCTGTTTGGCAATCCGGCGGCGATGAACCTCGGGCTGCGGGAGGTGGAGGAGAACATGAACCGGCTCTTCTCCGGCGCCCACAGCAAGGGGGAGGGGCTCTGCAACCGGGAGCGGATCCGTGCCATGCGTCTCGAGCAGTATGTGAGCCGCTTCTTTGCCGATCCGGCCCGCCCCCGCTACCACTACGACCTGCACACCGCCATTCGCGGTTCGCGCCACGAGAAGTTTGCCGTCTACCCATTCCCCCACGAGCGGCCCCACTGCCGCGAGCAGGTGCAGTTCCTCGGTGCCTGCGGGGTGCGCACCATACTGCTCTCCGCCAGCCCGACCACCACCTTCAGCTACTACAGCTCCCACCAGCACGGCGCCCACGCCTTCACGGTGGAGCTGGGCAAGGTGCGGCCATTTGGCGAGAACGACATGACCCGCTTTATCGAAACCCGGCAGGCGCTGCAGGAGCTGGTCAGCCAGGACGAGGTGGCGCTGGAGCCGTGGCGGGCGGATGATTTCACCCTGTTTGCCATCGATCGGGTGATCACCAAAAAATCGGAGCAATTTCGCTTCCTGTTCGCCAGCGATGTCGACAACTTTACCGAATTCCCGCAAGGGTTCGTGCTGGCCGAGGATGGCGAGCAGCGCTACACCGTCGAGCAGCCGCGCGAGGCGGTGGTCTTCCCCAATGCCAACGTGGCGATTGGTCAGCGCACCGTGTTGCTGGTAGTGCCGACCCGGCTCTGGGAATAAGCCGTGCAATAGCCCCCTGGTTGCGGGGGGAGAGGGGCGGGAGTGAATCGTATGCTGACGATCGGGCGAATGGGTTTTTCCGCTCTCTTTTGGCCGATTTGGTCATGCCATGGGATGAGCGGTGCAGTATAAGCAAAAGTTTGGGCATTTTGGGAAATGCCATAAATCCAGCTTATAGTGACCAGCAAGCTCTCCGCGAAGGCCACAGAGAGTGCCTGCAAGGCCGCTCAAGGGGTTGGCCGATCTGATGGATGTGGCAGCGATTCCGCGCTGTCCGGCCCTATCGGGATGAAGAGCACGAACTGTGTCATGGCGAGTGAAGGGGATAAAAAAACGGAGCCAGTCATCGACTGGCTCCGTTTTTTAATGGCGTTGGCGGGGGATCAGCTGTTGTTCTTCACAAACAGGGTGATCTCCTGGCCCGGCTTCAGGTAATCCCCTTTGTCGAGCTGATTCCAGCGCATCACATCGTTGATGGCGACCTGGAAGCGTGCGGCGATGGAGGAGATGGAGTCACCACGGCGAACCTGATAGACCATCGACTTGCCGCTCTGCTTGCCACCCTTGGGGTAGACCACCAGCTGCATGCCCGGCTTCAGGGCCGACTTGGCGTTCAGGCCGTTCCACTTGGCGAGCTCCTCGTGGGAGACGCCGTGCGCCTGGCTGATGCTCCACAGGTTGTCACCTGCCCGCACCTTGTAGCTCACCTTGCTTTTCTGGCTGCTGCCACGGCTGGCCAGCTGCTGCGGGGCCGCACTGGCCTTGCTGCTGACGGCATGGCCGCTGGTCGGAATGACCAGACGCTGACCGCGACGCAGGCTGTTGCCACGCAGATTGTTGGCCAGTTTCAGCTCGCTCACGCTGACGCCGTGATTCTGGGCGATGCGTGACAGGGTGTCGCCACTGGTGACCTGATAGGAGCGGGTACGGATACGCTCGCTCTTGGGCAGATCGGCCAGTGCCAGCTCCAGGGTATCGGCATATTCAACCGGTACCAGCAGGCGGTAGGGGCCGCGCGGCGACATCACACCACGGCTCAGGGCAGGATTGACCTCCTTGAGCTGCGAGGTGCGCACACCGGCCAGCTGGGCCGCCACGTTCAGATCGATCTGGCTGCCGGTTTCCACCACCCGCAGCTTCGGCTCGTTGGCGAGCACCGGCAGCTGGACGTTGTACTTGTCGGCATTGCTGATCATGTCAGCCATGGCCAGGATCTTGGGCACATACATCTGGGTTTCGCGGGGCAGGTCGAGCGACCAGTAGTCGGTCGGCTTGCCGGCACGCTGGTTACGCTGGATGGCGTTGCGAACCCGTCCTTCACCGGCATTGTAGGCGGCCAGCGTTTGCAGCCAGTCACCATCAAAGAAGCGGTTCAGGTACTCCAGATAGTCGAGCGCCGCATTGGTGGAGGCCAGCACATCGCGCCGTCCGTCATACCAGTTGTCGTGGCGCAGACCGAAGTTCTTGCCGGTGGCGGGCACAAACTGCCACAAACCGACGGCATTGCTGCGGGATCGGGCATGAGGATCAAACATGCTCTCGATCATCGGGACAGTAATAAGCTCCATTGGCAGCTCACGCCGTTCAATCTCCTCTACCATCAGATAGAGGTAGGGTTCAGCCCGGCTGGCAATGGTCGCCAGATGCTTATCATTGCGCAACAGCCACTCACGTTGTTGGCGGATGCGCGCATTGTCCGGAGTTTCCAGTTGCATATCATCGCTGATACGCACCCACAGATTGTCCGTATCTTCCATTTCGTCCAGCTGTTCATCGCCAAACAGAAATCGTGAAGAGTGTTTTTTATGCGCTTTTTTGTTGACCTGGGGGGACTTGATCGGCTCGATTGCCGTTAGCGCCCGGTCATCCTGATGGCTCAGGTTTTGGCAGCCGCTGAGCAACAGCGCTGCCAATAAGGCCGTTCGTACCTTCATCTCGTTCCGGTCATTTTTAAGAAAAACAGCTCGCATCATAAGGGGCAATCCCCCCCTGATCAAGGTTTGTTCAAAAAACATCCTTCCATTGGCGCAGGATCGTGAAGGTATCTACCGGATTTTCCACGCATTTTAGCCCCTGCTTTTCAGCAGAAAATTTCACTGAATCGAGCTCGCAGCGCAGAAAAACATTAAACCTGCGCTCATCCCCCAGTCGGCTGGGCAGGCTTGGCAGCCCCTGTTGCCGCAGTTTGCTGATCAGCCCGATCTGATCACGGATCGCCGGGTTGTCCGGCTCGACCGCATAGGCGAAGCGCAGGTTTGACAGAGTGTATTCGTGGGCGCAATAGATGAGGGTGTCATCGGGCAGGGCGGCGAGCCGTTGCAGCGAGTGATACATCTGCTCCGGCGTCCCTTCAAAGAGGCGACCACAACCGGCCGAGAAGAGGGTGTCACCGCAAAAGAGCATGCCGTTGCCATGGTAGGCGATATGGCCGCGGGTATGGCCGGGCACATGGATCACCTCGAGGGCAAGACCGTGCCAGTTGATCTGATCGCCATCTTCGAGCCACTGACCATGGTGGGCCGGCATGGGGTCAAGTTTGGGGCCATATAGCCGGGCATGGGGGAACTGTTCGAGCAGTTCGCCAACCCCGCCTACATGGTCGTGATGATGGTGGGTCAGGAGGATGGCATCGAGCACCAGCCCCAGCGCCGAGAGCCGCTCCAGCACGGGGGCCGCTTCGCCCGGGTCGACAACCAGACAGTGATTTTCGTGTCTAATCAACCAGATGTAGTTGTCATTAAAGGCAGGAACTGTGATCACTGGATACATGAGTCTGCTTCTCTTTAGGGAGGGTATCTTATATAACAGGATGGCGTTCGAAACCGCGAGTTGAGCCCTATTATGCAGGTGGCACGTACCGAACAACAAATCGAGATCCCGACCAGCTGGTCCGCGTTGCCTATGGGGGACTGGGTTGCCGCCGAGATCCAGGAGCGGCTCGACAGCTGGTGTCCCAACCTGTTTGGCTATCATTTGCTCAAGATTGGCGCCCTGAGCGCCGAACTCTCCTGCAAACGCTCATCCATTCGCCATCAGGTGGGCGTCGCTTCCGAAGGACGGCTGCTCGACATGTATGGCGATCCGCTGGCATTGCCGGTGCGTACCGGCAGTGTCGATGCCTGTCTGCTTGCTCACTGCCTCGATTTTTCGGCCGATCCCCATCAGGTGTTGCGCGAAGCCGAAAGGGTGCTGACCGACGATGGCTGGCTGATTATCAGTGGCTACAACCCCATGAGTCTGGTGGGCATCGGCCATTGCATCCCTTTTTTGCGGCGCAAGGTGCCCTGGTCGGCGCGGATGTTTACCCCCGGGCGGGTCACCGACTGGCTCCATCTGCTGGGGTGCGAGGTGATGTTTGACGAGCGCTTCGGTTACTCGTTTATGGGCAAACAGAGTTGGCACAGCTGGTGGCAGGAGAGTGTGGGACGGGACTACTGCCGGGCGTTTGCTTCTGTCTATGTGATTGCCGCCCGTAAACGGCGCTTTCCGCTGATCCCGGTGCGCCGCCGCTGGCAGCTGCCAAAGTCCCTCGCCACACCGGGCATGGCCCGTCAGGGCTGGTAGCCGGTATCCTCGGCCAGATCCTTGCCGCAGGCCGCCTCGCGGGCCAGTTCATCACAGCGTTCGTTCTCCGGATGGCCCGAGTGCCCTTTAACCCAGAGCCACTCGATCTGGTGACGGCTCACTTCCGCATCCAGCTCTTTCCAGAGATCGACGTTTTTGACCGGCTGACGGTTGGCGGTCATCCACCCCTTCTTCTTCCAGCCGATGATCCACTGGGTGATCCCCTGACGGACATACTGGCTGTCGGTAGTGAGGCGTACCTTGCAAGGCTCGTTGAGGGTGCGCAGGCCCATGATGGCGGCCATCAGCTCCATCCGGTTGTTGGTGGTGAGGCGAAAGCCGGCTGCAATCTCCTTGCGGTGCTTGCCATAGACCATCACGGCGCCATAACCGCCCGGGCCCGGGTTGCCGAGGCAGGAACCATCCGTATATAAATCAATCTGTTTTAACATGAGGCTTGGGGTAAACTAGCGAGTAAAGCCGAAGTTTGACATAGATTGGATCATGAACACACCCCAACTGAATCGCCAGATCATCCTGGATACCGAAACCACAGGTATGAATACCGGTGGCGGCCCTGTTTACCTTGGCCACCGCATCATCGAAATCGGCTGTGTGGAGGTGATCAACCGCAAGCTCACCGGTAACCACTACCACGTCTATATCAAGCCGGATCGGCTGGTGGACCCGGAAGCCATTCAGGTTCACGGGATTACCGACGAGTTCCTGCGCGACAAACCCTCTTTTAGCCAGATTGCCGACGAGTTCCTCGAGTTCATCCGCGGCGCCGAGCTGATCGCCCACAATGCGCCGTTTGACGTGAGCTTCATGGACTACGAGTTCAGCAAGCTCGGACTCAACTTCAAGACGGCCGATATCTGTACCATCACAGATACCCTGGCGATGGCGCGGGATCTCTTCCCGGGCAAGCGCAACAACCTGGATGTGCTCTGCGATCGCTACGGTATCGACAACTCGCACCGTACTCTGCACGGGGCTTTGCTCGATGCGGAGATCCTGGCGGATGTCTACCTGCTGATGACCGGCGGCCAGACCAAACTCAATCTGGCCACCGAGAGCAGTGAAAACGAGAGCAGTCAGGACACCAGCATCCGCCGCCTGGAGAGCAACCGACCGGCGCTCAAGGTGATTAGAGCGGGGGAAGAGGTGCAGGCGCTGCACGAAGCGAGACTGGATCTGGTGCAGAAGAAGGGAGGGAGCTGTCTGTGGCGGCAATGAGCAAGTGGCTGGCCTCTTTTTTACTGCTGGGGTCGCTCGGCGCTTCGGCGACCGAGGTATTTGCCCCTTCCGATATTCCGTTGCTGGATAACCGCTTTCGCATCGATTATGGGGTGAAGGAGATCACCTTTATCATCAAGCGCAAGCCGGGTTCCCCCTCGGTGATCCTGGTGCGCCCAGATGGCAGCAAGCTCTACGTGGGCAAGGTCAAACCGGATGATGTGGGCTGGTTGGCACTGCCGGAGCATGACCTCATTACCCTGCGCGATCCCATGCCGGGCCCGTGGCAGGCGATTGGCGAGGTGGATCCCGACAACCGGGTGCGGATCCTCTCCGATATCCGGATGGACATCGCCGCCTTGCCGATGCAGCTCTATCAGGGGGAGGTGGTCAAGCTCAAGGCGTGGCTCTCGATCGATGGCCAGCCCCCCAAGGACAAGTACTACCTCTCCGATCTGGGGATGAAGGTCAAACTGCAATCCTTCAGCGATGCTGGCAAGCAGAATACGGTGCTCGATCAAGAGATTGGCCACTACCTTGACGATGGCAAGGGGCTTGATGAGGTGCCGGGTGATGGCGTCATGACGGCGGAGGCGATCCTGCAGGATATTCCGGCGGGCAAATACCGCGCCATGTTCAGTACCGGCAATCAGGTGTTTGTCCGGGCCCGTTATCAGGAAGTGCTGCTCTACCCTTATCCCTTTACCTACAATCTGGCGCCTCCCTCCGAAGAGCTGGGTGCCAAGTTGTCACTGCTGGTCGACCGTGACGAGCTGGATCCCGCCTCTGTGGCGCTCAAGGGCACAGTCACCAGCAAGACCGGTGGCTACTACTCGTTCAGCGAGGTGGCGACAGCGCCCAAACTGGATGTCGATTTTTCCGTCATCAAGGAGCCTGGACAATATCAGGTAGAGGCCGCGCTCTACGGCACCACCCGCCTTGGCCGTGAAGTGAAGATCGCTATGCCGGTGAAAACCTTCAATGTCTTTCCGCCAGCACCTCCACCTCCGCCGCCGGTCTCTGCTGCCGAGCCAACCTCCAGCGCCAAAGCGACCGAGAAAGCGGAGGAGAAGGGGGGAATGGGCTGGTTGATCTGGGCGCTGGCCGGTGGTGGCGGGCTATTGGTTATTCTGGGCGGGGTCGGGTTTATTATCCTGCAAAAACGCAAGGCGTTGAAACGCGCTCTGGCAGCAGCTCAAGCGGAAAGTCAGCAAGCAGAACAACCCGCCGCCAAGCTGGATCTCAACTTGCCAGAGCAGTAACGGCAAGTTCAAATAATAAAAAACCGCCCTTGGGCGGTTTTTTATTATGCATTTTCGAATGTTAGTTGGGAAAGCAGGGCTAGTGTTCGCCGATATAGACATCCTTGTTCTGCTCACGGATCTCGAGGAACTTGTCGAGATTGGCCATCATCAGCTCGACCAGCTGGGGATCGAAGTGTTGCCCCTTCTCCTCTTCGATGAGAGCCAGCACCTTTTCCAGCGGCCATGCCTTCTTGTAGCAGCGATCAGACCCCAGCGCATCGAACACATCGGCCAGCGCCACGATACGCCCCTCCAGCGGGATATCCGCCCCTTTCAGACCACGTGGATAGCCGCAGCCATTCCACTTTTCATGGTGATTGCCCGCTATGGTGGCGCCGATCTGGAACAGTGCCAAGTCGCTGCCGGAGAGCATGTCCTGCCCAAGCTGGGCATGGGTTTTCATTATTTCCCACTCTTCCGGAGTGAGCTTGCCCGGCTTGTGCAAGATGGCATCAGGAATGCCGACCTTGCCGATGTCGTGCAGCGGTGAGGCGCGTTTTATCAACTCGCTCTGTTCTTCGCTCATCCCGAGCAGATGGCAGAACTGCTCGGTATAGAGCGCGACCCGTTTGACATGCAGTCCCGACTCTTTGGAGCGGGTTTCGACCAGTTCACCGATGCGGTAGATGATTTCGCGCTGGTTATCGGCGATCACTTCGTTGAGACGGATGTTCTCCAGCGCCACTATGATGTTTTCGGTAAAGAGCGTGAGCAGGCTGGTATCGATCTGGCTGAGCTGGCGCGTTGTCTCGATATGGAACAGCAGGTGGTGACGCGGGTTCTGGCAGTAGAGCACCATCTGGTTGGTGCTGTAGACGTTGCTGCTCTGTGCCATGGCCTGGCGCAGGATCTCGGGAGCGTCTGTCAGTCGCATCGCGGCATGGCCCGGCAGCAGGGGTTCAAGCAGCTGATCCTTTACCTCGTAGGTGTATTGTTTTACATCGTAGATCTGGGTTTCACCCAGATGGAGCAGGGCGCTCAGCTGCTCTTGTGCTCCCTCAACAAATTGGCGCAGGGCCCGCTTCTCGAAAATTCCCTTGGAGGCTTCAATAACTTTTTCGAGCCCCTGTCGGTTGCTTTCCAGAGTGCGGATATCTCTATATGAACGCAGACTGGCACGCAGCAGGGTTCGCAGCTTCTGGGAGGTAAGCTCGGTCTTGTCCTTGTAGTCGTTGATGTCGTAGTTGGTGACAACGTCATCTTCCGGTGCCTGACCGGGCTGGCCGGTTCTGAGCACGATGCGCACCATCTTGTTTTGCAGATCTTCACGGACGTATTTGACGACGTCGAGACCGGCATGGTCGACCTCCATCACCACATCCAGCAGCAGCAGGGCGACATCCGGCGTAGTCGCCAGCAGCTCCTTGGCTTGTGCTGCGGAATAGGCGTGCAGAAAGTCGATGGGGCGATTGTCAAACTCGAACTTGTTCAGGGTGATCTTGGTGATGCGATGAACCTCGGGTTCATCGTCAACGATCATCACTTTCCAGCCCGCTTGCTGCACATCGGTGAGAGCAAGATCGTCGTCATCAATAATCAGGATTTCGTCATCCATCATACAATCCTGTTTGGCATCCTGTGCTTACATTAACTGCTCAACTAAGGATAGGAAACTTATTGAGAAATAAAATTTGATCTCGCAAAACTATGGTCGAAATAAGCAAATGGAACCCTTTGGCTAATCCAGGTGAGGTGCGGGCTTTCTGTTGTGAATCAAGGTGTCCCAATGCACCACCTTGTGTCCCTCGCCCGGTTGAGCCGCAAGAGGGAAAAAGCCAATCCGGCTCTGGTCAAGGATAAAGACGAGAATATATCTTATTTGATAATTATTCCTATTTAAGGGTAGCATGCAGGTTGATTCGAAGAGGAGTTTATTCGTGACCCAGAGCCTGCCTCCCAATCGCCCCCGTCCGGTGACGGTCAAGCGAGTGCAACAACTTACCCCTCATCTGCGGCGCATCACGTTTGGCGGCCGTGAACTGGCCGATTATCCCTTTACCTGCGGGGGCGCCCATATCAAGGTGATGCTGGCTCAGCCTCATCAGAGCGAACCCGTCATGCCAGCCATGACGGCGGGTGGCCCGCGCTGGAGCAATCCGGCGGACAAGCCGGTCATCCGTACCTACACCATCCGTGCATTTCGCCGCGATGAGCTGGATCTCGATATCGACTTTGTTCTTCATGGCGATAGCGGGCCAGCCAGTGCTTTTGCTACCCACGTCAAGGCGGGGGATAAGGTGATCCTGTCCGGGCCGGGTGGCCCCAACCCCATGCTGCAACCGGCAGAGCACTACTGTCTGGTGGGCGATCTCACCGCCTTGCCCGCCATCATGGCTATGTGCGAAGTGATGCCTGCCGATGTCCGCGGGGAGATTGCCATCCTGTTGCCGGATCAGGCGGATGCCCAGCCGTTGATACTGCCGGTCGGCGTACACTGTCACTGGTTTGTGGGAGAGCCTGCAACCAGCGGTATTCTGGAGCATGTGCAGGCCTTGCCTCTCTCTCGGGATGGCGGTTTCTTCTGGCTAGGCGGGGAAGAGGCGCTGGTGCTGCCGCTGCGTCGCCATTTTCGTTCCGTGCTCGAGGTGGATCGCCAGTCGCTCTACGCGGTTCCTTATTGGCGCAGAGGCAAGAGTGAAGAGGCCTATCATCAGACCCGCCATGATGTGATGGATAGCTGAGCAGAAGAGATCCTGCCACACATCAAAACTTGCAAATAAAAATGATTTGCATTTAGTATTGCGCCGTCCGGGTATTTGTCCGGGCGGCGTTTTTATTTCCGTTGACACAAGAGCGCCCTGTTTTCACGTCGGTTTGGCTGCATGTTGTCGGACCCCAACGCAAGGAGTCGTAAAGGGTGGTTAAGTACCAGACCCCTCTGTTCTGGCTGGCATTGTTCCTTCTCTGCACGCTGTTTTGCCTCTCGCTGGCCACCGGGGCCGGCGTCTATGGTGCCCGCGAGGTATTCGGGTATCTGACGCACAATCCCCTGTGGGTCAGTGACGAGAAACTCGCCATGGTGCTCAATACCTTGCGACTGCCGCGCACCCTCTGCGCCATGGTGGTCGGCGCCTCGTTATCTCTGGCTGCCTCCTTGTTGCAGAGTGCGACCCGCAATCCGCTGGCGGAGCCCGGTCTGCTGGGGGTCAACGCCGGGGCCGTCTTTGCGCTGGTGGTGGGGCTTACCTGGTTCGGGGTGGAGTCCGCCTACGGCTATCTGCTTTGGGCCGGACTCGGCGCGCTGCTGGGTAACGTGATTGTGCTGGGGCTTGGCATGATGATTGGCCGCTCCAACCCGCTCAAGCTCATTCTGGTCGGGGTGGCGCTCTCCGCTACCTTCGGCGGTCTCTCCAGCTTTCTGCTGCTCTCCAACAAGATGGTGCTGGAGCAGTACCGCTTCTGGAACCTCGGCTCCCTGTCGGCGGCCAATCTTGATGCCATCATAGCCGTGCTGCCCTTCGTGCTGGCAGCGTTTGTTATCACCTTGCTGCTCTGTCGCCAGCTGACCCTGATGCAGATGGGAGACAGTCAGGCCCAGGCGCTGGGGATCCGCCCCAACCGGGTGCGGATTGGCGTGCTGCTGGCCGCCACCCTGTTTACCGCCAGTGCCATCGCCATCGCCGGCCCCATCGGTTTTGTCGGCTTTCTGGCTGCCTACTGTGGCCGACTGGTAGAGCCGGTGAAGCTGTCGGTGCAGGTCTGTTTCTCCGCCCTGTTCGGCATGCTGTTTCTGCTGTTGGCCGACATTCTGGCGCGCTGGCTGATCCAGCCGTTCGAGTTGCCCAACGGGGTTATTCTGGCCCTGATTGGCGCACCAGTGCTGATCGCCATCGTCCATCGCGGGGGCTTTCGTACCCTGCTGACCGTCAAGTGAGGGGCTGATGCGTGCACCTACCGATATGCTCTGCCTGCGGGCCGGCAACCGCTCTTTGCTGATCCATCTGCCAAGCTGGCGCTGGCTGGCGCTGCTGGCCGTGGTGCTGCTGGCGCTGGCCCTGCTGGCCCTGAGCGTTGGCGGCGGCAAGATCGGCTTCGCCGGGGTAGTCAACACCTTGCTGGGGGAGGGGACGCGGCTTGAGCAGCTTACCTTGTTCAAGATCCGGCTGCCGCGCATCCTAGGGGTTGTGGTGGCGGGGGCGGCCATGGGGCTCTCGGGCTGTCTGGTGCAGACTCTGGTTCGCAACCGGCTGGCCACACCCGACATGGTGGGGGTCAACAACGGGGCCTCTCTGGCCATCATCGTCTTCTCCCTCTACCTGACGATAGGCAGCTGGCCCTGGTGGGCTGCCCCCATCGGCGCCATCTTCGCGGCGCTGGTGCTCTATGCCCTCTGCCGCAAACCGGGTGAACAGGGCTATCTGTTCGTGGTGATCGGTATCGGCCTCTCCGAGCTGTTCGAGGCGCTCGGCCAGTTTGTGATGTCCACCCAGGCCCTGCTGCACCTGAGCTCCCTCTATCTGTGGAACATGGGCAGCTTTATCGCCGTGGGGTACAGCACCATCACCCCCATCGCCATCCTGTTGCTGCTGCTCTGCCCCTGGATCGTCTATCTCTCCCGCTCACTGGCGGTGCTGCGCTTTGGCCCCGAGATGGCCAGAGGGCTTGGCGTCAACGGCGATCGGGTGCAGCTGGGCGTTCTGGTGCAGGCCATTCTGGTGGCAGCGCTCGGCACCGCCATCGGCGGCCCCGTGGTCTTTATCGCCATGGCGGCCCCCATTCTTGCCTCCTGGCTGGTGAAAGACCGGGTGGTGCCGCTCTGGCTGGCGGCGCTCAGCGGCGCCCTGTTGCTGCTTGCCAGCGATACCCTGGTTCGGGTGCTGGCCAGCCCCCACGAGGTGGCGACCGGCATCATGACCCGCATTCTCGGTGGCCTGTTGCTGCTGTTTCTTCTTGTTAACGATCGCCAGAGGGCTGACTGATGACGCTCACCGTAAATCGCCTCCACTTCGCCTATCAGCAGACCCCCATTTTGCGGGACATCTCCTTCAGCGTGCCGAGAGGCAAGCTGGTGGGGATCGTCGGCCCCAACGGCTGCGGCAAATCGACCCTGCTCAAACTGCTCTCCGGCCAGATGAAAGCCCAACGCGGCGAGATCCTGCTCAAGGGCAAGCCGCTCGCCAGCTACCCCATGAAGGGGTTGGCGCGGGAGCTCGCCTATCTGCCCCAGCGGCCGACTCTGCCTGCCGGCATTCTGGTGGAGCAGCTGGTGCAGTATGGCCGTCACCCCCATCAGGGCTGGTTCAATCAGTGGGGCGAGGAGGATGCCCGTATGGTGCGCAGCGCCTGCGAGCGAATGCAGCTTGAGGAGATCTGGCAGCAGAGCGCCGCGTCCCTCTCCGGCGGGCAGGCACAGCGGGTGTGGCTTGCGATGATCCTGGCGCAGGACAGCGACATGGTGTTGCTCGACGAGCCCACCAGTGCCCTCGATATTGGCCACCAGACCGAGGTGATGGAGGCAATCCACCGCATCACCGCCGAGGGCAAAACCGTGCTGCTGGTGATCCACGATCTGGCGATGGCGGCCCGCTACTGTGACGAGCTGATCGCCATCGGCGAAGGCACCATTGCCGCCATGGGCCCGGCCCGGGAGGTGGTGACCAAGGGGCTCATCGACCGGCTCTACCAGACCAGTGTCGACATTCTGCATGCACCGGGTGACGGGGCGCCCATTATCGTGCCGCGCCGCCATGACCACGCCTGCCAATGGCGGTCGGCCAGTTGAGATTGAGCGAAACCGGCATCGGCCTGTTTCGCGAACCTTCCCACCGCTGACTTGCATGCAAGCAGCACAACATAGGAGTGAGATGATGAAGCGTTTTGCCGCCCTGGCAACAGCCATCCTGATGCTGGCCACGCCGCTGGTTCAGGCGCAGGAGATGCGTGAAGTGACCGATGCGTTTGGCCAACAGGTGCAGGTGCCGGTCAAGCCACTGCGAGTGGTGACCTTGAGCGAGTTCGATCTCGACAGCGCTCTGACCCTGGGGCTCACCCCAATCGGTGCCGTCAATGGTCGCGGCCAGCCCACCATGCCACGTTACCTGCTGGAGAAAGGGGTAAGCGATATCAAGGTGATCGGCGATCTCGACAGCCCCAATCTGGAGTCGCTGATTGCGCTGGAGCCCGACCTTATCCTGACCGGCCAGACCCGTCCAGAGCTGCTGACCCTGCTGGGCGAAATCGCGCCGACCGTGGTCACCGGCAAGTGGGGCGAACCGTGGCAGGATATGTTCCGCCGCACCGCTCATACCCTCAACCGCGACAAGGAGGGGGAGGCTTTCCTCAAGCGTTATGAAGAACGGTTGGTAGAGGCGCGCAGCAAGCTGGCCAACCATCAGGGGGAGAGCATCAGCATAGTGCGCTGGAATCCCAAGGGGCCGAGCTTCATGTATCAGGGCACCTTTGCCAGCAGCGTGGTGGAGTCGATGGGGTTGGTACGCCCAAGCAAGCAGCAGGGTACCGGCGCCCCTCACTCGCCACCCCTGAGTCTTGAGTCCCTCAATCTGCTGGATGCCGACTGGCTGGTGATCGGTACCCTGAGTGCTACCGGCGATGCGGTGGATGCCATGCGTCAGGCGGAGCAGACTCCGGCGTTCCAGCAGCTGCCGGTGATCAAGGCCAAGCGCTTTGGCGCCGTGGACGGGTCGCTCTGGACTTCGAGCGGCGGCCCGCAGGCGGCATTGCAGGTAATTGCAGATGTGGAGCAGTTGCTGGCAACCCGCAGCTGAGTGCCATCGCACCGCTGGGGTTGACCAAAAAGTTGACCAAGCAAAGAGGGGGGCCGATGCCTCCCTCTTTGTTTATCCGTGCGGCCCGGAGCGAGCCGGGCATTTACTGCGGCTGGATTTGGGTGATGGTGAGCTTGCCACCCGGGTTCTCGGCGTGAAAGCGCACCGCATCCCCCATCTTCAGATCCTTGAGCAGGGCCGGGTCAGCCACCCGAAAGACCATGGTCATGGCGGGCATCTTGAGGTTGTCGATTGTCTCGTGCTTGATGCCGACCTTGCCGTTGGCCGCGTCGATGCGAGTGATGACCCCCTTGGTCATCATCATGTCGCCCATCTCGTTCATGCCCTCCATTTGCCCCATCTGGCTCATGTCGTGGCCTTGATGGTTCATCATCTCGGCAGCCTGCAGGCTGGTTTGGGTAGCGAGGCCCATCAGCAGGGTCAGTGTCAGCGTCTTGTAGTTCATCCTGGTTTCCTTGTTTAGCTTATGGAGTTGCAACGGGGTTGCTGTTTGTCCGCTTGAAAATGGTCTGTTCATCAGTGTGATGACTCCTGCTGATCCGCGGTGGTCTGCTGCTGCAGGGTGCGACTGCGCCACAGGTAGTAGGCTGCTGGCAGTACCAAAAGGGTCAGTACCAGCGCGCTCACCATGCCGCCAATCATGGGGGCGGCGATGCGCTGCATCACCTCGGAGCCGGTGCCGTGGCTCCACATGATGGGCAAGAGGCCAGCGATAATGGTCACCACCGTCATCATCTTGGGACGCAGGCGCAGGGCGGCGCCGTGGATCACCGCCCGGTGCAGCCCCGCCTTGTCCGGCTTGCCGCAGGCCACGAGGTCATCCCAGGCGTGGTTGAGGTAGACCAGCATCAGGACGCCGGTCTCCACCGCTACCCCGGCCAGAGCGATAAAGCCCACCCCGACCGCCACCGAGAGGTTGAAGTCGAGAAGCCAGAGGGTCCAGATCCCGCCCACTACCGCCAGCGGCAAGGTGGTGAGAATGAGCAGCACCTCCTGAGCGCGGCGAAACGCCAGATAGAGCAGCAGCACTATGATGGCGATGGTGAGCGGCACCACGTAGGCGAGGCGCGCCTTGGCCCGCTCCATGTACTCGTATTGGCCAGACCAGGTGAGGGCGTAGCCCGCCGGCAGCACCAGCTGCTTGCCTACCTCGGCCTTGGCCTCATCGACGAAGGAGCCGATATCGCGGCCGCGAATATCGACGTAGACCCAGCCGTTGAGACGCGCGTTTTCACTGCGCAGCATGGGGGCCTCATCGCTGATGTAAACCCGCGCCACGTCCGCCAGCGCGATACGTGCGCCGCTCGGAGTGACCACCGGCAGCAACTCGAGGCTTGCCACCGAGTCGCGATAGCTCTGGGGATAGCGCAGGTTGATGGGGTAGCGCTCGCGCCCCTCGATGGTCTGGCCCACCTCCATGCCGCCCACTGCGGTGGCGAGCACCGCCTGCACATCGGCGATGTTGAGGCCGTAACGGGCCGCTTTGAGCCGGTCGATATCCACCTTGACGTAACGGCCGCCCGCCACCCGCTCGGCGTAGACCGATGAGGCGCCCTCCACCTTGCCGACGATTTGCTCAAGCTGTTGGCCGAGCTGCTGGATCACCTTGAGATCCGGTCCCGCTATCTTGATGCCGACCGGGGTCTTGATGCCGGTGGCCAGCATGTCGATGCGGGTCTTGATGGGGGGCACCCAGGCGTTGGTGAGGCCGGGGAAGCGGATAAGGGAATCCAGCTCCTCCTTGAGCTTCTCCGGGGTCATGCCGGGACGCCACTGGTCGCGTGGCTTGAGCTGGATGCTGGTCTCCATCATCACCAGATCGGCGGGGTCGGTGGCCGATTCGGCGCGCCCTGCCTTGCCGAACACGTTCTGCACCTCGGGCACGGTGCGAATGAGCTTGTCGGTCTGCTGCAAAATCTCCCGCGCCTTGCCCACCGAGATATTGGCCGCGGTGGTGGGCATATACATGATGTCCCCCTCATCGAGCGGCGGTATGAACTCGGAGCCCAGATACTTGAGCGGCCAGAAGCCCACCACCGTCACCACTGCGGCGATGGCCAGGGTGGTTTTCGGATGGGCCAGCACGGCTTTGAGCAGTGGCACATAGCCCTGGCTTAGCCAGCGGTTCAGCGGGTTGGCCTGCTCCGCCAGCACCTTGCCACGGATGAAGTAACCCATGATCACCGGCACCAGCGTGATGGCGAGCGCCGCAGCGGCGGCCATGGCGTAGGTCTTGGTGAAGGCGAGCGGATGGAACATCCGCCCCTCCTGCGCCTCCAGCGCGAACACCGGCAGGAAGCTGATGGTGATGATCAGCAGGGAGAAGAAGATGGCGGGGCCTACCTCGATGCTCGCCTCGGTGATGATGCGCCAGCGGTTCTTGTCGGTGAGCGCCTCCCGCTCCATGTGCTTGTGGACGTTCTCGATCATCACGATGGCGCCATCCACCATGGCGCCGATGGCGATGGCGATGCCGCCCAGCGACATGATGTTGGCGTTGATCCCCTGCAGGTGCATCACGATAAAGGCCACCAGAATGGCGATGGGTAGGGTGATGACCACCACCAGCGACGAGCGCAGGTGGAACAGGAAGGCGAGGCAGACCAGCACCACCACAGCGAACTCCTCCACCAGCTTGCCGGAGAGGTTGTCGATGGCGCGCTGGATAAGGTCGGAGCGGTCGTAGACGGTGACCACCTCGACCCCCTCTGGCAGGCTGCTTTTCAGCTGGGCGAGCCGCGCCTTGACCCCGTCGATGGTGTGCTGGGCATTCTCGCCGTAGCGCATGACGATGATGCCACCCACCACTTCCCCTTCACCGTTGAGCTCGGCCAGACCGCGCCGGCTCTGGGGCCCGGTGACCACATCCGCCACGTCACCCAGCAGCAGCGGGGCGCCGCGCACATTGGTACCGAGCGGGATCTGCTTCAGATCCTCGACGCTTTTCAGATAGCCGTTGGAGCGCACCATGTACTCCGCTTCCGCCATCTCGATGACGGAGGCTCCAGTCTCCTGATTGCCCTGCTTGATGGCGGTCTCGATAAGGGAGAGCGGGATGCCGTAGGCGCGCAGCTTGTCCGGGTCGACCCGCACCTGATACTGGCGCACCATGCCGCCCACGGTGGCGACTTCGGAGACCCCGTCCACCGTCTGTAACTCGTACTTGAGGAACCAGTTCTGCAGCGAGGTAAGCTGGCTGAGGTCGTGCTTGCCGGTCTTGTCAACCAGTGCGTACTGATAGACCCAGCCCACCCCGGTAGCATCGGGGCCGAGCTGGGGGCGGGCGGAGGCGGGCAGGTTGGGCGCGACCTGGCTCAAATACTCCAGCACCCGGGCACGGGCCCAGTAGAGGTCGGTGTTGTCGTCAAACAGTACATAGACGAAGGAGTCGCCGAAGAAGGAGTAACCGCGCACCGTGGTGGCCCCCGGCACCGCCAGCATGGCGGTGGTGAGCGGATAGGTCACCTGATCCTCTACCACCTGCGGTGCCTGGCCCGGGTAGGAGGTCTTGATGATCACCTGCACGTCGGAGAGATCTGGCAGGGCGTCCACCGGGGTCTGTTTGACCGACCAGAGCCCCCAGGCGGTGAGCATGAGGGTCAATAGCAGCACCAGAAAGCGGTTGCCGATGGACCAGCGAATGATGGCAGGGATCATGACTTCTTCTCCACCTCGGGCATCGCCATCTGATGCTGGCTATGCTCTATGCCTTCCATCTTCTGCATCTCATCCATTGCTGGCTTGGCTTTGTCGCCGCTTGTCGGCGCTTGCTCCTGATGGATGGTGGTGATGCGGTACTCATCCCCCTCCTGCATTACTTGCAGATGGAGGGTCTGTCCCTCGGCCAGCTTGCTTATATCGACCCCGTCGGCGACGGTGAACTCCATCTCCATGGTGGGCCACTGCCACTCGGGGATGGGCTGGTGGGAGACCATCAGGGTACGGTTGGCCAGATCGATGCTTTCAACCTCGCCCTGAGTCCACACTTGGGCTGGGCGTACCGCCGTCATGCGCTGGAAGTCCGAATCGATGGCCGACTCGGAGTCGAGCAGGAACTGGGCCGAGCTGACGATGTTATCCCCAGCCTCTACCCCTGCCTTGATGGCCACCTTGTCGTCAAACTGGGGGCCTAGGGTGACGGCAACCGACTTGAAGCTGCCATCCCCCAGCGCCAGCACCAGCCGATCCTGACTGCCGGTGCGGATCACCGCTTCGCTCGGCACTACCAATTGCGGCTCTCCCTTGCCCGCCTGAATCGTCACCTTGGCGAACATATTGGGTTTCAGGAACTCATCCGGGTTGGCGAAGCGCAGCCGCACCTTGAGGGTGCGGGTGGTGGCATCCAGCGTCGGGTAGAGGTAATCCACCTTACCTTGCCAACTGCGACCGGGGGCATAGTCGAGGGTCATGGTGACCGGATCCCCCACCTTCAGCTGGGCGGCCTGACGTTCGAATACCTCGGCGCTCACCCACACCTGCTTGAGGGGGCTGATGTTAAAGAGCGCTGCGGCGGGCTCCACATACTGGCCTTCGCGCACCTTCAGCTCGGAGACATAGCCGCTGATGGGGGCATAGATGCGCACCGTCTCCTGCACCTGACGGGTGCGCTTGAGGGCCGCAATCTGATCTGCCGGCACCTGCAGGGACTTGAGCTTGCCCTCGGCGGCGCGCAGCAGCAGCGGGTTGGCTGTGTTGAGTGCCAGTAGGTACTCGTGCTGGGCATTGACCAGATCCGGAGCGTAGAGCTCGTAAATCAGGCTCCCCTTGCTCACCTGCTGCCCCTCGCTCTTGATGGCGAGGGTGCGGATCCAGCCTGCCATGCGGGCGTTGACGGCCTCCAGTCGGCCTTCGTCATAGCCGACGTAGCCCACCGTCTCGATCTGCTGGTGGATGGGGAGCTTCTCCACCTTGGCGAGCCGCACCCCAAGGTTCTGTTGGATCTCGGGGCTGATGGTGACGGTGCCCGGCGAGCCGTTTTCCTGCTCCTCATAGACGGGGATAAAGTCCATCCCCATGTTGTCCTTGGCCGGAGCATCGCGCTTGTCGCGTGGATCCATGGGGTTGACCCAGTAGAGCGGCGTTTTCTCCTTGGCCACGGTGTCAGCGGTGGTCTGTTTGGCGGCCCAGTAGCCGCCACCGGCACCGAGGGCCAGCAGCAGGGCCGATACCAGCAGTTTCTGGCTCATCGCACACCTCCACTTAGTGGCTGGGTGGCAAGGTTTTTGGCGGCGATAAGGCCGGTAACAGGGGCAAGTGACATCATATATCTTCTCTTGTGCACGCCGCCGGACGGGAGATGGACAAGGCATCACCCGAGGGATTGGCGGCAAACGGGGCGCAGCTGTATCAGCGCGCACGGCTCCCTGTGAGCGGGCCGGTTTGGCCGGGGCACAGGGTCAGGCAAGGCGGCAGGATACGGGCAAGCCGAGGCTTGCCGCTGCCGCAAGAGAAGATCTTTCTAGTGTCGCAGCACCGACAACATCAGGTGTCGGCGTGGCCAGGAGGGGGGATGGGTACCACGGGATCGCAGGAAGGGATCCCGCAACCAGTTATCAAGCAGTGACGCTGAGAAGTTGTTGCCAAGCAGCAGGGGGAGGATCAGCAGGGCGACCAGTACCCCCAGCAGAGCCATCGCCCCGAAGGAGAGGGCATTGACGCCAGTTTGCATCTGGCACTCATCGCCCATGGCTGACCCATCGTCCCCCTGATGGCAGGAGAGGATCATGCCATCGCCCGGGTGACCCATGGTGGCCATTGCATGAGAGATCTCGCCATCCGCCATCGCCATGGATGAATCGAACATCACCATCGGCAGGGGGCTGTTTTGGGTCGTCTCGGAGGAGGGGGGAGAAGCATGCCAGCTAATGCAGAGAGTCAGATTGCACACGAGCAGCAGCGCCAGCAACAGCTGGGCCAGAGCAACGCAGGGCAATCTTGCAGCAAGCTGGATGAGTGACAAACTGGATATCCTTCTGGAGCAGATGG
The DNA here is from genome assembly GCF_038739615.1 of Aeromonas sp. SER. Classification (NCBI taxonomy): domain Bacteria; kingdom Pseudomonadati; phylum Pseudomonadota; class Gammaproteobacteria; order Aeromonadales; family Aeromonadaceae; genus Aeromonas; species Aeromonas sp. SER. The sequence goes on along the minus strand of NZ_JBCGFC010000002.1, from coordinate 180,056 downwards.
TTGGACTGTAAACCTTGCCACAGGGATAAGGTCAAGGTGCGCACCTTGGCGTCATGGGCAATGGGATAAAAATACCCCCGCAGGTGCGGGGGTAGGGGTTATCAGCAGGGCAACAGGCGTGTCTTTACTGTTTTGCTCCTTTTTCCGAGCCTCGCATGATGAGGCGGAAGAAGAGCGGGATAAAGAAGATGGCGATAAAGGTCGCGGCCAGCATGCCGCCGATGACCGGCCAGCCGAGGGCGTGACGGCTCGCCGCACCGGCGCCGCTGGAGGTGACCAGCGGCACACAGCCGAGGATGAAGGCGAGCGAGGTCATGACGATGGGGCGAAAACGCAGGCGTGCTGCCTCCAGTGCCGACTCGATGAGGCTCATCCCCTCTTCATGTTTCATCACTGCGAACTCCACGATCAGGATGGCGTTCTTGGCCGCCAGCCCGACCAGCGTCACCAGACCGATCTGGAAGTAGACGTTGTTGGTCAGACCCACCAGCCAGGTGGCCAGCAGGGCGCCAAACAGGGCGAACGGCACCGCGGTGATCACCGCAAATGGCAGGCTCCAGCGCTCATACTGGGCGGCCAGAATGAGGAAGATCATCACGATGCCGAAGCCAAAGGCCATGCCTGCACTGCCGGCCGCCGCCTTCTCCTGATAGGCGGAGCCGGTCCACTCCAGCTTGGCGTCGTTGCCAAGGGTGTTGTTGGCTACCTCTTCCAGCGCGGCGATGGCTTGACCCGAGCTGTAGCCCGGCGCCGGCTGCGCCATGATCTTGGCCGCCTGGAAGATGTTGAAACGCTCGACCAGCTCGGGGCCGGTGGCGTCACGCACCGTGACCAGACTGCTCAGCGGGATCATCTCCCCCTTGTTGGAGCGGACATAGACGTTACGAATGTCGCTCTTCTTGGCGCGGTAGTCCGCCTCGGACTGCAACTGTACCCGGTAGGTACGGCCGAACTGGTTGAAGTCGTTGACATAGACCTGACCAAAGGTGGCCTGCATGGTGTCGAACACCGCGTTGATGGGCAGCCCCAGTGCCTTGGCCTTCTCCCGATCCAGGTCGAGATAGACCTGCGGCACGTTGGCGCGGTAGGTGGTGGTTACGCTGGCAAACTCCGGGCGCTCCTTGGCCGCTTCGAGGAAGCGCTGTACTTCGGCCGAGAACTCCTGGGCATTGCCCGAGCCGCGATTCTGCAGATACCCCTCAAGACCCCCGGTAGTGGACATCCCCTGAATGGGCGGCGGGTTGAAGGAGGCGACAAAACCGTCAGCCAGCCCCATCATGCTCATCCCCTGCAGGGTCTTGGCCAGTGAGAAGGAGTCGGCGCCCGCCTCTTTGCGCTCGCTCCAGTCCTTCAGGGTAATGAAGGTGAGGCCGCTGTTGCTGACGATGGCGCTGGAAAGGATGTCAAAGCCCGAGAAGGTGATGACATCCTTCACGTTGGGGTTGGCCATGGCGATCTTGTCGAACTGGTTGGCGACCGCCTGGGTACGGGTCATGGCGGCGGCATCCGGCAGCATCACTGCGGAGATGAGGTAACCCTGATCTTCGTTCGGTACCAGCTCGCCCGGCACCTTGAGGAAGAGGCCGTAGATGGAGATCAGCAGAACGGCGATGATGCCAAAGGCCACGGCCACCCGGCGGTTGAGGAAGGCCACGCCACGCACATAACCACGGGTCAGCTGATCAAACTTGTCGTTGAACCAGACGAAGAAACGGGCCGGTTTGTGGTGCCCCTCTTTGAGCAACACGGCGCAGAGAGCCGGAGAGAGAGTCAGCGCCACCAGACCGGAGATGGCCACCGACACGGCAACCGTGATGGCGAACTGCTTGTACATCACCCCCGTCATACCGCCCATAAAGGCGACCGGCAGGAATACGGCGCAGAGTACCAGCACGATGGCGACCACCGGGCCGGAGACCTCCTGCATGGCGAGAATAGCGGCCTCTTTGGGCGAACACTTCTTCTCCTGCATGATCCGCTCGACGTTCTCCAGCACCACGATGGCGTCATCCACCACGATACCGATGGCGAGCACCATGCCGAACAGGGTGAGCAGGTTGATGGAGAAGCCCAGCACCAGCATGCCGGCGAAGGTACCGATCAGCGATACCGGCACCGCGATGCAGGGGATCAGGGTGGCGCGGAAGTTCTGCAGGAACAGATAGACCACCACGAACACCAGCACGATCGCCTCGAACAGGGTGTAGACCACCTCCTCGATGGAGATCTTCACGAACTCGGTGGTGTCGTAGGGGATCTGGTACTCCACATCCTGCGGGAAGCGGGCCTTGAGCCGCTCCATGGTGTCGTGCACCGCACCGGCCACCGCCACGGCGTTGGCGCCCGGTTGCAGGTAGGTGGCGATACCGATGGCCGGTTTGCCGTTGGCCCGTGCCAGTACGTCATAATCCTTGCCGCCGAGCTCGACCCGCGCCACATCCTTCACCCGGATCTTGGAGCCGTCAGGCATGGAGCGAACGATGATGTTTTCGAACTCCTTGACGTCCTCGAGGCGCCCCTTGGTCTGCACCGTGTAGGTGAAATCGACCGGAGCCGAGGTAGGCTGGGCGCCGATCTTGCCCGCCGCAAACTGGGTGTTCTGCTCGCGAATGGCGCCGATCACATCGCTCGGGGTGAGTTCGAGCTGGGCCAGTCGATCCGGCCGCAGCCAGATGCGCATGGCGTAGTCGGTACCGCCAAACAAGGTGGTATCACCGATGCCGGGAATCCGCTTGAGCTCGTCGATGATGTTGAGCAGGGCGTAGTTCGACAGATAGGTGGTATCAAACGAGCCGTTTGGCGATTGCAGGGTGACCACCTGCAGGATGGCGGTGGACTTCTTCTTGACCGTTACCCCCTGCTTTTTCACCTCTTCCGGCAGCTGGGCCATGGCGGCCGAGACCCGGTTGTTGACGTTGATGGTGGCCTGATCCGGGTCGGTGCCGATCTCGAAGTAGACGTTGAGGTTCATCTGACCGTTGGAGGCAGAACCCGACTGCATGTAGATCATCTGCTCCACGCCGTTGATCTGCTGTTCAAGCGGCGCGGCAACGGTCTGGGATATCACCTCCGGGGTAGCGCCCGGATAGAAGGCGGTCACCGAGACCACCGGCGGGGTGATCTGCGGGTACTGCTCGATGGGCAGCGATCGCATCGCCGCCAGTCCGCCCAGCACGATAATGATCGAAATCACGCTGGCGAAGATGGGGCGTTCGATAAAGAACTTGGAAAACATGCGAACTCCTTACTTGGCCGCGGACTGTCGAACCAGCTTGGCACTGATGGCCTGCATCTCTTCGGCAGAGACCGGCTTGACCACGCTGCCGGGGCGGGCCTTCATCAGCCCCTCGACGATGTAGTGCTCGCCCGGCTCAAGGCCGCTGTCGATCAGCACGCCATCGGCAACCACGGCGCCCAGCTTGACCGGACGGGGAACGACCTTGTTGTCGGCATCCACCACCATCACCATGCGGTCAGCCTGGGACTGAACGATGGCGCGCGGCGGCACCACGATGGCGTTTTTGCGGGTGCCCAGATCGATGGTCATGCGGACGAACTGGCCCGGCATCAGCACGCCATTTTTGTTGTCGAAGATGGCACGGGCACGGATGGTGCCGGTCTGCGGATCGACCCGGTTGTCGGAGAAGTTGAGCTTGCCCGCCTCGGGATAGACGGAGCCGTCAGCCAGACGGATGTGGGTGCGCCAGTTGGTGGCATCCTTGGATTCGATCAACCCTTTTTTCACCGAGTTCTCGAAGTTGAGGCGATCCTGCTCCGAGTAGGAGAAGTTGACGTAGAGCGGGTTGTACTGGGTGATGGTGGTCAGCAGGCTGCTGTCACCGCTGGTGGAGATAAGGCTCCCCTCTGACTGGGAGCTCTTGCTCGCCATGCCGTCGATGGGGGCGGTCACCTCGGTGTAGCTGAGGTTGAGTTCGGCCTCTTTGACCTTGGCCTGAACGGCCTGCAGACTGGCGACGGCCGCCTCGTAGTTGGCGAGGGTATCGTCATAATCCTTGCGGCTCACCACCTGACGCTTGAACAGCGGGATGATGCGATCCCGATCGGCGCGCGCCTTGTTGAGACGGGCCTGCTCCTGGGCAAGGGCGCCCTTGGCCTGTTCGAGGGCCACCTTGTAGGGCTCGGGGTCGATGAGGAACAGCTGCTGACCGGCGGTAACCGGCTGGCCCTCGACATAGGTGCGTTTGAGCAGAATGCCGCTCACCCGCGAACGCACTTCGATTTCACGAAAACCGGCGGTCTCGCCCACCATCTCGGTGGTGAGCGGCACATCGGTCAGGGTCACTTCATTGACCACGACAGGGAAGGCCGGAACACTCTGGGCCGCCGGGGTGGATTCACCGCCACAACCGCTCAGTCCGCCGATCAGCGCCAGAGTCAGCAGGGCGCGCTTGAGCGGGGCATCTGCACCAGCCCTGCCAGTCTCTTTGCTGGCATCATAGCGGCGAGGGTGTCCGGTATTTTTCTCCATCTGGATCATTAACGTCATGATAAAAAACAGCTTCTCTTGGGGTGGAAGGGGGATGATAGGCGGGCAACCTTGAACCGAACCTTCTCAAGGGGACAATTTGTCCCCAAGTGACGAGGTTTCGTGCTGTTTTGATGGAAAAAGAGGGCGTTAGCTGTGCTGGTCGAGCGCGGCCAGCAGCATGGCACTACTGTGGTGGGGGCGGTAACCGTTGAGGGCTGCAAGTCGTTCGCTGGTGTGGCCGTGGCCAACCAGACGCCCTGTTTTCAGCTCGATCAGGGTAGTGAAGTTGCGTCTGACAAATTCGGCGTCGTGACTGATGGCCACTATGGTGGTGCCCTTTGCCCGCTCGCTGGCCAGCCAGCGTTCCAGAATGGCCAGCCAGCGGGGATCGAAATCCCGGCTCGGTTCGTCGAGCAGCAGCAAGGCGGGCTGCATGGCATGGAGGCAGGCCACCGCCACCATGCGCCGCTGACCGGCATCGAGATCGAGCGGATGGGAGGCCGCCCACGTTGTCAGCTCGCACTCTTCCAGCGCGGTGGCGACCCGCAGCCGGATCTCCTCGCGCGGCAGTTTCTGCAGGCGCAGGCCAAAGGCGATTTCATCCTCGACCCGGCTGTGAAACAGCTGACGCTCAGACTCCTGAAACAGAAAGCCGATCTGACTGGCACGGGCCAGTGCTCGCTGCTTGCAGAGCGCCTGTTGTTGCCAGCTCACCGTGCCCGAGGTGGGGGCCAGCAGACCCGCCGCCAGTCGCAGCAGGGTTGACTTGCCTGCGCCGTTATCCCCGACGATGACGACCTGTTCCCCACTGGCAATTTGCAATGTGATGTCGTGCAGGCAGGGATTGTCCGGTGCCCATGAGAAGCAGAGGTGGTCAAAGCTCAGCATAAAACTCCCGCAACATGGCCAAGGGGTAGGGGTGATGGCGCGGGTCGCGCACCTGTAGCGTCTCGCGCAGGGAGTCCGGCAGGATCACCCGCCCGGGCAGATGGGGCAGCACCTCGCCCAGCTCACCGCAGGCCAGCTGGCGGCCATGGTCGAGCAGCAGGAATCGCTCGCATAAGTGAGCGGCCGGAAAAAGCCGCTGTTCCAGCAAGATGACGCTGCAGCCGCTTTCCTCGCTGTAGCGGCGGATCTGGCGCAGCATGGTTTGGGTTGCCGCCGGGGTCAGACGGCTAAAGGCCTGATCGAGGATCAAGAGCTTGGGAGCCATCGCCAGGGCGCAGGCCAGCACCACGCGCTGGGCTTCGCCTCCCGACAGGTCGAGGGGATGGCGGGCTGCCAGCACCTCGCAGTCACAGAGCGCCATGGCATCGGATACCCGCTGGCTGACCTCATCGGGCAGCAACCCGAGATTGGCAGGGCCAAAGGCCACCTCATCGGCGACCGAAAAGCAGCAGCCGGAAAATTGCAGGTAGGGAGATTGCTGTACCCACTGACGCACAGCCGCATGGTGATTGAGCTGGCCGCTATCATGGGGCTGCCCGAGAATGACGCCCTCTCCCGCCAGCGTGTCGAGGTGCAGCTGGGACCAGCCTCCCGCCAGCAGCTGGGCCAGCAGGGATTTGCCTGCCCCGTTGCCACCCAGGATGGCCAGCCAATCGCCCTCTTTCAGCTTGATATCGAGTGGGCCCAGTTGAAAGTGGTCAGGGTGGGCCGCATGGCCGATGGTCACCCCTTGCAGCGAGATCATGGCCACCACCTCCAGACAATCTCGAGCACTACCAGCAACAGCAACAGATAGCGCAGTAGCGGCTCATAACGTTGCTGCGGGATCTCCGTCATGCGGGTGCGAGTCGGTTGGCTGCGAAAGCCGCGCAGATCCAGTGCCATGCTGCGGGTGGCCAGCTCGCTCAATGCCTGCCCGACCAGCGGCGAGAGCAGCGGGAGCGTGGCCTTTAGCCGGGCCAGCGGATTGCCGTCAAAGGGTACGCCGCGGGCTAGCTGGGCCTCCCTGATAGTGCGCAGCTGGTGGCCGAGCTGCTCTTTGAGCAGCAGCGGGCCGCAGCAGAGGTAGGAGAGGGCAATGGGCAGCCGGCTGGCAAAAAGCGCATGAACAAACCGCTCGGTCGAGACCGCCCACAGCCAGAGTTGGGCGCTGGCCAGACAGGCGAGCAGCCGGCACCAGAGGGGCAGAATGGGAAACGCTTCGCTGGCTGGAACCGCTGGCATGCCGAGCAGGATCCGCAACCAGGGGCCGTGCACCAGATAGAGCCCCAGCCCCAGCGGCAGCATTACCGCCAGCACCAGCTTGAGCCGGGCGCGGGCACCCGGCAGCAGCACCAGGACGAGCAGCGGCAGCAGGCTCCACCCCCAGAGCCAAGGGGGCGGCAGCACGCTGGCCGTGACCGAAAACCAGAGCCAGAGTGCGAGGGAGGTAAACGGGTGCATCAGCGCACGGCGGCCATCTGCGGGAAGTGGCGCAGGGTGCGCTGCGGCAGGCGGCGTACCAGCCCCCAGGCGATCAGCACGGTCAGCAGTTTATCCAGCAGGTTGGTACCCAGCACGGTGACGGCGACCGACTCCTGCAGATCGCTCCCCATGGCGTGCAGGTAGGCAACCACGAAATCAGCACCGCTGCCGGTGGCGCCACCAAACAGGTAGGAGCGGATAGGAATGGCCACCAGGGTGAGCGCCAGGGTGATCACCACGCTGCTCACTACCACCTTGGGCAGATTGTTGAACCAGCCGGCCCGCGCCAGCAGACCGGCACTGAGGCCAATCATCATGGCGACCGGGGCAAAGGCCGCGGCGATGGGGCCGGTGAGCAGGCCCCACAGCAGGTTGGTGAGCAGGCCGGTGGCGATCGCCATCCAGGGACCCGCCAGAATGGCGCAGAGCACAGTCCCGATGGAGTCGAGGAAGATGGGGAGCTTGAGCATGGAGACGGCCTGTCCCGCCACCATGTTGATGGCGATGCAGATGACCATAAAAGCCAGGTTGTAGCTGGAGAGTTTACTGACGGACATAGTGATCCTCACAAGGTTCTGGGGGTAATGAGCAGCTCTTCATAACCGGATTGGGGGCAGGGGGCACGGCCAAAACGGTACGCCTCCAGCTCTCCGACTACCAGCTCGAGGGTGGTGCGCACCCGGCAACCGGGCAGCACGTGGCCGCCGCGCATCAATCCCTGCTCGTCAGAGATGGAGAGATGCAGGTGTTCGCACTCCGGATCCAGGGTGCCGCCAAGGGCGATCACCTCGAAGGCCCCCTCCAGCAGGGTGCCATCGGGCTGGGCGGCATAGCGCAGGTTGGCGTGGGTCAGGCTGCCGACCGCCCCGGCGATCCAGGCCGCCTGCAGGCCGTGTCGGGCCATTTGGGCGCGCAATCCGGCGATAAGATCCTCCCCCGGCAGCAGGCGCAGGGCCAGAAAACGGGCGGGGGAGAGAGGAAGGTGAGTTGGGGTCACTGCTGGCACTCCTTGCTGCAAAAAGAAGGTGCCCTGAGGCACCTTGTCTGGATAGGCTGTTTACGCCCTTTTATCGCAGGCAACCGCGAGCCGCTTCACAGTTTGGCGATATCATTGCGGCATCCGGCGCCACATCAGGCGAAGCAGGCCCAGATGGGGGCGTGATCCGAAGGCTTGTCGATACCGCGCAGCTCGTAGTCGATGCCGGTCTCGGTCACCTTGTCCTTGAGAGCATCGGAGGCCATGATGAGGTCGATGCGCAGGCCACGGTTCTCGTCAAAGCCCTTTGAGCGGTAGTCAAACCAGGAGAAACGCTCGCACTCGGTGGGATTGGCGGCGCGGAAGGTGTCGGTCAGGCCAAACCCTTTCAGCCGCTCCATCCATTCGCGCTCGATGGGCAGGAAGGAGCACTTGCCATCCCGCAACCAGCGCTTGCGGTTCGCTTCGCCGATGCCGATGTCGAGATCGGTGGGGGAGATATTCATATCCCCGATCAGCACCAGCTGGTCGTCCGGCGTGTGATTGCTCTCGAGGTAGTGCTGCAGATCCTCGTAGAACTTCTGCTTGGCCGGGAACTTGGTCTCGTGATCCTGACTTTCACCCTGCGGGAAGTAGCCGTTCATCACCTTGATGAGGGAGCCATCTTCGCGCTCGAAGGTGGCCATGATCATCCGGCGCTGGGCCTCTTCATCATCGGTGGGGAAACCTTTCTCCACCTTGACCGGCTTCTGCTTGCTCATGATGGCGACCCCGTAGTGGGCCTTCTGGCCGTGAAACTCCACGTGATAACCCATGGCCTCCACATCGGCCAGCGGGAAGGCTTCATCGTGCACCTTGATCTCCTGCAGGCCGATCACATCGGGCTGGTGCTTGTCGATGATGGCTTGCAGCTGGTGCAGGCGGGCGCGCAGGCCGTTGATATTGAAAGAGATGATCTTCATGTCCGGGATGCTCATGTCATTTTTATAAGTCGCTATTGGACTAGGAATCGGCGGTGGATGCAAGTTCGGGGCGCGGGCCTGCGCCAGTGGCCGGCCCGCCTGGCAGGGAGAGGCGTCAGCGGGTCATCTTCTTGACAAACACCACCACAAACAGCGCCAGCGTGAAGCTGCCGGTGAAGGCCTCGAAGGCGGCAAAGAGGCGCGAGAGGCCGATGGGGGTGAAGTCGCCGTAGCCCAAGGTAGTGAAGGTGACCACGCTGTAGTAGAGGCACTCCAGCAGAAAGATGGCGTTCTGCTCGAAGGGGGCGCCCGGGTGATAGGCGAGATGGTTGCCGTTGAAGCTCAGGCCAAAGAAGAAGTAGAAGATGCTGCAGATAAAGATGAGCAGCAGGGAGAAGAGCACCACCCGCATCGGGGCTTCACCGTAACCGCAGAACAGATCGACTATCCAGGAGGTGAAGCGCTGACTCGACCAGAACGGCAGTTGCAGCCGGCGCATGGTGAGCTCCTGCTGGATATAGTTGCCGGACATGGTGAAGATCCCCTGCGCCTCGGAGGCTTTGCGCAGATCCCGGTAGGTCTCTTCGGCCTCCTTGAACCAGACTCTGGCCTGCTCGGGATCCCGCTCGCGACGCCCCTTGCGATCCTGCATTACCCGTTTGCCGGTCTGCATGTTGTCGAGTCGGGTATTGTGCCAGCGAATGCCGAGCAGGTTGACGTCATCAAGGATGGCGCAGTGCAGGTTGGCATCGCTGAGATCGGCCTTCATCAGGCTTCCCCCCTTCATGCGCAGGCCGTAGAGGTGACCACCCCGCAGGTTGGCGCGATAGAGGTTGCACTGCTCCAGCAAAAATCCCTGTTTGGACCCCTTGTTGACCAGATTGAGACCGGCCAGATTGGCGCGGGCCAGCTGCAAGCCGTGGCAGAGGCCGCCAGCACGGACATACTGCTCAAGCGCCTCTGCGGTGTGGGGATCCTGTTTATTGGTATGCGGGTCGTGCCAGTGGCAGAGATCGTGCTCGCCAGCCTCCTCGTTGCAGTGGCGACCATCGGCCACCAGATAACGGCATATCGCCATCCTTGTTTCCCCTCTGCTGCCAGTCTGGTTTCAGCATAGGCGCCCCAAGGGGAGTGCGGGGTCAGCTGAACTGGTTGAACTCCTGACGCAGCTTGCGAAAACGATCCTGCTGGGCGGGGTTGAGGGGGATGCCGTCGAGCATGTCCAGAGTGTCCTTGCACTCGGTACCAAACTCCGGGCTCTTGCGGTTTTTCTGCATCAGTTGCAGCAACACCTGAATTTTGTTGAGGGCGGCACCGGTGTTGGCTGGGGCCCGGCGCAGCGCCTCGCGAAAGTGACCGAGCGCCTGTTCCAGCTCGCCCGCCTGATAGGCCTTGATGCCCAATTCGTTGAGCTGCTGGTAGCGCTGACGGCGCTCGAGCACTGTCTTGTCATCCCGGGTCGCCTGAATACAGGTGGTGAGCAGGTGATCCTCATCCTCGGCCAGCAGGCTTTGCAGACTCTCGGCATATTCGAACTCGCCGAGTTGATAGAGGGCGAGGATGGTCTCCCCGAGCAGGGTCGGGGGCATGGTGGCCGGTTCGTCGAGCCAGTTCTGGTTGGCGCGATAGAGCATCTTCTTGCCCTTGAGCAGCTCTCCCAGCGCAATCTGCACCCGCGCCTGACAGATCTGCTCGAACACCGGGTAGTTGAACTCCGACATCATCAGCGAATCGCGGATGCGCGACAGGGCTGAGTTGACCTGCTTTTGCAGGTTGGCGATGTGGTAGCTGTCGTTGCTGTTGAGGGCGTAGAGGGTCAGGGTCTGGATATAGGCCCCCAGATAGTGGGGGGTGCGGTGAATCGAGTTGCGCGACAGGTCGATGAGAGAGAGCAGTACATCCTTGGCCTGAGCGTAGTCGTGGCGCAGCAGGCACACCTCGGCCAGTCGGCGAGCAAGCTGGACTGACTGGGGCGAGATGTCGACGGCCCGCTTGAGCTCCTGCTGGGCGACCTCATCGTTGCCAAGAGCGAGCTGGGACTCTGCCAGCCAGCGGTAAGCCTCCACCATCAGGGGGGTATTCTTCAGAGTCGCCTGCAGGTGGCTGACCGCCTCTTCATGGAGCCCCAGGGTGTTGCACGCCTTGCCCAGCGTCAGGCGGGCCCAGCTGTTCTCCTGCCCGGCCAGCAGCTGGCGCATCAGGGATCGCGCCTCCTGAGCCTGCCCCAGCTTGAGATGGGTATCGGCCTGCAGGCAGCGGCAGTAGTTGGCATAGCGTGGAACCGTATCGGCCCGCTCGGCGCAGGCGGTAATCAGCGCGGGCAGGTCATCCTCCGCCATGGCGCTAAACACGCTGGCGAGTGCCTGACGGCGGGCGAGGGCCCGTTTGATGCGAAACGAGAACTGCTCCTGGGAGAAGGGCTTCATCAGGTATTCGTCGGGCTCGGCTTCCAGCGCGCTCAGCACCATGGCGCGGGAGCTGTCGCCGCTCACCATGATCACCACGCTTTGGGGAGGAACCAGGTGCTGATCCCGCAGGCTCTCCAGCAGCTGGCGGCCATTCTCGCCGACCCCCAGATCGTAATCGATGAGATAGATGTCAAAACTGCCCTTCTGGCAGCGGCGGCGCGCATCCTCGGCGCTGTTGGAGAAGGTGATGTTGCTGATACCGATATTGATCAGCATCGCCTTCATCATGACCTGAAACGAGCGTTGCTCGTTGACCATCAGAATGCGCTGGGGCTTGGCTGGGCTTTTCTTTTCGGGCTCGGTATCCGGTATCTGCATCTGTCTGGTCGAGGCGCTACGGGCTGATGGGGAAAGTGTGCCACCAAAGCGGCTGAAGAGGCAATTGGCCAAGTTGCCGTTTGTATACCTTGCTCTGCTGTCGTCGTGGGAGAAACGTTGGGAAACAGAGAGGGCCCGGTTGTGGGCCCTCTCTTTTTATTTTTTCTTCTCTGCCAGATAGGGGGCAAATTGGGGCGTGTGGATGGCCTCGAATCCCTTGTCGGTTTTGACGATGAGATAGACCGCAAGCTTCTGCTCCTTGGCAAAAGCCATCGCCTCAGTGGGGCCCATCACCATCAGGGCGGTATCGAGGGCATCGGCCTCCAGCGCAGTGGGGGTGATGACGCTTGCCGAGACCAGCTTATGGGTGATGGGCTGGCCGGTGGCGGGGTCGATGATATGGGAGTAGCGCTGGCCATCGAGCTCGTAGTAGTTGCGATAGCTGCCGGCAGTGCTGAGTGCCATGCCGTTGGGGATGACGATGTCGGAGAAGGCACCCGGCTGATCGGAGGGCTCGACGATGGCGATTCGCCACGGCGAGCCCTTGCTGTTGTGGCCCTTGCTGCGCACCGCACCCGCCACCTCGATGAGGTAGTTGTTGACCCCCTTGCTCTCCAGCAGGGCGGCGATTTCATCCGAGGCAGCCCCTTCACCGAGGGTGGAGAGGTCGAGATAGAGCTCCGGGATAGACTTCTCAAGCAGGAAGTGATCCCCCTGTGGCGTCAGGGTCAGCTTGTCGATCCCCACCTTGTGGCGGGCGGCGGCGATGGCCGCGTCATCTGGCCGCTTGACGGGGCGCTTGTCCGGGCCAAAGCCCCACAGATTGACCAGCGGCCCGACCGTGACATCAAGCTTGCCATTGGTCAGGTGACCTGCATCGATCCCCTGCCGGACGATTTTGGCCATGGCTGCGGGGATGACGAACGGCGTGTTGGCTGGCCCCTGATTGAAGCGGGAGATGAGCGAGTCGGGGTCATAGGTGGAGATCTCGCTATTCATCCTGGCCAGCAGGTTCTCCACCTCGCTCTTGAGCGCGGGTTCGCCACCGGGGAAGGGATCGCTCAGGGTGACCACATAGTAGGTGCCCATGGTTTTGCCCTGAATGCGGGTTTGGGCCGGGGGCTGGGGTTGGCAGCCGGTGAGCGCCAGCAGCAGGGTCAGCAGCAGGCAGCGCAGGGCGGTAGCGGGGGTTATGGCCATCATCAGCAGGTCTCTTGTTGGCGAAGGGCTGGTCGGGGCGCTAGCTTAGCCAAGGGGTTGGCGACGGGCGAGCCCTGCCCGGAGAAAATGGCGGAAAAAATTAAACAGACTTTGCTTATTCTGGTGAGCTGGCCCACAGCTTCGGGCTAAATTCATAGCCGATTGAATACAGGCGAGTAAAATAAAGGTCGATTTTGACAGCATCTTTGCGTGCATTCTTGAAGATGTGTTGCGCAAACCTGTTGCCATTCATTGCCAATCAAAGGAGAAGATAATGAAAAAGGCGATTACCCTGCTGTTTCTGAGTACCCTGGCTGCCCCGGTACTGGCCGATGAGTGCGCATTGGTCATCGAGGGCAATGATGCCATGCAGTACAACCTCAAGGAGATGAGCGTACCTGCGACTTGCAAAGAGGTAACCGTCACCCTGAACCACACCGGTAAACTGCCGGTTACCGGCATGGGCCACAACTGGGTGCTGGCCACTACTGCCGACTATCAGGCCGTGGCGACCGCCGGGATGAGCGCTGGTGCCGAGAACAACTATTTGCCCAAGGATGACCCCCGCGTACTGGCTCACACCAAGCTGATTGGCGGTGGCGAGAGCACCAGCGTGACCTTCAAGACCGACGGTCTGGCCGGCAAGGATCTCACCTTCTTCTGCTCCTTCCCTGGCCACTTTGCCATGATGAAGGGCACCTTCAAGGTGAACTAAGGCTATGACCGGCATCGCGCCGGGCGTCTGAATAGAAAAAGCCGGGATAGCCCGGCTTTTTCATGCTCTTTTGCTGTCCCGCCGCTACTTCCCTTGCAGGGTAAAGAAGGCAATGGTGCTCTTCTTCTGGCAGTCGAAGTGAATGCTCTCCTCGCCACTCACCACCAGCGTCTCGTTGATAGCGACCACTTGCCCCTGCACCGTGAGCTGGCCGCTCAACAGATGGCAGAGGTAGGTTTTCTCTGGCTCGAGGGTAAGGGTCAGCGGAAAGGGGAGGTTCAATACCCGTACGTTGGCCGCAATCCTGTCCGGGTGGTAGATAAGGCCGAGGTCGGTCACCTCTTTTTTCAGCAGTTCGCAGTGGGTCTCCTCATCACCGCCAAAATGCGCCGCTTCAAAGGGGGCATAGGGGTGGCCGTTCAGTACGAAGCCGGCGCCGCTCACCGGCAGCAGAATGCGCTGATAACCCGGGAAAGTAGAGAAGCGACCAGCCTCCTTGATGGGGGCTGTGCTGAGCCGGTAGTCAAAGTCGAGCTTGTCTAGGCTCGCTCCCTTGGGGGAGATGAGGATCTGGGCTGTGGTACCCTGCTTGTTTTTCCAGGGCATCTTCTGGTGGTCAGACTCTTTGATCAGGGTGATCACGGGCACTTCCTCAGCATGAAAAAACAGAGGGAGCCGGGGGGATTGGCCCCGGCTCCCTGATAAATAGACGGTTGGCGTGGCAGGGTATCAGCCCTGACCATCCAGCGCCGCCAGCCTGGCTTCCATGGCGGCGAGACGGCTCTTGAGTTCGCTCACCTCCTGCTCCAGCTCGCTCAGGCGATCCGCCGCAGGAGAGGCGTAGGCTGCTGCCGGAGCGGCTTCCATCATCGCCTGAATATCCACTTCACCGCTAAAAAGATGGGCGTAGCGGGATTCGCGCTTGCCCGGTTCACGTGGCAGCTTGACCACATAGGGGCCGCGCTCGATAAGCTGGGTCAGCACCGCATCCACTTCGGTTACATCATCAAAACTGCACAGTCGATTGGTGCGCGAGCGCAGTTCACCCGGGGTTTGCGGGCCACGCAGCAGCAGTTCGCAAATGATGCCGAGCTCCTGAGCGCTGAATTTGAGTTCGCCAAATTCGGTGTTGCAGAATCTGTGTTGATAGCGGGGCACCCGGGCGTTGAACCCGGCGGTATTGACCACCAGTCGCCGGCGGATCAGCTCGTCAACCACGGCGCGGATGTCGAGCTCGGCAAGCTCCAGCACCGGCTCGCGGTTGCTCTTCTGGTTGCAGGCGTTGACCAGTGCATTGAGGGAGAGGGGATATTGATCCGGGGTGCAGATCTCTTTTTCAATCAGGCACCCGATGACACGGGCCTCCAACGGGCCAAGTACTAACTCCATTTCCTACTCCCTAGCAAATCGCGATATCAAGAGCCCCTATCTTAGCCATGACCTCTGCTCCGTCCAGTTTTGTCCGCCATTTTTGCGAGCGTGCAGAGGGGTTGGCGAAAGCGTCGCCAGCAGGAGGAGCCATTTGATTGCTATTTCTTGGCATGGAGTGAGGTTGAGTGGGTAATGAAAAGCCCGGCTCTCTGGCCGGGCTGAAGGATAAGTTGCTTATCCTGATATTCGTCGAGGCATCTATTGTGGATGTTGCTTGAGGATCTCGTATATCTCCTCTTTCAGTTTAAGTTTCTGTTTTTTCAGATCCTTCACCTCGGAGCTGTAGTCACTGGCGTGATGCTTTTCCAGCTTCCTAATCTCCTCATCCAGGTCGTTGTGCAAGTCAAACTTCTTCTGGAAATGGACATCACTGCTCTTCAGTCTCGAGATGAGTTCTCTGTACTCTGGGAACATGTAATGGAGCCTCCTTGGTTTCGTTTGATTGTGCCTGTAAGACCAAGCTACCCCTTAGCGACGGTGATAAACGTGATCATGATCGAATTTAGGGGCAATGATTGGATATACTTGAAAGGCTATTTTTAAGGCATTGAATTGATTCGGAATAAATGAGTTTTCAATTCAAGGCATGGGCCAAAACGTGGTTCGGATCACATCACTGGCATGAGGTCGGCGAGCGGCAGAGAGCAAAAAGGGGCCTTGTGGCCCCTTTTCAGTGATGAGGGGAATCACCCCTTATCCTTGTCAGTCTGCTCTTTCTTCTTTTTCTTTTCAGGCAATGGCTTGCCGTCGCGATGGATCACCTTGCCCGCTTCGAAACCGATCTGGGCGGCCAGCTCTTCGAGATCCGGCGACTTGGCCTGATCGCCAACGGCGTAACGGTAGTTGGCCACGGAGAGGCGTTCGGCCACCGGGGTATTGGCAACAATCGGCTCACGCCAGCCCTGCCCGATGTGGGCCACCAGAGTGCCGTTCATCAGCAGCTCACCGATGATCTCCTGAGTCGGGTTGCCCTTGCCGTAGGTGAGCCCCTGCGGGTGCTTCTTGCCGACCAGCGGCTCATTGCTGGCGGGGATCAGCTTGGTACGGATCAGCCACTTGGGATTTTTGGTGTTGCCCACCGTCTTGCCGGTCTGATACTCGTTGATCTTGATGGTCTTGATCATCTGGGCCATGAAATCCTTGGTCAGCGCCTTCTGGGCCTCGCTGTTCTCATCGATGACGATGGGGGCCACATACCAGGTCATGGTGGCTTGAGTCTTGGGGGCCGCGGGCGCGGTTTGCGCCATGGCCAGAGGGCTGAGCAGCAGGGCAGTCAGCAAGAGTCCGATTTTCTTCATTCTGATTCCGCTTATGTTTCAACTAGGATTTTGTTTTGCCAGCGACGACTGCGCCAGCGCCAGAACATGGCCAGACCGCGAACCCACTCGTCGCAGGCCAGCGCCAGCCAGATGCCTACCAGTCCATAGCCCTGCATGATACCAAGGAAATAGGAAAGGGGTACGGCAATTCCCCACATGGAGAGCAGTGCCATGTAGAGGGGGAAGCGGGCATCACCCGTCGCGCGCAGGGCGTTGATCACCACCAGATTGAAGGTGCGGCCTGGCTCGAGGATGAGGCTGATGAGAAAGAGCTGCGCCACCTGGGTGATGATGTCGGGGTCATCGGTAAAGAGGCTGATGATGGTGCGGCCATTAAGCGCCGCCGCCACGGCGATGACGCAGGTGACCGCGAGCCCGAGCTTGAGGCTCTTGAGCAGTTGTTGATAGGCCCGGTCAAACTGTCTGGCGCCCGCCAGATGGCCGATGATGATCTCGTTGCCAAGACCGATGGAGAGGCCAAACAGCAGGATGAACAGGCAGATCTGGAAGAAGTAGGACTGGGTTGCCAGCGCCTTGTCCCCCAGCAGGCCGACAAAAGCGGTCACCACCATGAACTGCAGCATCCAGGAGAGGTTCTCGCCGGCGGCAGGCAGGCCGATATGGAGCACCTTGCCCAGCATCTCCCGGCTGGGGTGAACGATGTCGCTGATCTTGAGGTGAATGCCGGTTTTGCGGGCCACCAGCCAGACCAGCATCACCACGCCAACCAGACGCCCGGCCACTGTGCTGATGGCAACACCCGCCACGCCCATCTGGGGCAGGCCGAACCAGCCGTAGAGCAGCAGCAGGTTGCCGACAAAGGTGATGAGGTTGACGATGAGAGTCACATACATCGCCTGACGGGTATGGCCGTGGGCGCGCAGCGTCGCTGCCAGACAGAGCGCCGCCGCTTCCGGCAGCAGGCAGAGGCCGATGATCTGCAGGTAGAGGGTGCCATCGCTCATCAGGTTGGCTGGCAGGTTCATCAGCGCCAGCATGGTACTGGCACCGGCCATCACGCCGACAGCCGCCACCAGACCGATCAGCAGGTTGAAGCCGATGGCGGTGTGGATCACCACCCGGCTGCGCTCCCTGTCACCAGCCCCCAGATACTGGGTGATCACCACGCTGGTACCGATACTGACGAAGCTGAACAGGGTGATGGCCAGATCGAACACCTGATTGCCGACCGCCAGTGCCGCGACCCCCTGATAGGAGACATGTCCCACCATGAAGGTGTTGAGTGCGCCGGTCAGAAAGTGGAGGGCGAGATCGATAAAGAGCGGCCAGGTCAGCGCAAAGAGCGTGCCCGGGCCTGCGTGGGATTGAGTTTGCATGGCATGTCCAACAGCTGGGACGGCACGATCTGGTGCCATCTGGTCGGGCATTTAACACCAAGCGCGGAGCGGGTGCAATCCTTGGCCGGAGACTCTCCGGCCAGAGGAGCTAGCCGGCGGATCAGGCCGGCGTGGTGCCCGCCTCCTGCTCGCAGGGGAGGGTAAGACGCGCCGAGTCGGGCAGGGCATCATCCTGTGGCCAGCGGGAGAGGATGGCATCCGTGGTGCTTTCGACCACGTCGTCATCCCTGAACACCGGCTCGCGGTAGCAGCGGGTCATGCGCAGCGCCTGATACATATCCGGGCAGAGGATGATCCCCTCGTCGCCCACCCGCACTCCCGCCTGCTTGAGCCAGTGGGTCATCTGGCCGTGGCGCCCCGCCATCACCATATGAATGCCGCGTCGTTTCAGATCCTTGTGCAGCTCTCCCACCATGCTCATTACGCTGATGTCCTGATGGGTAAAGCAGGCGACGGCATCGATCACCAGACACTTGGGATTGTGGGGATCCTGCACCAGCAGGGCCATGACTCGCCGCTTGAAGTAGGGGGCGTTGAAGTAGGTGAGCGGCGAGTTGAAGCGATAGACCAGAATGCCCGGGATCGCCTTGGCCTGCTCGTTGTCCCCCAGGGTGCGCACCACCCCTTCGTCATCCATGCCGAGCAGCTGGTCGGTGGGACGCATCACATTGCGCAGGAACTGGAACAGCCCCAGTAACACGGCGAGGGTGATCCCCGGGATCACCCCCATGGTGAGCACGCTGATAAAGGTGACCAGCGCCAGCCAGAAGGCGGCGCGGTCGGAGTGGCGCAGCGCCCAGAGGCCGCGAAAGTCGGTGAGCGACAGGGATGCCATCACCAGCACCACCCCGAGGGCAGCGGTCGGGATGTATTGCAGCGGCGCAGTCAGGTAGAAGGTGATGAGAGCGATCACCCCGGCGGCGATGATGGAGACCAGCTGGCTCTTGCCGCCGTTGGCGTCGTTGACCGCGGTGCGCGAATCCGCGCCACTGATGGCAAAGCCCTGGGAGATGGCAGAGGCGAGGTTGGCCATGCCGAGCGCCCGGAACTCCTTGTCCGCATCGATTTCATAGCCGTTCTTGGCGGCAAAGCTGCGGGCAGTCAGCATCATGGAGACGAAGCTCACCATGGCGAGGTTGAGGGCCGGCAACACCAGCTCCCGCATCAGTCCTGGGGGAAACTCTGGCATCTGGAAGGCGGGCAGGCCAGAGCCCACCTTGCCCAAGGTGGCGATATGGTACTGACCGAGGTTGAGTGCCCACACCAGTGCGGCGGTGATCACCATGGCCACCATGGAGGAGGGCCAGGCTGGCCGGAAGCGTTTGGCCAGCAGCAGGGTGGCCAGTGCCACCAGACTCATGGCCAGGGTAGGCAGATGGGTCTGGGTGATGTAGGTGGTGCCGTTGGCGATCCGCTCGATGAGATAGCGCTCGCTGAAGGTGAAGCCGAAGATCTTGGAGAGCTGGCCCACCATGATGGTGATGGCCACGCCGTTGAGCAGCCCCATCAGGATCGGGCGGGAGAGAAAGTCCGCCAGCACCCCCAGCTTGAAGCGACTGGCAATCAGGCACCAGAAACCGGTCATAGCGGTCATGGTCATCACCAGCTGCCAGTGGCGGGTCGGGTCGCCAGCGGCCAGCGGCGTCACCACGGCGGCGATGACCGCACAGGTGGCGGCATCCGGGCCGACGATCAGCTGGCGGGAGGTGCCGAACAGGGCATAGACCAGCATGGGCAGGATGCAGGAGTAGAGGCCGACGATGGCGCCGACCCCGGCGAGCTCGGCATAGGCAATGGCCACGGGCAGGGCCACCGCAGCGACCGAGAGTCCAGCGCGAAGGTCAGGCATCAACCAGGCGCGCTGGTATTGCAACAGGGCGGCTAGGCCCGGTAGCCAGCGTTCGAGAGAGAAGAAGTCGCGCATTATTTAACCCATTGAGTTACAACCAGCTTTTACCCTAGTGTGCCCAAGGTTATCGAAAGATTGCAATCAGGTTATGGCCAGTTTACCTGAAGGTCAGGCCAGAGGGTCTGCCACTGCTTCTCCTTGATGCGCTGGGTGAAGATCTGTTTGTCCTGGCGGCATCTGGGGTTGGCACTCACTTGCAACGACCAGTTGATGGCAAAGCCATAGGGGGCAAGCCACTCGAACTCGCCATCTTTGGTCAGGCGCACGCCGATGCAGGTGGGCACCTCGACCCAGTGGCTGAGCGCCTCCATGCTGCTGGTAAACGGCGCTACCAGTTGGCGAGTGTGCATGCGGGCCTGATTGCGCACCTCCCACTGTTGGCCGGGCAGCCGTTTGGCGAGCCAGGCTTCGTGCTCCGCTTCGGCCAGCCCTTGCGGGTCGCTGCTATCGAGGTAGATAAGGTCGATATCGTTGAGCGGGGTGGGCTTGGTTTTGTGGTGGAGATGATCCCAGATGAGGTTGCGGATAAAGCCGGCCCCCAGCGCCCAGTCGGGCAGATTGAGCTCGGCGGCAGCCTGCAGGCAGGCCATCCGCTGCGGATCGGCCCGCAGCAGCGCTTCGGTGTTGGCTTGGAAGGCGTGTTCTTGCTTGGGATCTAATGGCTCAACTATTGGCATTTCGGCGTAACCAGACGTCAATGTAACTGCAGCTGGGCACTATAGTGAGCCCCTCTGCCTGAGTCCAGTTGAAGAGGGCGCGGGCCAGCTGATCGGCAATCCCCTGCACCCGCAGCTCGGGGGGGACAAAGGTGCTGTAGGCATCGATGGTCTTGGCATCGAGGCGCCGGTAGCGCAATCTCGACTCCTTTCCCTCCACCATACAGGTGAATTGCTGCTGGTTGGCCTGATGAATGATGTCGCTCATGGTGGGCACCTCTGGCATGAAGATGGCTGTCTGCACAATAACTGTTAGCCAAGGTATAGAACAGATAACGGCAGCATGGGGTCAATATCCTCCCCTGATGTCTCCTCTCTGTGTCATATCGGGATCCTGCTCAAAAGATACCCGGCACTCTGCCGGGTATCTTTTGTCTGCGTGATTCAGGCCCAGGCCCGCTCCAGCAGAGTGAGCAACTGCTCACGGTCGGCATCCTTGCGATTGAACAGCATGGCACCGTCGTTGACGGCCAGATCCCGTATCTCCCCGAGCAGCGAGCGATCGCTTACCCCCGCCTCGCTCATGGTTCGCGGCAGCTTGACCGCCTGCCACAGGGTATCGCGCAGGGTACGGATGGCGGTGATGGTCGCCTCGGCCCGCTGGTGGGCCGGGGTGGCGGCAAAGCGCTCGGCCCCCACCAGCGGCAGCAGCAGGCGGGCCAACTCGTTATCCACCTCGGGGCGGTTGTAGTCGAGCACGGTAGGCAGGAAGAGGTTCATGCACAGGCCGTGGGGCAGATGGCAGCGCGCCCCCAGACTGTGGCCGAGGGCATGCACCAGCCCCACCATGGAGTTGGAGAAGGCCATGCCCGCCAGTGTGGAACCTTCAGCCAGCTGCAGCCGCAACTGCTTGTTTTGCGGATCCTTGAGGATGAGAGGCAGGGCATTGGCGATCTTCTCTACCGCCATCAGGGCCAGCGCATCGCTCACCGGGTTTTTGGCGGTGCCGATAAATGCCTCGATGGCATGGGTCATGGCATCCATGGCGGTGGCGGCGGTGATGTTGAGGGGCAGTCCCTGAGTCAGACGCGGGTCGAGCACCGCCAGCTGCGGCAGCAGGAAGGGGGAGGTGAAGGGCACCTTGCGCCCGCTCGCCTCATCCTTGATCACCGCCACCAGCGTTACCTCGGAACCTGTGCCTGCTGTGGTCGGCACCACCGCCAGCGGCTTGAGAGGACGGGTGAGGCAGCCCGCGCCCGAGTAGTCGAGCAGGTGTTCACCGCCCATGGATGCCAGGATATTGGCCGCCTTGGCGGTGTCGATGACCGAGCCGCCCCCCAGTGCCACCAGACTGTCGCAATCGAGCTCGGCGTAGCGTTTGGCGATCCGCTCCACCACTGCGGTGGAGGAGTCAGCCGGGATCTCGTCCCAGATAGCGGCGACCGGCAGCTCCCCCTCGGCCAGTACATTGGCCAGCAGGGTGGCAAGACCGGTGGCATTGACCCCCTTGTCGGTCAGCAGCAGCGGGCGGCGAGCACCAAGGCTTGCCAGTTCGCTGGCCAGCTGCTCCAGCGCCTGTTCTCCGGCCAGCAGTTTGACCGGACAGAAAAAATCGTAATAGCGGCTCATATCAAGGCTCCTTGCGCTCAGCCGGTTACCAGACCCAGATAGATATTGCAGGCACGGCCAAGCTTGTTGTGCTGGGCCGGATAGTGGCGCAGCAGCGGCCGCGCGATAAAGGCAGGCAGGATCAGGGACTGCAACTGCTCAAGCCCCCGCACCAGATGCATGGCGGTGGTCAGATCCCCCTCTACCAGCAGCCGGTTTTCACTGAACGCCTGATTGACCCCGAGCCGAAAGCTCAAGGCGCGAAACGCGATATTGGGGTGCTTGAAGCGCACCCGCAGCGGATGGATGGTGGCATGGGGTGCAGCTGGCGCACCGGGATACCAGCGCCCTCCTGCTTTATGCATGTTCATGGCGTAAGCAAGCCCCCCCACCTCGAGGCGAATGGCCAGGCCATCCGGCAAGGGGGCCAGTTCGCGGCGCACCGCCTCGTCGATACGGGCGGCGCGGCAGAGAGTACGGCCCACCACCCAGAGCAGAGTGGTGATCCAGAGGCGGCGGCCCAGTGCGGCCAGAGATTCAACGGTCGGAGTTGTCATAGGGGTTGGCTCCTGAGATGGCTGACCAGAAGAGGGCAAAGGCACTGGCTTGCCAGTGGGCATCCTGCCCAAGCTCGGGTTGATCGACAAAGAGTGATGCGCAGGCGAGGAACTGCCCCTGACACACCTCCAGCAACAGTGGCGCGGGGGCCTGCATCAGTTCGCCGCTGGCCTGCCCCTTTGCCAGCAGGGTGGGCAGAAAGCGCAGAGCATCGTTCAAGATCTGGCTGCGGGCCGGGCGGGCCAGCAGAGGGGAGTGAAAGAAACCCAGCACAAATTTGAGCTCGTTGGGATGGGCCAGCATCCAGCTCATCGCCTGCTGCCAGTAGTGGTGGATCTGCTCGCGCAGTGCCAGCTCGGGATCGGCTTCGCAGATGGCAGCGCCCATCCGGGCCTTCACATCCTGATAGAGCTGGAGGATGAGTGCCTCCTTGCTCGGAAAGTGGTGGAACAGGGTGCCGTTGGCGACCCCGGCCGCCTTGGCAATGCGGGCGGTGGCTGCCCCCTGCAGACCATCTTCGGCGCAGAGGGCGAGGGCGGCATCCAGAATTTGGCGGCGCTTGTCGGTCATGGCGGGCTCCGTCAACGCAGGAAGAAAGCCATCATCAGCTTCTGGATCCAGCTGTTGTAGGGCGGATGGATCAGGGAGCCGGTGGTGAACTTGCCGCGGGTCAGCACGGTTTTCGCCTTGGAGAAGGTGAGAAAGCCCTCGTGCCCGTGGTAGTGGCCCATGCCGGAGGCGCCGATGCCGCCAAACGGCACATCATCGGCCGCCACCTGGAACAGGCTCTCGTTGATGGCCATTCCGCCGGAGTGGGTCTCCCGGGTCACCCGCGCCTGCAGCTCGGGATCGAAGCTCATCAGGTAGAGAGCCAGCGGGCGGGGCCGTTCGGCGATATAGGCGAGCGCCTCCTCCAGGGTGTCGTAGGGGATGAGCGGCAGCAGCGGGCCGAAGATCTCTTGCTGTATCACCTGACAGTGGCCCGGCACCCCGGTCAGCAGATGCGGGGCCAGAAGGCGGCGCTGATCATCCCGCGCCGGAGTGGCGCAGGGGTGGAGCTGGGCTCCCGCCTGTTTGGCCTCATCGAGCCAGCTGACCAGCCGCTGATACTGGCGATCGTTGATGATGGCGCCGTAGTCGGGGCTGGCGAGCCCGGCAGGGTAGAGCTTGGCAAAGTGGTTGCGATAGGCGGCGATAAAGTTCTCCACCTCGCTGCGGGGCAGCAGCACATAGTCGGGGGCAACGCAGATCTGGCCGGCGTTGAGGCTCTTGCCGAAGATCATCCGCTCGATGGCGGTCTCAACCGGCATGTCGGGGGCGATGAGGCAAGGGCTCTTGCCACCCAGCTCAAGGGTGAGCGGGGTGAGCTGGGGCGCGGCGGCGGCCATCACCAGCTTGCCAACCATGGTGGAGCCGGTGAACAGCAGGTGATCGAAGGGGAGCGAGCTGAATGCGGCCGCCATCTGGGCATCTCCCTCGATGACGGCGATCTCGTCCTCATTGAAGGTGCTGGTGAGCAGGGCTCGCAGTACGGCGTTGGTATGGGGAGTGAACTCGGAAAGCTTCAGCATCGCCCGGTTACCTGCCGCGATGGCGGTGATGAGCGGGCCAAGGCTCAGCATCACCGGAAAGTTCCACGGCACGATAATGCCGACCACCCCGAGCGGCTGGAAGTGTACCTCCACTTTGGCGGGGGCGAGCAGCAGACCGGCATGGCGACGATGGGGCTGCATCCAGCGCTTGAGCCGCTTCTGGGTGTAGTTGATCTGCATGATGCAGGGGAGAATGTCGGCGATTTGGCTGTCGTAGTGGCTGCGCTGGCCATAATCCTGCGCCAGCGCCGTGCAGAGCTGCTCCTTGTGAGCCAGCAGC
The DNA here is from genome assembly GCF_038739615.1 of Aeromonas sp. SER. Taxonomy (NCBI): domain Bacteria; kingdom Pseudomonadati; phylum Pseudomonadota; class Gammaproteobacteria; order Aeromonadales; family Aeromonadaceae; genus Aeromonas; species Aeromonas sp. SER. Next base: position 155,805 of record NZ_JBCGFC010000002.1, on the reverse strand, counting down.
GCCCGCTTGAGTTTGGTCAGCTGGGTTCGCCGCTCGGCCAGCGTCGGCATGGGGTGTTCCCGGCTCGCCCGTTTGAGCCGCTCCAACTGCTCGGGCAGGGCCAGCTTGATGGCGAGGATATCCTCCGGACTGTGCTGATGCGGTGCGACTCCCATGATCTTCTCCGTCTGAAAAACAACCGACTGATTGGTCGGTCTAAATCTAGTCGTTTGTTGCGCAAGTGTAAAGCTGGCATCATCTGCCTCTGTCACCGGCAGCTGGACGCAAGAGAGAACTGTGTTCCTCCCCACACTTTTGTGGTTTGCTCGTTGGTGGCTTATCCAATAAGAGGTAGTTATTGGCTATTCACATGCACGGAGGGAGCACTATGACCAGGGAATTGAACAGCTTGTTGACCCGGCTTGAAGATGTGGTTGAGCGGATGCCGGATTGCTTCAACACTTACGAATTTGCCCAGAAGCTGGCGCTGCAGTATCAGCCGGAGTTCTTTGCCGCCGGCCACTCGCTGGCCGAGCACGAAGGCAAGGTGTTGCGGGTGCTGCATCAGAAGATTGCCGAGGCGCTGGCCAGCTGCGATGCGGTGATTGAAGGGGCTCTGCTCCCCTGTGTGACTCCCTGGGGAGAGAAGTCCACCTCGCCGCGTTGGCACCGTAAACGCTGAGTGGCGGGAACCTGGTTCCTGCACAATGAGATAATGAATCGTACTGGCGCGGCCCAAGTGGCCGCGCCATTTTTTGTTGTGTGGGTTGTGGATCGTTGATGCGATACCGGAAAGTGCAAACAAAGGTTCAGGGTGTGATCCCCTGCCGGGATAAAGGACGGTGAGCCCGGTAGACTCCCCCTTTTGTCGTTGCAGGGAGGTCATATGACTGACAAGATCCAGACTCACAAGATTATTCTCGACACCGATCCGGGCATCGACGATGCCATGGCCATCCTCTTTGCCGAGGCGCACCCCGCCATCGAGCTGCTCGCCATCACCACAGTTTTTGGCAACGCCACCATCGCCAATGGCACCCGCAACGCCCTCTGGCTCAAGCAGAAGTACGGCATGAAAGCGGATGTGGCCAAAGGCGCTGCCTCCCCGCTGCTGCGCGAACCGGTCGGCCCCACCACCATAGTTCACGGCCCGAGCGGCTTTGGTGACCTGGAGGCGGGAGAGGTGAGTATTGCGCCCGATCCCCATCCCGCCTGGCAGTACATTGTCGAGGCGGTCAAAGCGGCGCCGGGGGAGATCACTCTCGTTACCATCGGGCCCCTGACCAATCTGGCGCTGGCGCTGCAGCAGGCGCCCGAGATTGTTTCACTGGTGAAACAGGTTGTGGTGATGGGGGGCGCTTTTGGTATCAATGGTCATCGCGGCAACGTCACCCCCTATGCCGAGGCCAATATCCACGATGATCCCGATGCTGCCGACCGGGTCTTTACTGCCGACTGGCCGGTGGTGATCATCGGGCTGGATGTGACCCAGCAGAGCTTTTTCAGCGGCGACTATCTCGATGCGCTGCGTGACGAAGCGGGCGAGCCGGGCCAGTTCCTGTGGGATGTGAGCCGCTTCTACCTGCGTTTTTACTCGGAGAAGCTGGGGCTCTCCGGCTGCCATGTCCACGACCCGTCCGCCATCGCCTATGTCATTGACCCGACTCTCTTTACCCTGCGTGAGGGGCCGGTGCGGGTGATCAACAGTGGCCCGGCCATCGGTCATACTCTGCAAAAGTTCGATGGCAAGCGCCACTCCCACGATGGCTGGGCCGATTTTCGTCCGCAGCAGGTCGGGGTGGCTGTGTGTGATGAGGCGCTGCTCGCCCTCTATCGCGAGACGCTGGTGGCCTGGGGCAAGCGCCGTTAAACGTCCCCGACGGTCTGGCGGTGATCCTTGGTGGCGCGCGTTGCGTTGTGGCTGTGATCCCCGCCAAACAATCGCGGCGTTCAGGCGCTTATACTGTCTGATATCAAGACGTTAGGAGGGATTGGGATGGCCTGGATTTCCTTGATAGTGGCGATAGCCCTGATCTGGTGGTTGATGAAGCTGGGGCGTGGTGCCCTGTTCGAGATCCGCCTTACACCCGGCAAGGTGGTGGTCAAGCAGGGCAAGGTATCGCCCGCCTTTATTGAGCATGCCAAGCAGATCCTGCGCCACGAAACAGTGCGTGGGCGCATTGTGGGACATCGCGATGGCGACGGGGTCAAGCTGGTCTTCTCCCGCTCCATTCCCGAGCCGGTGGCCCAGCGTTTTCGCAATATCTTCCCCTATGGCGACTATCGTCACGTCGCCGCCCCGGGCGCCAAGCCGCGCAAAGGGTAAAAGCAGTCCGAGTGCATCAGATAGCAAACGGGCCTCCAGTGGAGGCCCGTTTTTTATGGCGCTTGGCCAAGCGAGAGCGGCTTGCCCTTACTCCTTGCCGTGCAGCTCGCGCTGGGCCTTGACGGCAGCAGCCTTGATCGCCTGCCCCTCGTTGCCCCAGGAGGCGCGCAACGTATTGACCAGCTCGGCGATCCGCTCGTCATCCATGGTCCAGCCGTAACCCGGCATGTGGTAGCCGAGATGACCGCGGGTGACGGGCGTTTCGGCGCCATGCAGCAGCACGTTGAGCAGGCTCGCCGGATCGTCCGCCAGCACGGTGCGGTTGTTTACCAGCGAGGGGATGACGTGGTCATTGCCCTTGCCATCGACCCCGTGGCAGGTGGAACAGTACATGGCGTAGTCCGCCTTGCCGCCGGCACTGGCATAGGCGCGGGCACCTTTCGCTACCGCCGGCTCCTCTTTCAGGTCGGTGAGGTAGGTGGCGATGCTGGCCAGATCGGCGTCGCTGAAATACTGGCTGCTGTGAGTGATCACTTCCGCCATCGGGCCTGCGACCGCCTGATGCTGGCTGCGGCCGGTTTTCAGCAGGTCGATCAGCGCCTGCTTGTCGTAGCGGCTGCCGCGAATATCGGGGGCATACCAGCCGTCGAGGGCGGCACCGCTCAGGTAGACGGGATCCGCCTCGGTCAGCGCTTTCTCCTGCATGCCAAGCCCGCGCGGGGTGTGGCAGCTGCCGCAGTGACCGGCACCCTGCACCAGATAGGCACCGCGGTTCCACTCCTTGCTCTTGCCAGCGACCGGGGTGAAGCGGCTGTCGTCGTGATAGACCCAGTTCCACCCCATCAGCGGCCAGCGCATATTGAGCGGCCAGGGAATGTCGCTCTCCTTGTTGGCTATCGCCAGCGGCTGCACATCCTGCATCAGGTAGTGGTAGAGGGCGGTGAGATCCTCGTCGCTCATCTTGGCGTAGGCGGTGTAGGGCATGGCCGGATAGAGGCGATGCCCATCACGAGCCACCCCTTCGCGCATCACCTTGATGAACTCCGGCAGGCTGTAATTGCCGATGCCGTGACTCTTGTCGGGGGTGATGTTGGTGGCAAACACGGTGCCGATGGGGGTCGGGAACCCTTTGCCGCCAGCCAGCGGTTTGCTTGCCTCGCTGGTGTGACAGGCGGCGCAATCGCCCAGCTTGGCCACATACTCACCGGCCGACATGGCGGGTGCCGCGTGGGCGGCAAGGGCGGGCAGCGCCAGCAGCAGGGCGCTGGCAGTCAGTGACAGGGCGCGGCTCATTGGGCACCTCCCTTGGTCATGGCGACCAGCTCGTTGACGGCGCGCCACGCCTCGTCAATGGCGGCGTGGGCGTAGGGGCTCCAGCCCGAATCCGAGTTGGCGATAGTGATGTTGCCGACCGGCTTGCGACCAAGCTCGATCCACTTCTCGCACTGCTCCTCGTCATCAAACAGGGTATTGGTGACATAGGAGTAGCCGTGGGACCAGCGGTTGACCGTGATGGCGAGGATATCCTGCTCATGGTTGAAACCGGCGCTGCCCAGCATCCCTTGCAGCTGTTCGCGGATCATCTGTTCATGCTGCTCGAAGGGCATGCCGAGGATCATGGCGCGCCCCTTGCGGGACTGTTCGCGGGCCGACAGGCCGCTGCCCGGCAGGGTTGGTACATAGACCATGTGCAGGCACATTGGCTGATCCGGGCTCTTGGGATGCTCATAGCCACCCATGCTGACCGGATAGTCCAGCTTGACCCGGCTGTAAGGGGCTGCCGGGGAGTAGACCTCGTGCACCCCCAGCTTGACGAAGGCTTGCCAGTTTTTGATCACCACCTTGGTGTAGACCAGCGGTGCCTTGACGTTCTGGCGCAGCGCCTCTTTCTGGGGCTCCGGCATCTCGGGCACCATGTAGGGGATCATCATGTTGTAGCCAGCCATGATCGACTGTTTGGCGCGCACCCGGTGCAGTTTCCCTTCTTTGATATAGGTGACGTCCACTGCCAGCTTGCCATCGGCGAGGCGCACGTTTTTCGCCTGCAGGGCGGTACTGCCAAGGCGCAGCTGCACCTTGTGCTCCGGCAGATCGAGCTTGCTGTAGTCAAACTTGGCCAGCACCACATCCTGCATGGTGTGACCCGGTGCCACCTGCGGGATGAGCTTGCGCACCATCAGGCGGGTGAGACCGGCGTTGCCATCCGGGAAGTGGAAGATGTAGGGATCGTCCAGCTCAGCCTGCTCCTCGGCATCGAGCGGCGTCAGGTTGAGGCCGCCAAAGCCGGGCAGGGCACAGAGGCGGGCGTCGGCGCAGGCGGTAGCATCGATGCCGACAGCCTGAAAATCGTTGGTACGTTGCTGGAAGTAGGTGATGGCTCGTTCGCTCAGACCCACCTTGTCGCGCAGGAAGGTGGTGTAGCTGTTGCGGGTTATCCACTCATCCTGCTGCTCGCGGGTCATGCCGCTCAGGTAGTCGGTCTTCTCCTCGTGCAAGGCCAGCAGGGCGGCCTTGTCGGCATCATCGAGCGGGAAGTCACCGATAAACTCCGCCAGCGGACGGCCATTCAGGCGATCGCGCGGGATGTCATCCGCCACGTTATGGCCCGGATCACCGTTCACTATCTTGTTGACGCCAAAGTGCTTCTCGTCGAAATAGACGCCACGGCTGAGCCCCAGATCCGGATAGAAGCTCTGCTGGAAACCGGCGGCCAGCTCGTCGATGTTGACCTCCAGTGCCTTGAGCAGACCGAGCGCCACCGGGCTGTAGACCGAGCGCGGTGATTGCAGGGATTCACTGCCGCCGTAGCCCAGCCGCAGGCCATCGGGAGTGGTGAACTCGTTGCGCTTGGCGTGGCCGCCGAAGTCATCGTGGTTGTCGAGCAGGAGGATCTTTTTATCCGCGCCGAGCAGTTGCTGATAGAAGCAGGCGGCGGCCAGACCGCTGATGCCGGCGCCGACGATCACCAGATCGTACTCCCCCTCTAGGGGAACATTGGCAAAGTCATACTGTTTGCCATCGCGGGCGATGCTGTGGGCCGGTTCGAAAGAGCCCGGGTGGTTGCCGCGCAGGCCGGTGAGGGCGGGCGGGTAGACCAGCGTCTTGTCAGCCAGCGCGCTGCCGCCTTCGGCAGCCTTGAGCAGGTTGATGGGGGCGATGCCTGCTGCGATGGTGATGGCGACGCCATTGAGAAAATCTCTGCGTGTGATGCTCATGGCAATCCCTGTTGTTTGAAGCGTTGAAAAAAAAGCACAGAGCTGAAATGGTAGCTGGCAAGCAGCAAGGGGACGCAACCTACCGTCATATCCCGGTAGAGTCCATGGCTTTGATAATAACTTATTAAACAAAATGATGAAGCTTGTAATGGCCAAAACAGGGGTAGATGTCTCCGCTTTGCATATTTATGAGACAAAACCTTGCCGAATTCATGGAATTAATTTGAATTCAGTTTGATTAATTATGGTTTTGATTGAGTTCCTTTACGTTTTTCATATTTCCAGAGGGCACAAAAACAGTGCGGAAATAGTGCATGTATTTTATGCAGATAGTTCAAATCCCGTTATTTGACCATGAATAGTACAAGGTTAATTGTGTGCGGTTCTCTAGCTCTGGTGCCAAGCTGATTGAAATAAAAGCAGGATGCGATGAATTAATGATCAGCTTGTTTTATGCAGCCGGTTATTGGTCACGGGTTAACAACTGTTACATGCAAACGCCAACCTGGGAACAACATCGAGATTAATTTTTCATGTTGTTCACATAGTCAGGTTTTGTTCAGAATGATGCGTTTTTTTTACAACTTTAGCCTTGCGAAGATAAAGGACGCTGCATGAAACCTTTTGCATTAAAGAGGGGTTTGGGTGCTTTGCTGTTGCTCGCGGCCGCCGGCATGCTGACTGGCTGTGACATGGCTCTGATGAGCCCCAAAGGGCAGATTGGTCTGGAACAGAAATCACTGATACTGACGGCCCTTGGCCTGATGTTAATCGTGGTGATCCCTGTAATTATTATGGCCGTGGTATTTTCTCGTAAATACAGAGCTTCGAATACCGACGCCAAATATACCCCTGACTGGTCTCACTCCAACAAGATTGAAGCGGTTGTCTGGACCGTTCCCGTTATTATTATCGTTATTCTTGCCACCATTACCTGGAAAACATCTCACGAACTGGATCCTTACAAACCGCTGGATTCCACGGTGAAACCGATTCAGGTCGATGTTATTTCCCTCGACTGGAAATGGTTGTTTGTCTATCCAGAACTGGGTATTGCATCGGTTAATGAATTGGCGTTCCCGGTCAATACGCCGGTCAATTTCCGGGTCACCTCCGATACCGTGATGAACTCCTTCTTCATTCCGCGTCTGGGCGGCCAGATATATGCGATGGCAGGTATGCAGACCAAGTTGCACCTCATTGCCAACGAGCCAGGCCAGTATGACGGCATCTCCAGCAGCTACAGCGGTGCCGGTTTCTCGGGCATGAAGTTCAATGCCATCGCTACACCGGATCAGGCAGGTTTTGATGCCTGGGTTGCCAAGGTAAAGGCGTCGCCAAAACAGCTGATCACCATGGATCAGTTCAATGCGCTGGCCAAACCGAGCGAGTTCCATCCGGTGGAGTACTTCTCCAGTGCCGATCCGAAACTGTTTGTCACTCTGATCAACAAGTTCATGGGGGACATGAAGCACGGCCAGCATCAGGGGATGACCCACGAGATGCCCATGGCGCAGGGGGAGACCATGACCCATCAGGGGATGGATCACTCACAGATGAACCATGGCGACATGGCGCAAGACGAACACATGGATCATGCCGGCCATATGAAGATGGCAATGGATGACAACTCTGTGAAAGCGGGATCCGAGGAATAACGATGTTTGGAAAATTAACGCTCGACGCCATTCCGTACCATGAACCCATCATCATGGTGACGGTGGCCGGAATCATTCTGGGGGGGCTGGCTGTCGCCGGTCTCATCACCTATTTCGGCAAGTGGCAATATCTGTGGAAAGAGTGGCTCACCTCGGTGGATCACAAGCGCCTCGGGATCATGTATCTCATCCTCGGCATGGTCATGCTGCTGCGCGGCTTCGCCGATGCGGTGATGATGCGGACCCAGCAGGTGATGGCTTCGGCCGGCAGCGACGGCATTCTGCCACCCCATCACTACGACCAGATCTTCACCGCCCACGGCGTCATCATGATCTTCTTCGTGGCGATGCCACTGGTTATCGGTCTGATGAACATTGTGGTGCCGCTGCAGATCGGCGCCCGTGACGTGGCCTTCCCCTTCCTCAACAACGTGAGCTTCTGGTTCACCGCCGCCGCCGTGGTGCTGATCAACATCTCCCTCGGGGTTGGTGAATTTGCCCAGACCGGCTGGCTGGCCTATCCGCCGCTGTCGGGGCTGGAGTACAGCCCGGGGGTCGGGGTCGACTACTGGATCTGGAGTCTGCAGATCTCGGGGTTGGGCACCCTGCTGACCGGCGTCAACTTCTTCGCCACCATCATCAAGATGCGCGCCCCGGGCATGACCATGATGCGCCTGCCGGTGTTTACCTGGACGGCTCTGTGCGCCAACATCCTGATCATCGCCTCCTTCCCGATCCTGACCGTCACGGTGGCCCTGCTCACCGCCGACCGTTACCTCGGCACCCATTTCTTTACCAATGACATGGGTGGCAACATGATGATGTACATCAACCTGATCTGGGCCTGGGGTCACCCCGAGGTGTACATTCTGGTGCTGCCGGTGTTCGGGATCTTCTCCGAAGTGGTGGCCACCTTCAGCAAGAAGAAGCTGTTCGGTTATACCTCGCTGGTGTGGGCGACCGTCGCCATTACCGTGCTCTCCTTCATCGTCTGGCTGCACCACTTCTTCACCATGGGCTCCGGCGCCAACGTGAATGCCTTCTTCGGCATCACCACCATGATCATCTCCATCCCGACCGGGGTGAAGATCTTCAACTGGCTGTTTACCATGTACCGCGGTCGTATCGAGTTCACCTCGCCCATGTTGTGGACCGTCGGCTTCATCATCACCTTCAGCATCGGCGGCATGACCGGGGTACTGCTCTCGGTACCGGCGGCCAACTTCGTGCTGCACAACAGCCTGTTCCTGATCGCCCATTTCCACAACGTCATCATCGGCGGCGTGGTGTTTGGCTGCTTCGCCGGTATCACTTACTGGTTCCCGAAAGCGTTCGGCTTCAAGCTCAACGATGTGTGGGGCAAGCGCGCCTTCTGGTTCTGGATTGTCGGCTTCTTCGTTGCCTTCATGCCGCTCTACGTGCTGGGCTTCATGGGCATGACCCGTCGCGTCAGCCAGCATCTGGATCCCCAGTTCCATGGCTGGCTGGTAGTGGCTGCCTGTGGTGCCGCGCTGATTGCCGTGGGTGTGTTGTGTCAGGTGATCCAGCTGGTGGTCAGCATCCGCGACCGCGAGCAGAACCGCGATCTGACCGGTGACCCCTGGGGTGGCCGCACCCTGGAGTGGGCAACCTCTTCCCCGCCGCCCTTCTACAACTTCGCCATCGAGCCGAAGATCAAGGGACTGGATGCCTTCTGGGAAGCCAAGCAGGACGGTTCTGCCTATCAGCAACCCGAGCACTACGACCCGATCCATATGCCCAAGAACACCGGGGCCGGGGTCATCATCGCAGGCTTTGCCACCGTGTTTGGTTTTGCCATGGTGTGGCACATCTGGTGGATGGCCATCGTCGGCTTCATCGGCATGATTGCGAGCTGGATCATCCACAGCTTCAACGACGACGTGGATTACTACGTGCAGGTTGACGAGATCGAGCGGATCGAACGTCAGCATTTTGAAAATATCAACAAGGTGGCGTGAAGCAATGGCGACCGACGTTCTACATCACACTCACGACGGTGCCCATGACCATGGGCACCACGATGCCGGTGCCAACAAGGTATTCGGTTTCTGGATCTACCTGATGAGTGACTGCATCCTGTTTGCATGCCTGTTTGCAACTTATGCAGTCCTGGTCAACGGCACCGCCGGCGGCCCGAGCGGCAAGGATATCTTCGAGCTGCCGTTCGTGTTTGGCGAAACCATGCTGCTGCTCTTTAGCAGCATCACCTTCGGTTTTGCCATGCTGGCGATGAACAAGAACCAGCTATCCGCCGTCAACGGCTGGTTGCTGGTGACCTTCGTGCTGGGTGCCGGCTTTATCGCGATGGAGATCTACGAATTCCATCACCTGATCGCCGAGGGCTACGGCCCGGATCGCAGCGCTTTCCTCTCCGCCTTCTTCACCCTGGTCGGTACCCACGGTATCCACGTGACCAGCGGCCTTATCTGGATCATCGTGATGATGGTGTTGGTGGCCAAGAAGGGGCTGACCGATCGCAACCGCTCCCGCCTGATGTGCCTGAGCCTGTTCTGGCACTTCCTCGACGTGGTGTGGATCTGCGTCTTTACCGTGGTCTATCTGATGGGGGCAATGTAAATGAGTCATTCCGTTGACAATCACGGCGCCAGCCACGGCAGCGCCAAGAGCTATCTGACCGGCTTCGTGCTGTCAGTCATTCTGACCGCGATCCCGTTCTGGATGGTGATGGATGGCTCCGCCTCCCACGGGACCGTGCTGGCCACTGTGGTCGGCATGGCGGTGGTGCAGATCTTCGTCCATCTGGTCTACTTCCTGCACATGAATACCTCGTCCGAGGAGCGTTGGAATCTGGTGGCACTGGTCTTTACCGTGCTCATCATCGCCATCGTGATCGTGGGTTCCCTGTGGATCATGTACAACCTCAACATCAACATGATGGTCCACTGAGCAGGCTGGCAATGATGATGAAGCAATACCTGCAAGTGACCAAGCCGGGCATCATCTTCGGTAACCTCATCTCGGTTATCGGGGGATTCCTGCTGGCCTCCAAGGGGAGCATGGACTTGCCCCTGTTCATTCTGACCATGGCCGGTGTATCACTGGTGGTCGCCTCCGGTTGCGTGTTCAACAACTACATCGACCGGGACATCGACTGCATCATGGAGCGCACCAAGAACCGTGCTCTGGTGAAGGGTCTGATCGCTCCCGGCGTATCGCTCTGGTACGCCACCGCGCTCGGCATTGCGGGCATTGCACTGCTCTATTGGGCGGCCAATCCGTTGGCCGCCCTGCTGGCGGTGCTGGGCTTCATTGTCTATGTGGGGGTCTACAGCCTCTACATGAAGCGTCACTCGGTCTACGGCACCCTGGTAGGCAGTCTCTCCGGCGCCGCGCCACCTGTCATCGGCTACTGTGCGGTGAGCGGTCAGTTCGACTCGGGGGCGCTGATCCTGCTGGCGATCTTCAGCCTGTGGCAGATGCCGCACTCCTATGCGATCGCCATCTTCCGCTTCAAGGATTATCAGGCGGCCAACATCCCGGTATTGCCGGTGGTGAAGGGGATCCCGGTGGCCAAGCTCCACATCACCCTCTACATCCTGGCCTTTATGGTGCCGACCCTGATGCTGTTCCTCGGCGGTTATGCCGGCTACAAGTATCTGGTGGTGGCCACCGCGGTAAGCGTCTGGTGGCTGGGGATGGCGCTGTCTGGCTACAAGCAGCTGGTGGATGATGCACTCTGGGCCCGCAAGCTGTTCATGTTCTCCATCGTCACCATCACTTGTCTCAGCGTGATGATGTCGGTGGATTTCCAACCGGAAGCAGCTCCCGTGCTGGTGAGCATGCTGCCCTGATAGTGTGACTTGCCCCCCTAAAATGCATGAAATCCAGAGCCGGGAACTTTCCCGGCTCTGTTATTATGGGGCCGCCCCGTCGGGCACTTTTCCCGTATATCGGGTGTGGCATGGCACCTGTCTGCCACCCCGTTGCTCTTCTTTTTCTCTGACCTATCGAGGCCATCATGAATGATTTCACCATGACGAGGGGCGAGCGCCGTGCCACCTGGGCGCTCGGCTCCGTCTTCTCGTTGCGCATGCTCGGCATGTTTATGGTGCTGCCGGTGTTGACCACCTACGGCATGTCTCTCGCAGGGGCCTCCGAGGCGCTGATTGGCCTTGCCATTGGCATCTACGGCATGACCCAGGCGCTGTTCCAGATCCCGTTTGGCCTGCTTTCCGACAAGGTGGGCCGCAAGCCCCTCATCGTCGGCGGCCTGCTGATGTTTGCTCTCGGTAGCGTGATCGCGGCGCTGACTCACTCCATCTGGGGGGTCATCCTCGGCCGCGCCCTGCAGGGGAGCGGCGCCATCTCCGCTGCCGTGATGGCGCTCTTGTCGGATCTCACCCGCGAGCAGAACCGCACCAAGGCGATGGCCTTCATCGGGGTGAGCTTTGGCATCACTTTCGCCATCGCCATGGTGACCGGTCCCCTTATCACCCATGCGCTGGGGCTCTCCGGCCTGTTCTGGTTGATCGCCCTTTTGGCGCTGGCGGGCATCGCCGTCACCCTCTGGCTGGTGCCGACTCCGAGCGACCACCTGCTCAATCGCGAGTCCGGCATGGTGAAAGGGGGGATGCGCACCGTGCTGACCAACCCGCGCCTGCTCAAGCTCAACTTCGGCATCCTCTGCGTACATACCCTGCTGATGTCGAGTTTCGTGGCGCTGCCGCCGCTGCTGGAGCGTGCCGGCTTGCCTCGCGACAGCCAGTGGCAGGCCTATCTGGTCACCATGCTGATTGCCTTCGTCAGCGTGGTGCCGTTCATCATCTATGCCGAGAAGCGCAGAAAGATGAAGCTTGTGTTCCAGATCTGCGTGCTGGTGATGCTCATCGCCGAGCTGGTGCTCTGGCAAAGCGGGCTGCAGCTGTGGGGCCTGCTCGCCGGCCTGCAGATCTTCTTCATCGGTTTCAACGTGATGGAGGCGCTGCTGCCATCCCTCATCAGCAAGGAGTCGCCCCCCGGCTACAAGGGCACCGCCATGGGGATCTACTCCACCAGCCAGTTTATCGGGGTGGCCATCGGCGGCAGTCTCGGTGGTTTGCTCTACAGCCTGGGTGGCGCCTCGCTGGTGTTTGGCGGCTGCGCCGCACTGGCGCTGCTCTGGCTCGGGGTCAGCCTCACCATGCAGGAGCCCCCTTACGTGAGCAGTCTGCGCATCGTGCTGCCGGAAGGGGTGGAGGCCAATACGGCTCTGGAGCAGAAGATCCGCGCCTGCGACGGGGTGAGCGACGTGCTGCTGGCTGCTTCCGAGCGCTCTGTCTATGTCAAGGTGGACAGCAAGCGCATCAGCCGTCGGGATCTGGAGCTGCTGGTCATCGACGGCTGGCACTGATCGCGCTAAGCTCGGTTCGGATCTGCAACTACTTGTTTTTGAAAACAGTCTGGAGGCGAAATGAACTGGTATATCTCGGTACTCAAGCAATATGCGGTATTCAGCGGGCGGGCCCGTCGCACCGAATACTGGATGTTCGTGCTCTGCAACGTCGTCTTCATGCTGCTGGTGGGGATGGTGGATCGCTTGATTGGCAGCGACAAGGAGATCCTGAGCTCTATCTACTCGCTGGCAGTATTGATCCCGTCCCTCGCCGTGGCGGTGCGCCGTCTGCATGACACCGACCGCAGCGGCTGGTGGCTGCTGATCGGCCTTATCCCCGTTATCGGCACCCTGGTGCTTATCTACTTTATGGTCTGCAACGGCCAGCAGGGGCCGAACCGCTTCGGCGATGATCCCAAAGCGGGCCCCTCGCAGGGCTTTATCGCCAGCTGACAGGTGTGGTGAAACGTACAAACGAAAGAGGGAGGCAAGATGCCTCCCTCTCTGTTTCAGTGACTTGGGCTGATTGCAGGTTCGTTAGCGTTCAATCAGCGGCGCCGAGCGGTAGCTCCACATGCCGTAGGTTCGCAGCACATCGCGGTAGATGCCGAGCTGCTCGCTCTGGCTCACGCTTGCCAGATCCTCGAGCGGCTTGTCGGGGAAGCTGACGCTCACCACCTGCAATCCGGCAGGGCCGGTCTGGTCGCAGGCGGTTTCAAGCACCGCCTGACCGCGGCGGACATGGCTGGCGGAGCTCACCAGCACCGCATAGTTGATCTGGTGGCGGGCGAGGGCATAGGCGCTGTAGAGACCATTTTCCACCGTACTGGTGGCGTAGTTCTCCTCGATGAGGCGGCTGCGGTCGATGCCGTGATTGGCCAGCCAGTCGGCCATCAGCTTGCCCTCGGTCTGGTGGTTTTGCGGCACCCCGCCGGTCAGGATGATGAGCGAATCGGGATCCGCCTTGGCGAGCTTGAGAGTGGCTTGCAGTCTGCCCAGCAGGATCCGGTCCATGGTGCCGTCGGGGTTGAGGGCATAACCCAGGGTGACGATGGCGCGTTTACCCTCTTTGCTTGCCTTGAGCTGATCCTCGGTCAGCTCGGCCTGCAGCGCCATGGTGGTGACCCGCTGTACCCTTGCGATGATCTTGTCCAGATCGGCGGCGCGCCCGCCGTTGCGATCTGCCACCTTGGCCAGGGCAGTGCGCGACGCCTCCTTGTTGCCCTTCACCAGCTGCCAGATGGCGAGGTAGCTGTTGATGTCGAGGTCATCGGGGGCGACCGCCTGCGCCTGCTCCAGCAGCGAGATGGCGCGATCGATATTGCCGTTGTAGATCTGGGCGTTGGCCGCCGAGATGAGCAGGTCGGTGCGATAGGGTTCGAGTTTGTATGCCGCCAGCAGTCGGTTGGTGACCAGCTCCATGTTGCTCGGCATCTTGGCGGTAAAGCCGGCGTGGGAGATCTTGGCCGGCGATTTGTAGATCTGCTGCGCTTCGGCCAGCAGCATGTCCACTACCTGGCGCTTGCTCACCAGGGTATTGAGGTCGCTCTCTATCTGCATCGAGCTTTCGGCCGCCTGCAGGGCGAGGGGGGAGAGAGCCAGCAGGCCGCTCAGCGTCAGGGCGAGAAGGGTCTGTTTCATCGAAGATTCCTCGGTCGGGCTGATTGCCACTGCGCGTCGCCAGTTGGCAGCGCCAAGCAAAGTCGCGTCAATTCAGTCGGTTAGTACCAAAACAGGCGGGCAATATAGCAGTTATCTGGGCGCCAAACTGTGAGTCGGGGCGAGTCGTGGGGGATGAACCGCGTTCCCGGCTGCTCTTCCAGAAGGGCAGGGGGAGCGGTTTTCCCCCTGCCATCGGGAGCATTGGCCCCCCAACCTATCTGTTAACTGTATAGGTTGATTCTCAATCTATCTAACTTTGAGTTAGTTCCACATCGGGGAGACATGCGCTTCCAGTGTCTCCTGCTGCTCTTCGGGCATATCGCTGAAGAAGTTGAGGTGAGTCTGCTCCTCCACCTCACGCACCGATACCCGGTAGTCGGCGATCTTGTTAACGGGAATATCCTGTTGCGGCATGATAAAGGCGATGGCCTGCAGTTTGGCCGGATCCATCACGATCTTGTAGTAGGCGCTCGGGATCGTCACACCCTGACCGATGGACTCTTCAGAGCCGGTAAAGATGGGGCCGGTGATGACCTGTACATCCTTGCGGCTGATAGCCCATTGGCGTGCCTTCTCCTCCAGAATGCGCCACGCCTTCTGGTTGAGGGCTGGCAGCTGGGGTGTCATGTTGGTCAGCAGGAAGCTCTGCTTCATGGTGATATCGGTGGCGGCCATGTCGGCCGCGGGAGCCTGATGGCCACGGTCGTAGCCAGATCCCTTGTAGTCCGACAGGGTTGCGCGATAGGCGACCGGCACCTCCTTGTCCTCGGCAAAGGCATCCTTGCGCTTGATCTTGCCCTGTGCGCTCTGGGCGGTCATCCGGTAAGACACCCACTCGGAGACCTTGTGGTCGTAGTTGTAGCCTGCGGCATAGCCGTCGCGGCACAGTTTCTGATCCGCTTCGGAGGGGGTGCCAAAGCGCATGTGTTCCCCGCAGACAAAGCCCGCAGCAAAGAGCGGTGCAGTGCCGAGGGAGAGGGTGACAGCCAGAACCAATTTATTGATTTTTATCATTTTTGTGATGCTCCAGTTTAGTAGGCAGCATCATTTGATACACATCTAGAAGGAGCTTCAATTGCAGCTTGATGACACTTTCCGGATTTGTGACGTCTCGCCAAGATCTGTCGCGTGGATGGCTAATGTGTTTTAAATCAACGCCTTTCGCCATGAGATGATGGAGAGTTGATTGAGGCTAAAAACAAGGGGCCCACAGCGGGCCCCTTGTTTGGGTACAAGATTGCGAGGGTCAGTCGGCTCAGGCCGCCTGCTCTCCCTTGTCTGCCAGCGTGCGGGCCAGCAGTGCTTCCGGGTTGTGGATCGCCTCCTTGGTCTTCACGTCGATGACCTCGATATCGGTGAAGCGCTCGCGGTTCTTGATCGCCACGTCGTGGGCGAAGATGACGCAGCGGGCGTTGGCGACATCCTTGGCGGTGATGCGGTTGATGATGCCGTTGGCGCCCTGGGTTTCGACCTTGATCTTGATCCCCTGCTTGGCGGCGGCCTTCTGCAGGCTTTTGGCGGCGAGGAAGGTGTGGGCTACGCCGGACGGGCAGGCGGTGATGGCCAGTACGTCCGCTTCACCTTCCGCTTCAATCACCTGATAGTCGCTATCTGTGGTGGTGACCTCTTCCTCTTCACTCACCGGTTTTTTCAGAATGTTGACGATGACGGCTGTGGTCAGGGCGCCGAGGATGGTGCCGAGGATATAGCCCATCTTGCCTTCCACCACCGGCAGCACAATCCAGCCACCCCAGGGGGCGTGGTTGATGCTGTGCATCATAAAGCCGGTGATGTTGCCGACGATGCCGCCTGCCACGATGGCCGGGATAACGCGGACGGGGTCAGCGGCGGCGAACGGGATGGCCCCTTCACTGATACCGATCATGCCCATGATGGCGGCCGCTTTGCCGGATTCACGCTCCTCTTTCTTGTAACGCTTCGGAGACATGAAGGTGGCCAGTGCCATGCCCAGCGGCGGCACACAGATGGCGATACCGACGCCGCCCATCAGCCAGGGCTGGGTGTTGACCTGAGTCTGGGCAAACAGGGTAGCAACCTTGTTGACCGGGCCGCCCATATCGAAGGCGGTCATGCCACCCAGGATGGCACCCAGCATCACTTTACCTGAGCCCGCCATGCTGGAGAGCCAGTGGTTCATCCCTTCCATCATGGCGGCGATCGGGGCGCCGATCCCCCACATCACGATGCCGCACACCAGGAAGGTACCGATCAGCGGGTAGATGAAGATGGAGCCAAGGGAACTCATGGAGTCCGGCAACTTGATCCGTTTGAGCTGATTGACCACGAAGCCGGCGATAAAGCCCACCAGAATGGCGCCGAGAAAACCGGTCTGATAGTGCTGAACGGCAATCCAGGAGCCGATCATGCCAGGCGCCAGACCCGGTTTGTCAGCCAGCGAGTAGGCGATGTAGCCGCCCAATACGGCAGTAAACAGGGTCAGGCCGGCGATACCCATGGTGGCCATGTCTTTGAGGAAGCCCGTTTCCGGCACCGCGCCTTTACCGCTCATCATCACCGACAGCGACAGCAATACCCCGCCCGCCACGATAAAGGGGATCATGTGGGAGGTACCAAACAGCAGGTGCTGCTTCATGGTGTTGAGGCGATCCTTGAAGGTGCGCTCGGTGGGTTCAACCTGTGTAGTGGCTGCCGGTTTGGCGGTCGGGGCCGGTTTTGCAACGCTCGGGCCTTGAGTGAGCAGGGCCAGCGCCTGTTCTGTGGTGGAGGCTGCCTTCATCTGCTCGATAAAGCCCGGCTCCAGCAGACGGGTCGAGAGCTCGGCCAGCACCTCGATGTGGTGGTTGGCGCCGCCATCCGGGGAGGCGATCATGAATATCAACTGGGTCGGTTTGCCATCTTCGGCACCGTACTCGATCCCTTGCTTGCTGACACCGATGGCGATAGCCGGGCGACTGACTGCCGCGCTCTTGGCGTGGGGCAGGGCCACCCCCTGCTCGAACCCGGTGCAATCGAGTTGCTCGCGGGCCCAGACATCTTTGACAAATTGCTCTTGGTCAGAGACGGCGCCATCGCGCGCCAGCATCTGCGCCATCTCGTCGAACAGGGCCTCCTTGCTGGTGGCCTTCAGCTCCAGACAGATAAGTCTGCCGTTGGTTATGGTGGGTAACATTGCACTCTCCTGGCTCCGTTCCTGAGCTCGCTGGGTGGGGATTGGGTTGACTGGAATATTGTTCTCCCGTTGCCCCCTCGTCGAAATCGGACAAATGTGCCGTTTACTGGATTTTTGTGTGACATCCTCCGCCCTGTGACCCTGCTCGCAATTTACACAGCCTTGGGTTTAACCATGATGAATCAGTAAAACCATTTATAAACAATGACTTGATTTGCCATTCATTATTAATCTCTGTTTGAGTGACGCCATTCTTGCAATCCTGCAGATGGAGATTTGTGTGAGTGGGACAGCCATAAAAAGTGTGAAGAGAGCGGCAAAAAACAGGATTTGGGTGAGGGTCCCGCTGAGCAATGTCGTGACGAGAGTGAGGAGCAAAGGGAGGGGGAGAGAGTGATGACCAGCCCAAATATTCGATTGGTTCAGCTAAAAGCAATCGTTTATTTGATTGGGCAGTTGGCGGGATCCGGTTGTCGAAACAGGTGATACATTGGCCAAGTGCCGTCAGCCCTGAGTCGCGTTCAACATGTGTGACTCGCTAAAACAAGGAGATATTCTGATGGAAAAACTAGACCAAGAGGTCGACACCATGCGCCAGGAGCTGGAGCGTCAGCTGCAGCAGCAAGCCCACAACAAGTGGCAGGCGAGAGTCGATGCACTGCAGCAGGAGCGCTCCGGTGACTATCAGGAAGAAGAGGTAGGGTAACCGCTCAATTTATCGTGTGAGCCGACAAGAGCCACAGTCCGGTTCTGCTATCGGCAACTCTGCGTAATAACGCAACCCCGCAGCGCTTGTACGCTGCGGGGTTGTTTATTTGGGGAACGCGTCAGATTGACTTGCCCTCGGGGAGTGGTCGTCAGATCCGGAACTTGCGCACCACATCCTGCAGCTGGCTTGCCAGCAGGTTGAGGTCGTTGCAAGCCTGAGCCATTTGCTTGGCGCCGGTGGCGACCTCTTCCGAGGCGTTGCTGATATTGACCACGTTGCGGTTGAGCTCCTCGCTGACAGCTCCCTGCTCTTCGGTTGCGGTAGCGATCTGGATGTTCATATGGGAAATGCTATTGACCGAGCTGCTGATCTCGCCAATGGCGGCACCCGCCTCGCGGGCTGTATGAACCGTCTCCGTCATCATATCCTGACTCTGCTGCATGGTGACGCCCGCTTCGTTGGCGCGCAGTTGCAGTTCGGAGATGATGCGATTGATCTGGGAGGTGGAGTCCTGAGTGCGTTTGGCCAGAGTGCGTACTTCATCGGCGACCACGGCGAAACCACGACCCTGTTCACCTGCCCGTGCGGCCTCGATTGCTGCATTCAGTGCCAGCAGGTTGGTCTGCTCGGCAATCCCCTGGATCACCTCAAGCACCATGCCGATATTTCGGCTGTCATCACCCAGCTGGCGGATTACCAGAGCCGTCTCTTCGATGGCGGTAGCCACTTTCTCGATCCTGCCGATGGAGTCATTGACGGTCTCGCTGCCCTGTGCGGCAGTGTCGCTGGCGGAGGTTGCTGCGCTGGCGGCGTCGTTGGTGTTGCGGGCAACCTCGAGTACCGTGGCCTGCATCTCGTTCATGGCGGTGGCCAGCTGGTTGAGCTCATGCTGCTGTGCCCCCATGTTGTTGGCCGATTGCAGTGCCACCGCGCTGATCTCTTCGGCTGCAGCTCCCAGCTGCACCACCGAGCCAGAGACCTCGTTGACCAGCATGCGAAGATTGGATTGCATCTCGTTGAATCCCTGGGCCAGTTTGCCCAGCTCGTCATGGGAGAAGCATTGCATATCGAGCTGGCTGGTGAGATTGCCTGCCGCCACCTGGCGGGTCTGCTCCAGCAGGGTCATCACCGGATTGCGGATCTGCCGGATCAGCAGCCAGGCCACAATAATCACGAACAGCAGGGTTAGCGCACCGATCGTAGTGCTCAGCAGTTTGGCTCGCTCATAGGAAGCCTCACTCTGTTTGGTCAGTTGATTGGCGACCCGATCGTTCTCCTTGCGTAGTTCCAGACCATCCTGTCCGGCCTGTTCAAGTGCTGTACGAGACTCATTTTTGATCAACGACTGCACCCGAACCATGTCGCCCTGTACGATGGCCGTTTGCAGGTTGTCATGGACGGAGAAGTATTTGGCTGCAGCAGCCTGCAGGTCGGCGAAGATATTGCGATCTTGTTCCGAGACAAAAGGCATAGATCCATACCGTTGTTCGGCGGCAGTGAACTGGTTTTTTGCCGCCTCGAAATTCTGTGTGCTGTTGCTGAGGGAGGCGGAATCATTACCCAGTGCATCGATCACCATGTTCAGCTCGGCACGGCGAGCATCCAGCAAGGCCACGTGCATCTGGCTGGATGCCCGGATGGAGGGGACAATATTATCAGTGACCTCGCTGGCATCACGGTAAATATTGGATAGTTGCGCAGTGGCAAACCAGGCAAACCCCAGCATCAACAATGCGAGAGTGGTAAACGCCATTATCAGCTTTTGCCCTATTGTCATTTTTGTCAGCATATGGCCTCTTGTATCTATCATTTTTCAAGGAAATCGATATGTGAATTTTTATATCGACCACGGGATGTGATACCTTAAAAATAAATCAAATAAAAGCGAGATTAATCACATGGGAAATGAAATGTTCATTTTCTGACATCAACCGTGTTTGGCTGACATGCCAAAAATAAATATCAGATCCATCAGTAGTCATTTTTATTCTTGATAGAACTATCTAGTTATTTTTGTCGAATCACTTTGTATTTTTAAATCCAGCGTGGTCATGGCTATCAAGTTTTGTTGTGGTTTTTCTTTTTAATTCAATGGCTTTGTGTTTTTGGATTGCTGATGGGCATTGGCTGGTCATGTCCGTTTGACACTATTTATCTGCTAAGTGAAATGACGGCGAGCAGGTTTTGGTAAATCAAAAGAGAACTCTTTCATTTCACTGAGGCTTGCTTCGTGGTTGTACCGTCATGACATATGACGACATCTATTAAATGGCATGAAAAAATGCATCGGCGAGCTATCTCCATGGTGATTTTGGTTCTTATTGGAACCGATAAATAAAAGAGATAAGGAGTGCACTATTATTTTTCTCTCCTCATATTATCCAGATGATCCGGATATCATTCCTGTTTGAGCGGACGCCCAATATTTTCCTCCAGCAGAGTGAGCTTTCTGAATCAGGAGTTAATCAAGCACTGACGGCCAGTGGGAAGCGCAGCAGGGTTGAGTTTAGTGTGAGGTTCAAGGAGCGATGGCGGAGCCGAGCCGCCAAAAGAGAGTAAGCAGAGGAGAGGCATACCGAAAAACTGAGCGGCTTGCCAAATAGTTCATATATGTTGTGTGAGGGATAGGGAATATCAGCCCCTTTTCATTGAGCGCCGGGAGCGCTGGCCTTACCCCACAGCCCTTCCGTGGCTATTTATTGTTGCCCGCCATCATTTTGCAACTGCCACTGCTGCAGCTGCTTTTTAAGAGAGCCTTCGCCCGGGGGGATAAAGTCGTCGAGCAAAAAGCAGCGTTGATCGCCCGATTTTTGCAGCTGGAGGGTGACCTCCTGCGGCTCCTGCCGGGTATCTGTCATCGCCAGATGATATTGCATGGTCACGGCCACCGTGCTGTCGCTGCTGCTGGTTGCACTGAAGGTGATGGGCTCAACCACATCACCATCCTGCGCGTTGGTCCAGGGATCGGCATCAATGGCGCACACCTCCCCGTCGGCATTGCACTCGGCCTCGCGGCTCAGCACGCTGAAAAAGTCCGGGGTCAGCAACTCTTTGATCCTGGCTGGATCGGTGTAATAGAAGTTCCGGTGATGCTCCCAGAACGCCTTGGCATGCTTGATGGCAACGCCGTCATCGCAAGCGGCATAAACCGGGTTGCCCAGCAGTG
Organism: Aeromonas sp. SER; assembly: GCF_038739615.1. Lineage (NCBI taxonomy): Bacteria > Pseudomonadati > Pseudomonadota > Gammaproteobacteria > Aeromonadales > Aeromonadaceae > Aeromonas > Aeromonas sp. SER. The sequence goes on along the minus strand of NZ_JBCGFC010000002.1, from coordinate 134,586 downwards.
CCAGCAGCAGTGCAGTGCCGGATTTCATGGTGTGGCTCCTGACCTGTGCCGGTTGACGAGGAAGGGTCATGGCGGTCTCCGGAAAAAGGGGGTGGTTAAACGGGCATCATAGTCAACGCTGGGCGCAGCGAAAGAGGAATGTGGTGAATTTATGCTGCACATCAAGAATTTTGGCAGTAAAAGTCGTATCCGAATGGAGTCTGCTTTTCTGCGGAAAACTGCGCAATGAACTGATTCGCAAGAAAAAGGGCCATCGATGATGGCCCCTTCGTTTATTCGGTAATGGCGTTTGCGCCTTAGCTGCGGTTGCCGGCGCGAGCGACCCGCCCTTCGGCCAGCAGCTGGTAGCTGCCGGTGGCGGCCGGGATAAAGGCAGACTGGCCCTTCTCGAGACGCAGCGTCTCATCACCGCGCTTGAGGATCACGGTGGCATCGATGGCAAACAGGATCTCGGCGCTGGCGGTAGTGAGCTGGTGCTCGCCAGCCGGATAGACGCTGAAGGTGAAGTCAGGTACCGGTACCTCGAAGTGCTGCACCGATCCTTCAACATGGGGAGCAAGCAGGATCTGGTCGTCCGGTTTGGCCAGGCAGCGGGTACAGTCCAGCAGTTCTGCCACATCGATGTATTTGGGGGTGAGGCCGGCACGCAGCACGTTGTCCGAGTTGGCCATGATCTCGAGGCCGGTGCCGCGTACATAGGCGTGCGGGGTGCAGGCATCGAGGAACATCGCCTGCCCGGGCTTGAGGGTCACCACGTTCAGCAGCAGCGGCGAGAAGAGGCCGACGTCGCCCGGATACTGGGCCGCCAGACTGGTTATGAGGGCAAAGGTCTCCTCATCCTGATGCTCGCTGGCAAAGGCCAGCAGTCCCGCCAGCGCCTCCTCCTTGCGCGCCCCTTCCAGTACCAGCAGCTGGTGGAAGAAGTGCTGCAGGCCCGCTCCATTCTGGCTGGCGGCAAGGGCTGCGGTCAGCTCGGCGATGACCGGCAGATTGACCCGCTCGAACAGCGCCAGAATGGCCGGGATGGCGCGAAAGCCGTTCATTGCCTGATAGGGGGTGAGGGCAAACACCAGCTCGGGTTTGTGGTTCGGGTCCTTGTAGTTGCGATTGCTCGCCTTGATATCGATGCCGGCGGCCTCCTCTTTGGCAAAGCCCGCTTCGGCCTGAGCCTTGCTCGGGTGCACCTGAATGGAGAGGGCCTTCTCGGCGCACAGCACCTTGAACAGGAATGGCAGGCTGCCAAAACGGGCGAGGGTAGCCTCACCCAGCACGGCGGCGGGGGCGCGCTCGATCAGGGTCGAGAGCTTCTGGGTCTGGCCCGCCACGACTACGTCGGAGCAGCCGTTGGGGTGGGCGCCCATCCAGAGCTCGGCCTGGGGTTTGCCCTCGGGATTGGCAATGCCAAACAGGGTGGTGAGGGAGTCATGACTGCCCCAGTCATAGCCTTGAATCGGGTTTTGCATCAACAGAAAGGAGGGCAGATCGCTACTGCTCATAAGGGACGCCTCGTCTAGTTTGAAGAAAATCGGGTGCAGAAAAGGGTGGCATTGCTGCTGTGGACCGGACTATAACATGGGCGGTCGTGCGCGCCGCAACCGCTTGCCTCTCTCTTGATCAGGATCACCATGTCTCTCATCTTCAACCAACTGCTCGACGGAGCCCTGAGCGAACAGGTTCCATTTGACCAAATCTGGTTCGCCAGTGAACAGGGGGTGCCCCCCGGTTTCAGCTATCAGGTCAATTTTCCCCGCCTCGAACTGGTGTTCAGCGGCGAGTATCTCAACCAGATCTGGGACATGGAGGAGGGGGTCAGGGAGATCAGCGTATTGCCGGGACAGGCGCTCTATATTCCCCCCAACGGCTGGAACAAGCCGCTCTGGACCACCGACTGCTCGGTGTTGAGCCTGCTCTTTGGCAAGCGCCAGCTCGGCTTCAGTCTGGTGAGCAAGCGACGGGAAGACCCCGATTTTTTCGATGTGCAAAAGCACAGCATCATGGCCCGGGCCGGCCACGTCATCGAACACATACTGGCTGCGCTCAACGTGCTGGCCGAGGATCCCGGTCGCTCCCCCACCGACGACCATCTGCTGCAGGCGTTGTTGTCGAGTGCTCGGCAACTGCTGATCGCCTCTGCCACAGATCGACCGCGGGGGGCAGATCTCTTCCACGGGATCTGCATCTATATCCAGGAAAATTTTCACCGCCCCATCACTCGCGACTCCATCGCCCACCGCTTCAACGTCTCGGCCAGCCACCTCTCGCACCTGTTTCGCGAGCAGGGCCATATGCGCCTGGCCGATTACATCAGCTGGGTACGGATCGATCGGGCCAAATTCATGCTGAAAAAGTACCGTTTTCGCCTTGAAGAGGTGGCGAGCCGTTGCGGTTACAGCGACGTGAATTACTTTTGCCGGGTGTTCAAACAGAAGACGGGATTGACCCCAACCCAGTATCGTTCCCTGAGCCAGCCCCAGAACCAGAGTCATGAGCTGGCGTGATAAAAACGGGGGCCGAAACAGGGCGCGGCCGGGATGCAATCGCCACTGTCAAAGAGGGGCTACCTCTTTGGTCTGACATGCGAGCTCGCCATTTTATTATGAAAATGAATGGGCTAAGATGGCCGCGCGCAACAAACAAGTTGATAACAAACGGAAGTTAGGAGATGCCGATGGAAAGCAAAGTAGTTATCCCGACCCAGGGCCAGAAAATCACAGTCGACGCCAGCGGCAAGCTGCAGGTTCCCAACCATCCGATCATTCCGTTTATCGAAGGGGATGGCATCGGTGTTGACGTAACCCCGGCCATGTTGAATGTGGTGAATGCTGCGGTCGAGAAAGCCTACAAGGGCGAGCGCAAGATCGCCTGGATGGAGATCTACACCGGCGAGAAGTCGACTCATGTCTATGGCGAAGGTGCCTGGCTGCCGGCTGAAACCCTCGATTTCATTCGCGAATACTGCGTGGCCATCAAGGGCCCGCTGACCACGCCGGTCGGTGGCGGTATCCGCTCTCTCAACGTGGCTCTGCGTCAGGAGCTGGATCTCTACATCTGCCTGCGCCCGGTGCGTTACTACGACGGCACCCCGAGCCCGGTGAAGCGTCCTGATCTGACCGACATGGTGATTTTCCGCGAAAACGCCGAAGACATCTACGCCGGCATCGAATGGAAGGCCGACAGCGCCGAAGCGAACAAGGTGATCGCCTTCCTGCAAAACGAGATGGGCGTGAAGAAAATTCGCTTCCCCGAGTCCTGCGGGATCGGCATCAAGCCGATGTCCAAGGCCGGTACCGAGCGTCTGGTGCGTGCCGCCATCGAGTATGCCATCGACAACGATCGCGACTCCGTGACTCTGGTGCACAAGGGCAACATCATGAAGTTCACCGAAGGTGCGTTCAAGGATTGGGGTTATGCTCTGGCCCAGAACGAGTACGGTGCCCAGCTGATCGACGGCGGCCCCTGGTGCTCCTTCAAGAACCCGAAAACCGGCAAGACCATCGTCATCAAGGATGTCATCGCCGACGCCTTCCTGCAGCAGATCCTGCTGCGTCCGGCCGAGTACGACGTTATCGCCTGTATGAACCTCAACGGTGATTACATCTCCGATGCGCTGGCTGCTCAGGTTGGCGGTATCGGTATCGCACCGGGTGCCAACATTGGTGACGGCGTGGCTCTGTTCGAGGCAACTCACGGTACTGCACCGAAATATGCCGGTCAGGACAAGGTTAACCCGGGCTCGCTGATCCTCTCCGCCGAGATGATGCTGCGCCACATGGGTTGGGTCGAAGCGGCCGATCTTATCATCAAGGGGATGGAAGCGGCGATCCGCAACAAGACCGTCACCTATGACTTCGAGCGTCTGATGGAAGGTGCCACCCTGCGCTCCTGCTCCCAGTTTGCTCAGGACATGATCGACCAGATGTAATGTCTTCTGCTTGCCAGAAAAGACAAAACCGGCGCCAGAAGCGCCGGTTTTTCTTATCTCGAATGAGTGAAGAGGATCAGATGTTGGCCGCAGCCAGATACTTGGCCATCTCCTCGGCCGGGACCATGCCGCCGCCGGTGGCCCACACCAGATGGGTGGCGCGGGCCATGGTTGCCGCGTCCAGTCCCTGCGCAGTTTGCCATGCCGGATCGGCCGCTACTCGCCACGGGCCAGCCATGCCGGCCAGCGCAGAGGGTTCCAGCTTGATCCGCTCATCGCGCGCCAGCAGTCCCAGCAGGTCATACATCTCCTGATCGCTCAGGGTGTAGAAGCCCGCCAGCAGCCGCTCCATGGCGCGGCCGACGAAACCTGAGGCGCGCCCCACCGCGAGGCCATCGGCTGCGGTAAGGTTGTCGATGCCCAGATCCTGCACCGCAATGGCATCGTGCAGCCCGGTGTGAACCCCCAGCAGCATGCAGGGGGAGTGGGTCGGCTCGGCAAACAGACAGTGGACATGATCACCGAACGCGAGCTTGAGACCAAAGGCCACCCCGCCCGGGCCGCCGCCTACGCCGCAGGGCAGGTAGACGAACAGCGGGTGGTCGGCATCCACCTTGATGCCCATTTGGTCGAACTGCTTTTTCACCCGCTCGCCCGCCACCGAGTAGCCGAGGAACAGGGTGCGGGAGTTCTCGTCATCGATAAAGAAGCAGTTGGGATCGCGCTCGGCCTCTTTGCGCCCCTGTTCTACCGCAACCCCGTAATCTTCGGCATATTCGACCACAATGGCGCCATGTTCACGCAGTTTGCGTTTTTTCCACTCCCGCGCGTCGGCAGACATGTGGACGGTGACGGTAAAGCCCAGCTTGGCGCTCATGATGCCGATGGACATGCCAAGGTTGCCGGTGGAGCCTACCGCGATGCTGTACTGGCTGAAGAACTGGCGGAACTCGTCGCTAAAGAGCTTGCGGTAGTCATCCTCTTCTCGCAGCAGACCGGCTTTGATGGCCAGCTGCTCGGCATGGGCCAGCACCTCGTAGATGCCGCCGCGCGCCTTGATGGAGCCGGAGATGGGCAGGTGGCTGTCTTTTTTCAGCAGCAACCTGCCGGTGACTTCAACACCGTAACGCTGGTTGAGCGTGGCCTGCATCGCCGGAATAGCGGCGATGTCGGACTCCAGAATACCATTGCTGGCGCGGGTCTCGGGGAAGGCTTCGCACATGTAGGGGGCGAAGCGGGCCAGCCGAGCGGAAGCGTCCGCCACATTGTTGTTATCGAGCCCCACATAGGGCAGACCGGCAGCCAGAGTGGTGGCGTTGGGGTTGAACCAGGTGACTGGCTCAAGCGCGATCAGGGATTGCACCAGTGGAAATTGCGCTGTGAGCTTTTGTACGTCGATGTTTTTCATAGTGTTCTCGGTCTTGTTACACGATAAAGGAGAGCAGGAAGGTACCGGCCAGCGCCATCAGGGAGGCGACAAAGGTGGCGGTGGTGTAGTACTTGAGCGTTTCGTTCAGGGTTGCGCCGCAATACTGCTTGACCAGCCAGAACAGAGAGTCAGTCACCATGGTGCAGCCAATGGCACCGGAGCCGATGGCCAGGGTCATGATCTCCGGGCTGATGTTCGGGTAGTGCACCATGATGGGGGAGACGATGGCGGTGGCCCCCATCCTGGCGACGGTGGCGGAGCCCACGGCGGCGTGCAGCACGATGGCAACCAGCCAGGCCAGCAGAATGGGGTGCATATCCAGCTGGGAGAGGATGGTGGCCAGGCTATCGCCCAGGCCACTTGCCTTGAGCACCCCGTTGAAGGCGCCACCCGCACCGATGATGAGCAGAATGTTGGCGATGGAGGAGAAGCACTCCTCGGTCTTGTTAAGCAGTCCCTCCATCTTCATTTGCTGGCGGATCCCCAGCACGTAGTAGGCGGTGAAGGCTGCGATAAACATGGCGGTGATGGGGTTGCCGATAAACTCCAGCACGGTGTAGAGGTGGCTGGCGTGATCCATGTTGAGCTCGGCCACTGTCTTGGCCAGCATCAGCAGGATGGGCAGCAGCACGGTAAAGAGTGAGGCGCTCAAGGTCGGGAGAGTTGCTTCATCGCGGGCCTTGATGTCTGCAAAGGCATCGGGTACCCCCTTGAACGGGAGCCGGTTGCCCAGCAGTTTGAGGAACAGGGGGCCGCCGATAAGGGAGGCAAAGAGGCCGACTGCCAGACCATAGACGATGACGGATCCCACATCGGCGCCCAGCTGATTGGTGACATAGAGGGCAGCAGGGTGCGGCGGTACGATGCAGTGCACGGCCATCAGGGCGGTGCAGAGCGGAATGGCCAGCTTGAGCAGCGAGGTGTTGGTCTTGCGGGCGATGGAGAAGGCCAGCGGGATCAGTAGCACCACGCCAACTTCGACGAACAGGGTGATGCCACATACCAGACCAACCAGCACCATGATGACATCCGGCGAAAGCCATCGGCATCTCTGCAGGGCGAGGCCGATGCGCTCCGCCGCGCCCGACACCTCCATCATCTTGCCGAGTATGGTGCCAAGGCCAATGACGGCGGCGAGAAAGCCGAGCGTGCCGCCAATCCCCTCTTCCATGGCGCTGACCATCTTGAGGGGCTCCATTCCCATCAGGGTGCCCACATAGAAGCTGGCCAGCAGCAGGGCAAGAAAGGGGTGGATCTTGCCCTTCACTATGGTGATCACGATAAGAACGATGCTACTTAGCAAGGTAGCGATGACCCATACCTCTGAACTCATACTGCGCCTCGACATCTGTTGTGTGTGATTGTTTATGCGCTATTGAATGAAAATGAGGCGGGGCTGACAAATGATGAAATCGACCACTTGGGTGAGCTGAGGTGATGCAAAATAGCCTTATTGGTCACATTTTCTGTAAATGGTGTTTATTGGGTCTTTTCATTGCATCTGGAAAGGGGGGCTGCGCGGTATGATGTACGTGAACCGGTGAGAGGAGTTTGAATGTATATCGCGGATCACTACATATCGCGCAACAAGCTGCTGAATGGCTACCAGCTGGCCAAGCTGCACACCTTCGAGGCGGCAGCGCGCCACGGCTCTTTTGCCATGGCGGCTGACGAGCTATCCCTCAGTCCCAGCGCCGTTAGCCACCGGATCAGCGCGCTGGAGGAGGAGCTGGGCTTTCAGCTCTTTGAGCGTTTCCATCGCAAGGTGGTGTTGACGGCGGAAGGGCAGCGGGTGTTCTGGGCGCTCAAGTCATCGCTGGAGTTCATCAATCAGGAGATCCTGGAGATCAGAAATCAGGAGCTTTCGGGCACTCTGACCGTCTATTCACGGCCCTCCATCGCCCAGTGCTGGCTGGTGCCAAGGCTGGCCGACTTCTCAAGACTGCATCCCCAGATCGAGTTGAACATTGTGACCGGCAACGAGAACATCAATCTGCACGGTTATGGCATTGATCTGACCCTCTACTTCGATGAGAAGGTACCGGAGCGGCTCGCCATCCACCATCTGATGGATGAGTACATAGTGCCGGTTTGCAGCCCCGAATATGCCATGCAACACAACTTGCTGGAGAATCCCGGCAACTTGCAGCACTGTCGGCTGCTGCACGATCGGCAGGCCTGGGGGTATGACTCCGATGGCGATGAGTGGGAGAGCTGGGCACGCCACCACGGAGTGAGCCTCGCAGAATGCCGGCTAAATATGGGCTTTGATCGCTCCGATCTCGCCATCATCGCCGCCATGAACCACGGGGGCATTGCCATGGGACGTAAGAATCTGGTGAGCAAGCGGTTGGCGCGCAACGAACTGGTGACCCCGTTTTCGGGTCGTGAGGTGAAGTGCGAGCAGCGTTACTACATTGCGACCCTGCCCAATCGCCAGTGTCCCAAGATCCAGGCGTTTATCGAGTGGGCGCAGCAAACGGCGCAAGAGACCGCATCGGCCTGATGAGGCCGGTTGCTGGAAACACAAAACAGGGGTTATTGGGGGAGGGGATAAACAAGCGCCTTGCAGCGCGGTGCTGCAAGGCGAATAGTCGAAGGATCAGGTGGTTCTTTCCAGATGGTGCTGGTAAATCTGCTGCCACTTGTCCAGCTCGGTCTCATCCCCTTGCTGCTGCCAGAACTCGCAGATGGAGCTGGCAAGCTCGGATGCCATGGCGTGGTCACCGTCGCGGCGGCTCATCAGATATTGTCCAAGCCAGCTTTGGTACTGTTTCATTGCACGATCTCCTTATCAATTTGACGATTGATACTGCGGCTGCGATGGCTCCACACCCTGAACGGGCCCGGTCGCAGGCACCTTGCGCCTTGTCTGCGGATCTCCCTGTTTTTCGCCGTTATAAGTGTCAATTCAGACAGATAGCGGTCGAGAAAGGAGCGAAGGTGTCAAAAATTGGCCACCACCTTATCACAAAAAGATGTGAAGATCAGGTTTTGGGGTCAATTGGGTTATAAAACGGGCGAGAATTGAGCCGGATAGCGACAGAAGGGGCCAGAAAGCTTGCGCCCCTCTCTTGTCTGTTGCGGGCTGTATGGTTGGAAAATTACTGAGTGAGGCGGCGTGCCTGCCAGTAGCGGCTGTTCCAGTAGACATTGTCGAGCCGCGAGCGGATCACCCCCTTGCTGGTGGAGGCGTGGATAAACTCCCCGGCACCGGTGTAGACACCCACGTGATACTGCTGCCAGCCGGTCTTGAAGAAGACCAGATCGCCGTGCTGCAGCCGGTAGCGATCGACGTGTTGGCCGATATTGGCCTGGGATTCGGTGGTTCTTGGCAGGTTGACCCCCAGCACCTGGTTGTAGGCGAGCTGGGTGAAGGCAGAGCAGTCGAGCCCGGCGCGGCTGGTGCCGCCCATCCGGTAAGGGACACCGCGCCACTGCTGATAGAAGCCGTCGAAGGCGCTGCTCTGGCGCGGAGGCGGCGGCTCAGGCGTACTGGAACAGGCGGCCAGCAGCAGGGTCAGCAGGATCAGCAGCAACGGACGGTACATCGGGGCACATTCTCCAGAACAAACGTGGCAAAACAGGTGCGACAGGACACGTTCGGCACGACAACTTTTCCATCATAAACAAGGTATTGGTCAGATACCTAGCTACATGTGACAAAAATGGTCGTTTTGTTGCAAAAAAACGCCAGCACGGTGGCTGGCGTTTGGGGTCTGGCGTCACAGGTCAGGAGGCGGGGCTGATCAGCGGCTTGAGCAGCTCGGCCAGCTTGTAGAAGGTCTGCACCCGGGTGGTGCTGGGGCGCCACACCAGCCCGATCTCGCGGTAGGGGTGCTCCCCCGGTAGCGGAATGGCCACCAGATCGGAGTTGTCGAGAATACCGGCATCGATGGCCATCTGGGGTAGGAAGGTGGTGCCAAGACCCGCCTCCACCATCTGCACCAGAGTGTGCAGGCTGGTGGCGGCGAACGGGTTGATCTTGCTCTTGTCCCGCAGCCGGCAGGCGCTCACCGCATGCTCGGTGAGACAGTGCTCCCGCTCCAGCAGGAAGATGCTCTGGTTGGGCAGCTCCTTGTAGTCGAACGGGGTGTGCAGACCGGCCGCCATGCTGGCGGGCATCACCATGTGGAAGGGATCCTGACCGACCGTCTTGCAGTGAAAGCCGCCAATCTCGATGGGCAGTGCGAGGATCAGCAGGTCGAGCTGACCCTGCTCAAGCTGTTTGAGCAGATTGCTGGTGGTATCTTCCCGCAGCAACAATTCGAGATCAGGATAGGCCTTGCTGCACTCTTTGAGCAGCTTGCTCAGGAGGAAGGGGGCAATGGTGGGGATGCAGCCGAGGCGCACTGTGCCCTGCATCACCCCACCCTGATTGAGGCCAAGTTCCATCAGATCCCGCGCATCGGAGAGCAAATTGCGAGCTCGCTCGACGATTTCCATGCCGACCGGGGTCATAATGAAGCTCTTGTGGTCACGCTCCACCAGTTGCAGGTTCATCATGTCCTCCAGCGTCTGGATCCCGGTACTCAGGGTCGATTGACTGACATGACAGGCCTTGGCGGCGCGATTGAAGTTTTTGTGCTCGTCGAGAGCAACCAGATATTGCAGCTGTTTGAGGCTGGGCCAACGTTGCATAGAAAAACCCGATTAATGCTATCTATTTAATTTGATTTACTAATCTACCACCGGGTATATAGTTTGTCGCTTGAATTAGACGGACTTGGCTCTAGGTAGCCCAATCCTGACTGGATTGTTCACTTCACATAAAGAGGAATTGAATATGGTATTGGTAGGCCGTCCCGCACCCGATTTTACCGCTGCAGCTGTTTTGGGTAATGGTGAGATTGTTGACACTTTCACCCTGTCATCCCACATCAAAGGCAAAGCTGCCGTTGTCTTCTTCTATCCGCTCGATTTCACCTTCGTTTGCCCGTCCGAGCTGATTGCCTTCGACCACCGCTATGAAGAGTTCCAGAAGCGTGGCGTGGAAGTGATCGGTGTTTCCATCGATTCCCAGTTCTCCCATAACGCATGGCGCAACACCAAGGTGGAAGATGGTGGTATCGGTCAGGTCAAGTACCCGCTGATCGCCGACGTCAAGCACGAAATCTGCAAAGCCTACGACGTTGAGCATCCGGAAGCCGGTGTTGCTTTCCGTGGCTCCTTCCTGATCGACAAGAACGGTGTTGTGCGTCACCAGGTTGTCAACGATCTGCCGCTGGGCCGCAACATCGACGAAATGCTGCGCATGGTCGACGCCCTGCAATTCCACGAAGAGCACGGTGAAGTGTGCCCAGCTCAGTGGGAAAAAGGCAAAAAAGGTATGCAAGCCTCTCCGGACGGCGTTGCCAAGTACCTGTCCGAGAACGCTGACTCCCTGTAATAGAGTTAGCTCTCTGCTTGAAAAACCGGTGCCAAGGCACCGGTTTTTTTATATCTGCAATTCATTGCTCCGATGTTCATAGCGCAAGGTCATGCGGGTCTTGCTCATTGCCCATGGCAGGAGCCCGGAATGACTGTGTCGGGCAAGAGATCGGGCGCAGTTCCCAGCAGGCCATGGCGCGTCGGGCCGCTATCTGGCGCTGAAATTGTTTCACCTACGCAACGGATATAAAGATTTCTCATCTTAATTTGCAACAATATGAGTCCGGGAGGGGGCAGAAGCGTCGCCGGAATAGGCGATAGTGAAGCGCCGTGTTGGCCCTTATCAGCAAGAGGATCGTGGGCAAGCGGCATGGCTGCGAGAGTTGGGCGGTGCGCAGTGGCTTGCCCGCAGAGAAATGCAAAGGATAAAAAAAGCGCGCCATGGGCGCGCTTGTTTGCGGGCATCAGCGGCTATTCGTCAAAGACGCCGAAGTGCTCCTTGGCGAAGTTGACCCGCTGCTCCACGTTCATCTTCACCTGACCCAGCTTCTCGATGGTCTTGAGGTTGGGCACCAGACCACGGCCGTTGGCGATTTGAATGGCCAGACCCGGGCGGGCGTTGAGCTCCAGCAGCATGGGGCCGCGGAACTTGTCGAGTACCATGTCGGTACCGATATAGCCCAGACCCGACATCTCGTAGCAGGAGGCGGCCAGCGTCAGCAGGGTATCCCAATGGGGCACCTTGAGCTCATAAAGGTCGAGGCCGGTATCCGGATGGTGGCGCAGCGGATTGCCAAACTGCACCGCCCGCAGGGCGCGGCCGGTACGCAGGCAGAGACCCACGCCCACAGCACCCTGGTGCAGGTTTGCCTTGCCATCGGAAGCCGAGGTGGAGAGGCGCATCATCGCCATCACCGGGAAGCCCTTGAAGATGATCACCCGGGCATCGGGCACCCCTTCAAACGAGTAGCCGTCGAACACGTCATCGAAGTTGATGAGGCCTTCGACCAGCGCCACGTCGGGCTTGCCGCCGAGCGAATAGAGCCCCGCCAGAATGTTGGAGACATGGCGCTCCAGATCCTGACCGTTGCTGGCACTGCCGTTGGGCTTGTAGAAGAGGCCATCTTCCTGACGCAGGATCACCAGGATCCCCTTGCCGCCGGAGCCGCGCGCCGGCTTGATGCAGAAGCCCGGCCAATCCTTGACCAGCTCGGTGATGCGACCCACATCGTGCTGGGCGCGGATGGTGCCGATCAGTTCCGGCACCGTGACGCCCGCATCCAGCGCGATACGCTTGGTCTGCAGCTTGTCATCCACCAGCGGATAGAGGCTGCGCGGATTGTAGCGGCTGATGTAGGAGTGGTTGCGCTTGTTCATGCCGAGGATGCCTGCCTGCGACAGGCTCCACGGGGTGGTGTACTTTTCCCAGAACCACATCTGTTACTTGTCCTTACCCGGGGTGGCACCGGAACGCATCTCGTCCACCAGCGGCTTGAAGCGCTTGAGCTCGCTCAGCTTGTAGCCGGTGTAGTTACCCATCAACAACACGGTCGCCATCAGTACCAGCTGCAGGCCGAGGAAGTTGAAGGTGAGGTGACGAATGAGCTCGTTATCCATGGCCAGATAGGCGATGACTGCCACCAGCAGGGAGCCGCCACCCTGGCGGAATACCTCTTTCGGACCCTCTTCTTCCCACAGGATGGACATCCGTTCGATAGTCCAGGAGAGGATGATCATCGGGAAGAAGGTGATCTTCATGCCGTCGGTCAGCCCCAGCTTGAAGGCGAACGCCGAGAAGACCCCGATCAACGAGATAACCATGATGATGATGGCCGATATCCGTGCGACCAGCAGCAGGTTGAGCCGCGATAGATAGGAGCGGATCACCAGACCGGTACCGACGATAAGCAGGAAGCCCACCAGACCGGTGATCAGCTGGGTCTGGATAAATGCGACCGCGATCAGCACCGGCATAAAGGTACCTGAGGTCTTGATCCCGACGATGACCCGCAGGAACACCACCATCAGTACGCCGATGGGGATCAGCAGCAAGCCCTTGAACAGGGTCTGCTCTTCCAGCGGCAGGCTGTGGATGGAGAAGTTCATCATCTCTGACTTTTCAAACTTCTGGGCCAGCGCCACGCTCACCGGTTGCTCCTGCTCGATCATCGAGAAGCTTACCTTGGAGTTGTGGCCGCCAGTCACATCCAGCAGTGAGCCGGAGTTGTATTCCCACAGCAGCAGGTTGCCAGGACGGCCCTGTTCGCCGGTCTGCGGGTTGAACAGCTTGTAGTCGGTCGGGCTGTTGAACACCTGCAGGTAATCGACCAGCTCCTGACGACGGCGACCATCTTCCAGGCTCAGGGCGTGGACGACGCGGGCCGGTACGTCAGCATTGTTGAGCAGCTCGGCGATCAGGTTGGCGCGGCTCTTGTGCTTTTTCAGCAGCTCGGCGTTCTGCTCCTGCTTCTCGATCTCCTTGATGATCTCGCGAGTCAGGGTGTAGCCGTCGGCAGAGCGCTCCTGGGCACGTTCCAGGATCTGCTTCATGGCGGTGGCGTAGGGCTCGCTCTCGATCTGCTTCTCGATGGCGGGCGGCTGCGGGTTGGCAGCCGGTTTGGCGTGGGCATCCGCCATCATGTCGACGCGGTAGTAGAGCTCCTGACGGCCGGAGGCGGTGCGGATCGACCACTCGGCGCGCGCATCGCCATCCTTCTCGACGAAGGAGAGGCCGTAGCCGGGGCTGGCGGCGTTTTCGTTCATCAGGGTAAAGCCGGGCTGGGTACCCGGAATGGCCAGGGAGGCGATCACCGGCTCACCGGTGGCTTCAAATTCCAGCTTGGCTTCGATAGACCAGATCTGGCGCTTTTCACCGGGCGTGAGCGGAACGTCCAACGCGATGTGGTGATAGATCGTCATCCCCAGGCCGACAATGTACAGCAGGGCTACCAGCAAATAGAACGGCTTACGGGAAACCATGGATTATTTCACATCCTTGAGCTTGGGTTTGGGTTGGATATATTCGCGGGCCACATCGACCACAGCGATATCTTTCAGGAATTCACGACCCAGCAGCACGGGGAAGGCCATGTCGCTACGATCTTTCAGGGTAAATTCGGCCTTCTCGGTCATGTCGCCGATGCGCACGGTCAGACGGACCACGGGACGGCGGTCGAGATCGTCGGCAGAGGCCTGACGTACCCGCACGTGGCGTACCAGCGGCGCTTCGATCTGGATCTTGTCGTCGGCGTCCTGATGGCTCAGCAGGAAGCGAACCCAGTTTTTGCCGTTGCGCTCGAAAATGGTGATCTCCTGAGCGCTGATGGAGGAGGTGGTCGCACCGGTATCGACCCGGGCCTGGAAGGCGTCATTGGCGGCATCCACCCAGATCCACTCCGCTTCACCCACCATCAGCTTGCCATCGATGGTGTGACCCTGATTGGGCACCGGACACTTCTCGGCTGGTACCGCCATCGGCTTGGGCGGCTCGGAGGGGAGGGCGGCGATCTTGTGATCTACTTGTTTGACGGACTCTTTCATATTGGTGACATCTGTATTGAGCTGAACCAGCAGGTGCTGTTGCTGCACATACTGCTTCTGTTGCTGCTCCATGGATGTTTGCAGGCGCTGCTCGCTCTGGCTCAGCTCGCTACGCAACTCGGCCAGTGTCAGTGCAGGAACCTGGGGCGCTTTTTCCATATTGACACACCCGCCGAGACTGAGCAGGGAGAGCAGGGTCATTCCTTTTAATTTGCTTTTCATGTCATTCATTTAACTGTGCTTCCTGGAATTGGGTCAGTGTAACTTCCACAGCCGCCATCGGCTAGTCTTTGGCCTTTTTGGCAATCAGTACGGCACGTTTCGGTGCCGGATGTCCTTCTACCGTGAGTGCCGGATTGTCTGGGTCCAGATAATCACTCAGGGATTCATTAATCATCCAGTCGGTACGACGCTGTTCGTCCGTGCTGGTCATATTTTCATCGACAATCCGCACGTCGGTGAAGCCACAGCGCTCGACCCACAGCTTGAGGGCGGCGCTGGATGGAATAAACCAGACGTTGCGCATCTTGCCGTAGCGGTCGGTGGGCATCAGCACATCATTGACACCGCCGTCAATCACCAGCGTCTCCAGCACCAGCTCGCCATCATCCTTGAGCTGGTTGCGCAGCTGCTCGATGTGCTCGATGGGGGATTTGCGGTGATAGAGCACCCCCATGGAGAAGACGGTGTCAAACGCCCGCAGCTCCGGCAGCTCCTGAATCCCGAGCGGCAGCAGGTGGGCACGCTGGTCGTTGCCGGCGAAGTGGCGAATCGCCTCGAACTGGCAGAGGAACAGCGGGCTCGGATCGATGCCGACCGCGAGCCTGGCCCCTTCACCCACCATGCGCCAGAGGTGATATCCGCTGCCGCAGCCCACATCCAGCACGTAGCGGCCTTCAAGCGGGCTGATATGGGGCAAGACCCGATCCCACTTCCAGTCGGAGCGCCACTCGGTGTCGATATGGATGCCGTGCACGGTGAACGGCCCCTTGCGCCAGGGCATGAAGTGGCGCAGCAGGCTCTCGACCTTCTTGCGCTCCCCTTCACCCAGGCTCTCGGCCGAGCCGATTTCGACCCGGCTTTTCAGCTCGACGTGGTCGGGGGCGACTGCCGGCAGCTTGTTGAGGGCGCGGTTCCAGCGCGGCAGATCGCCGTGCTGGTTATCGTGTTGCCAGGCGTGCAGCTGGGCGGGCAGGGTATGCAGCCAGTGGCTCAGCCGGTTCTTGGCGATCAGTTGATAGAAGTTGGCAAAGTCGATCATGGCTGGGCGTCGCTGGATTTGATGGCAATCATGGAGCCGAAGTTGAAACACTGGAACCAGAGATCCTGATGGACGAAACCGGCGTCGCGCAGGCGGGCCTGATGCACCGGCAAGCTGTCGGTGCGCATCACGTTCTCGAGGGCGGTGCGCTTCTGGCTGATCTCCAGCTCGCTATAACCGTTGGCGCGCTTGAAGTCGAGGTGCAGGTCGATGAGCAGCTCGTTGACCGGCTCGTCTTCGAAGCGGAACTTCTCGCTCAGGATCAGGATCCCGCCCGGGCGCAGACCGTCGTGAATGCGCTGGATCAGGGCAGCCCGCTTCTCGGGCTCGACAAACTGCAGGGTGAAGTTGAGCACCACCACGGAAGCGTTCTCGATCTCGATGTCGCAGATATCCGCCTCCACCAGCTCCACCGGCACTTCGGATTTGAAACCGGAGAGGTGGGCACGGGCGCGCTCGATCATGGGGTGGGAGAGATCCACCGCCGTGATGCGGCAACCGGGCTGGCTGATATGGCGGCGCATCGCCTGAGTGGCGGCGCCCAGCGAACAGCCGAGGTCATAGAGCCGACTCTCGGGTTGGGCGTAGCGGGCGGCCATCATGCCGATGGCGGAGATGATGTTGCTGTAACCCGGCACCGAGCGCTGGATCATGTCGGGAAAGACATCGACGACCTGTTCGTCAAAGCAGAAATCACCCAAACGGGCGATGGGGGCGGCAAATATTTGATCTTTGGTATGCATGCTGGCGCAACCTGACAGCCGGCATATCGGCCGACTGCTTTGTTCAATTGAATCGTTGGGTGGCACCCGTCTGGGGGTGGCTCATCACCTGTTTACGAACGGGGTGGCCGGTCATGAGCTCCTGGTGACCGGTCCTGTTCGTAGGGGTCATCTCCGGACCCTTATCCAGAGCCGAGTCATTTGTTACCACTGATTAACAGTAACGGTGACAGGGCTCCTTGCATGGGGCGCTAGTGTAGAGGATTGACGGCCATTTGTCTTGACGCCGGGCCCCGCCAAACCACAAAAATCGCCCTTTTTTTACTGCGTTTTCGGGGCTCTGCGAGGGTTGCTTGTGCCACTGGTTAAAAGGGCAGCACTCCCTGCCGCGCGCGATCGTTTTCCCCCGGCCAGGGGGTCATCTCTTGCCCCAGCAGACGGCTTACCTGACGGGCCAGTTCGGGGGCTTGGGCGTTGTCGGCGGTGTGGATGTAGAGGTAAAGATCCTTCCCCTCGGCCAGCCATTGGCGCCAATGGGGTATCCAGCTGGGCAGGAAGGGGTGGTTGGCCGCCGGATCCGGCAGGCCAATCAGGCGCACCATGGGGGCGTTGGCAGTGGCCAGCAGATGCACCGGCAGGCGCGGCTTTTTGCCCTGGGCATCAATCAGGGCCGCTGTCGTGGCGGGTACCGAGAAGAGCGGGCGACTGTCGAGCATCACCCGGTTGACCCCTTGTTCCATCAGCAGCCGGTTCAATGCCCGTTCGGCCTCCCCCTTGGCGAAGAAGTCGGGATGGCGCACCTCGAGGGCGTAGCGAAACGTCCGCGGCAGCCGTTCGATAAAGGCCGCAAGCCGGGGCAGCCCTTCCGGGCCGAAGCGGGCAGGCAGTTGCAGGGTGAGCAGTCCCAGCTTGTCGTTCAGCGGCGCAAGCAGGTGGATAAAGTCGGCAACCTGTTTGTCTGCGCTCACCAGATCGCTCTGGTGGCTGATGGTTTGTGGAAACTTGAAGTTGAAGCGAAAGTGGTCAGGCACCGCATCAGCCCAGCGCTGCACCGTATCGGGGGTCGGCAGGGCGTAGAAAGTGGTATTGCCCTCCACCGAGTTGAAGACGGTCGCGTAGTGGGCGAGGTGCTCGGCGGGCTTGGCGCCCAGACCCAGCAGCTGGCCGGGCCAGGCGGGGTGGGACCACTGCGGCAGGCCCAAATAGAGGCTCATGGCGACGTCTCTCTCTGATCTTGGTGAATTCGGGCCCCTTTTTTTGCCACTTTTTGCCATCCAGAGCAAAAAACTGGTGAAAGGAGGCTGCTGGCCATTTTACCCAAAAGGGGGTTTTCCTCTATAATGCCAGCCCTTTTGTTTTTCAATTTCTTGTGACCCATGCCTATCTACGAATATCGTTGCGACGTCTGTGGCCATGAATTGGCAAAACTGCAAAAGCTTTCCGATGCCCCCCTGACCGACTGTCCGGCCTGTAGCAAGCCGAATCTGGTCAAGCTGATATCGGCGGCAGGCTTCCGGCTCAAGGGAACCGGATGGTACGAGACTGATTTCAAACCGGGTAAGAAAAAGAATCTGGCCAGCTGTGAGACAGACGGTGCTTGCCAGTCGTGCCCGGCGGCCCAAGGTTAACCGTCTCTCTACAATTTCGAAGGAAGAAGTCCATGCGCTCTATCTATTGCGGACAGGTCAATGAGGCCCATGCCGGGCAGACCATTACATTGTGCGGTTGGGTCCATCGTCGTCGTGATCTCGGCGGTCTGATCTTTATCGACATGCGCGATCGCGAAGGGATCGTGCAGGTGTTCTTCGATCCGGACAAACCGGAAGCGTTCGCCCTGGCCTCCGAGCTGCGCGGCGAGTTCTGCATCCAGGTGACAGGTGTAGTGCGCACCCGTCCCGAGTCCCAGCGCAACAGCGACATGGCCACCGGTGCCATCGAAGTGTTCGCTCACGAGCTCAATATCATCAACCGTGCCGAGCCGCTGCCGCTGGACTTCAACCAGGTCAACAGCGAAGAGATCAGCCTCAAGTATCGCTACCTGGATCTGCGTCGTCCCGAGATGGCCAAGTACCTGAAGACCCGCGCCAAGGCCAGTGCCTTCGTGCGCCGCTTCATGGACGAGCACGGCTTCCTCGATATCGAGACCCCGATGCTGACCAAGGCCACCCCGGAAGGTGCCCGTGACTATCTGGTGCCGAGCCGCGTGCACAAGGGCAAGTTCTACGCTCTGCCGCAATCTCCCCAGCTGTTCAAGCAGCTGCTGATGATGTCCGGCTTCGATCGCTACTATCAGATCGTCAAGTGCTTCCGTGACGAAGACCTGCGTGCCGACCGCCAGCCGGAATTCACCCAGATCGACGTGGAGACCTCCTTCATGACCGCACCGCAGGTGCGTGAAGTGATGGAAGAGATGATCCGCAAACTGTGGCTGCACATCCTGAACGTGGATCTGGGCGACTTCCCGATCATGACCTTCGACGAAGCCATGCGTCGCTACGGCTCCGACAAGCCGGACCTGCGTCTGCCGATGGAGCTGGTCGATGTGGCCGATCTGCTGACCGCTGTCGAGTTCGCCGTGTTCGCCGGCCCCGCCAACGATCCGAAAGGCCGTGTGGCTGCCCTGAAAGTGCCGGGCGGCGCCGAGCTCTCTCGCAAGCAGATCGACGAGTACACCAAGTTTGTCGGCATCTACGGTGCCAAGGGCCTGGCCTGGATGAAGGTCAACGAAGCGGCCAACGGTATCGAAGGCGTGCAGTCTCCGGTTGCCAAGTTCCTCTCTGACGCCATCGTGCGCGAGATCCTGGCTCGTACCGGTGCGGCCGACGGCGACATCATCTTCTTCGGTGCCGACTCCAAGAAAGTGGTTTGCGATGCCATGGGCGCCCTGCGTCTGAAAGTGGGCCGTGATCTGGGTCTGCTGGAGAACAGCTGGAAGCCGCTGTGGGTTATCGACTTCCCGATGTTCGAGGAAGATGGCGAAGGCGGTCTGGCTGCCATGCACCACCCGTTCACCGCGCCGAGCAACATGAGCCCGGCCGAGCTGAAAGCCAATCCGGTGGGTGCTTACGCCAACGCCTACGACATGGTGATCAACGGCTACGAAGTGGGTGGCGGCTCTGTCCGTATCCACAACAGCGAGATGCAGTCCACCGTATTCGACATCCTGGGGATCACCCCGGCCGAGCAGCGCTTGAAGTTCGGCTTCCTGCTGGATGCTCTGAAGTACGGTACCCCGCCGCACGCCGGTCTGGCCTTCGGTCTGGACCGTCTCAGCATGCTGCTGACCGGCACTGAAAACATTCGGGACGTCATTGCCTTCCCGAAAACCACTGCGGCCGCCTGTCTGATGACCGACGCCCCCAGCCTTGCCAACGCCGCCCAACTGGGCGAGCTGGCGATTGCAACCACCGTCAAGGGTGATGAGTAAGCCCTTCCGGGCACCGGAGGTCGCGTAGCGGCCTCCCTGTTCCCCTTGCGTTAGCAATGACGTGTGTTACTGAAATTTCAAAAATATAACGGAGAGTCTCTATGGCAGGTCACAGTAAATGGGCCAACATCAAACACCGCAAGGCCGCTCAGGATGCCAAGCGTGGCAAGATCTTCACCAAGCTGATCCGCGAAATCACTACCTCCGCGCGTCTGGGTGATGCCGATCCGGCCAACAACCCGCGTCTGCGTGCTGCGGTGACTGCCGCCCTGACCAACAACATGACCCGCGACACCATCAACCGTGCCATTCAGCGTGGCGCCGGTGGTGGCGATGGCGAGCAGCTCGAGACCATCGTATACGAAGGTTACGGCCCGGCTGGCTCTGCCGTCATGGTTGAGTGTCTGACTGACAACCGCAACCGTACCGTAGCCGAAGTGCGTCACGCCTTCAGCAAGTGCGGTGGCAACCTGGGTACCGACGGCTCCGTCGCCTATCTGTTCAGCAAGAAAGGTCTGCTGACTTTCGTGGGCGTGGACGAAGATGCCCTGATGGACGCCGCGCTGGAAGCGGGGGCCGATGACGTGGTGACCGAAGAGGATGGCACCATCGAGGTGTACACCACCCCGAACGACTTCGGTACTGTGCTGGACGGTCTGGAAGCTGCCGGCTTCAAGGCCCAGAGCGCCGAAGTGACCATGATCCCCTCCACCGAAGCGGAGCTGGATGCCGAGACTGCGCCCAAGCTGATGCGCCTCATCGACATGCTGGAAGATCTGGACGACGTGCAGGAGGTTTACCACAACGGTTCCATCTCCGACGAAGTGGCAGCGACCCTGTAATCGCTCCCCGCACTTCTTGAAAATGGCAGCCAGATGGCTGCCATTTTTTTATTGTCGCAAAGGTGAAACAGACATTGCCTTGTTTGTTTCATCAGTGAAACAGCTAGTGGCCAGCATTCATCTTCACGCCCGGCTATCACACTCCGGCAGGTTCTCCGAATTTCCCCTCTTGTCTCTTCCTATTTCTATTCAGCTCTTGTATCAGTGGCTTGCGGATACCCTCGACAGGGCCAGTGTTGTTTGTCTGATGGAGAAGAACAGCAGGGATTGTTCGCACATTTTGTACCGGCAGCCCAATCCAGAACCAGGGGGGGCTGTGGTATGGATTACCTGATGGATGAGAGTGGGAACGGGTTGTCAGGTCGGGGAGGAGAGTGGGGGAGTGCAGGGGGACAGCACATATAAAAAAAAGCCCGCGCAGTGCGCGGGCTTTCTATTTCTACTCAGGCGAGATTACTTGGACTTCTTCTTGCCTTCGGCTTTGGCTTCAACCGGTGCAGCAGCTACCGGAGCGGCTTCGGTGAAGGGACGGCCGTAGTAGGAGTCCAGCAGAACCTGCTTCAGCTCGCTGATCAGCGGGTAGCGCGGGTTGGCGCCGGTGCACTGGTCATCGAAGGCTTCGATGGACAGCTGGTCAACCTTGGCCAGGAAGTCAGCCTCGGCAACGCCAGCTTCGCGGATGGAGGCCGGGATACCCAGGGTAGCCTTCAGCTCGTCCAGCCAGGTCAGCAGCTTCTCGATCTTGGCAGCGGTGCGGTCGCCGGCAGCAGTCAGACCCAGGTGGTCAGCGACTTCGGCGTAACGACGACGAGCCTGCGGACGGTCGTACTGGGAGAACGCAGTCTGCTTGGTCGGGTTGTCGTTCGCGTTGTAGCGGATGACGTTGCTGATCAGCAGGGCGTTGGCCAGACCGTGCGGAATGTGGAACTCGGCACCCAGTTTGTGAGCCATGGAGTGGCACACACCCAGGAAGGCGTTGGCGAACGCGATACCGGCGATGGTGGCAGCATTGTGCACCTTCTCACGAGCGATCGGGTCGTTGGCACCGTTCAGGTAGCTGGACGGCAGGTACTCTTTCAGCATTTTCAGGGCTTGCAGCGCCTGACCGTCGGAGTACTCGTTGGCCAGTACGGAAACATAGGCTTCCATGGCGTGAGTCACTGCATCGATACCACCGAAGGCACACAGGGACTTCGGCATACCCATGACCAGGTTGGCATCAACGATGGCCATGTTCGGGGTCAGCTCGTAGTCAGCCAGCGGATACTTCTGACCAGAGACTTCATCGGTTACTACTGCAAACGGAGTGACTTCAGAGCCGGTACCGGAAGTGGTGGTGATACAGACCAGTTCGGCCTTCACGCCCATTTTCGGGAACTTGTAGATACGCTTGCGGATGTCCATGAAGCGCATGGCCAGATCTTCGAACGCAGTGTTCGGGTGCTCGTACATCACCCACATGATCTTGGCAGCATCCATCGGTGAACCACCGCCCAGCGCCAGGATTACGTCCGGTTTGAAGGAGTTGGCCATCTCGGCACCCTTGCGAACCACAGCCAGGGTCGGGTCAGCTTCTACTTCGTAGAACACTTCCACTTCCATATTCTGTGCTTTCAGCAGGCTGACCAGCTCATCGGCGTAGCCGTTGTTGAACAGGAAGCGGTCGGTCACGACCATGGCACGCTTTTTACCTTCCAGGTCGCTCAGAGCGATCGGCAGGGAACCACGACGGAAGTAGATGGATTTCGGAAGTTTGTGCCACAGCATGTTTTCTGCCCGTTTTGCGACTGTCTTCT
The DNA here is from genome assembly GCF_038739615.1 of Aeromonas sp. SER. Taxonomy (NCBI): domain Bacteria; kingdom Pseudomonadati; phylum Pseudomonadota; class Gammaproteobacteria; order Aeromonadales; family Aeromonadaceae; genus Aeromonas; species Aeromonas sp. SER. The sequence continues at coordinate 112,277 of NZ_JBCGFC010000002.1, read as the reverse complement.
TGTTGATCAGGTGCTTCGGACCCACGTTTTCGGAGATGGAGTTACCACTCCAGGAGCCGCAACCCAGGGTCAGGGACGGTGCCATTGCGAAGTTGTACAGGTCACCGATACCGCCTTGAGTAGACGGAGTGTTGATCAGGATACGCGCGGTCTTCATCTTGTCGCCGAAGTACTTGATTCGGTCAGCGTTGCGGTCCTGGTCGGTGTACAGACCTGAGGTGTGGCCGATACCACCGATGTTGACCATGTCACAGGCCATATCAACGGCGTTTTCGAAGCTGCTTGCACGGAACATACCGAGCAGCGGGGACAATTTCTCGTGAGCAAACTCGTCTTCTGCACACAGCTTGACGCCTTCACCGATCAGGATCTTGGTATCAGCCGGCACAGTCACACCTGCCATCTCGGCAATCTTGGTGGCCGGTTGGCCAACGATGTTGGCGTTCAGGGCACCGTTGATCAGGATGACTTTACGTACCTTGTCAGCATCTTCTTTGGAGAGCACGTGGCCCTTGTGGGATGCAAAGCGCTCTTTAACCTGGTCGTAGATGGCATCAACAACGATGACCGCCTGCTCGGAAGCACAGACCACGCCGTTATCGAAAGTCTTGGACATCAGGATGGAGGCAACGGCACGCTTCACGTCGGCGGTTTCGTCGATAACGATAGGCACGTTACCGGCACCTACACCGATAGCAGGCTTACCGGAAGAGTAGGCTGCTTTCACCATGCCCGGGCCACCGGTGGCCAGGATCAGGTTGATGTCGTCGTGTTTCATCAGGGCGTTGGAGAGCTCAACGGACGGTTGGTCGATCCAGCCGATGATGTCTTTCGGTGCACCGGCGGCAACAGCTGCATCCAGTACCAGCTTGGCTGCGGTATTGGTGGAGTTCTTGGCACGGGGGTGCGGGGAGAAGATGATGGCGTTGCGGGTCTTGAGCGCGATCATGGATTTGAAGATCGCAGTGGAAGTCGGGTTGGTGGTCGGAACGATACCACAGATGATACCTACCGGCTCGGCGATGGTGATGGTGCCCATCTGAGTGTCTTCGCTCAGAATGCCGCAGGTCTTCTCTTCTTTGTACTTGTTGTAGATGTATTCGGAGGCGAAGTGGTTCTTGATAACCTTGTCTTCGATGATACCCATACCGGATTCTTCCACGGCCATCTGGGCCAGGGGGATACGGGCGTTGTTGGCGGCCAGGGCGGCGGCACGGAAGATCTTGTCTACCTGCTCTTGAGAGAAGCTGGCGAATTCACGCTGTGCTTCCTTAACGCGGGCGACCAGTGCATCCAGTTCAGCCAAATTGGTTACTGCCATGTTTATCTCCTGATTATTTGAAAACTGTTTAGTAAGACGTTGGCAATGCCCGGCAATTATAGTCGCCCTGTCAAGGCGGTATCGTTGCAACAGCTTTTTCACATGCCTTACTAAATCGCTTTCTGAGTCGATTATAGAGCGGGGCTGACTCAGAAAAACTTGATCTGGATCATGTGTAACAAAAGAACAAAAGAAATTTTATTTCATGATCCATGTTTGATGGATGTTATCGGAATGTGCATCCTGAAGGAAGCAAAGAGGATTGTAAATAGACGGTAATAATCGCTTTGTATCAAATGGTTAAATAAGGTTTAGCCAGCTTGCAGGAGGTGAAAGAGGCGCTTCAGGTTATAAAACATGAACGTTGTGGTTACGAAGTCACCATCCAACCTCTCCTGAAACCCCAATTGTTACGAAATTGCATGTTGTTTTAATCCATGACTAATCCAATTGATGGCTGTGACAGCGATCTTTGGGGCATGGCTGCTGGCCGTTCGGTGCCATCTTTGCCATCGCAGCAAAGACGATAAGCCAGGATATGGGCGCATAGACAAGTGTTGGGTGGCAATCGAGCCCTTTTGCGCAAGTTGGCACCAGTTTATGCCACGTTGCGACCATGCATTAGCGAAACTAACCAAAAAACCCTGTAAATGGTGAGATTATTTGATTGGTGCCCGCTCTGGGGATGATGTAAATTTACGCGCGAAATTAATGGACTGGCCCGATGGGCCCTGCACACGTTTGGAAGGCGCCTATGGCAGCAATTGACGTCTCTTTGTATCTGAAGTTTTTTGTCGGTTTGTTCGCAATCATCAACCCCCTGGGTCTGCTGCCGGTTTTTGTCAGCCTGACCAGCCACTACACCCAGGCTGAACGGATGAAGACCAACACCACCGCCAATATCGCGGTGATGATCATCTTGCTGGTCTCCATGTATATGGGGCAGCTGATCCTCGACGGTTTCGGCATCTCGCTGGCATCGTTCCGTATCGCCGGTGGCTCGCTGATTACCCTGATCGCCTGGTCGATGCTGCAGGGCAAGCTGGGCGAGGTGAAGCACAACAAACAGGAGAAGGGCGAACTGGCAGTGCGTGAATCGATCGCCGTGGTTCCGCTGGCGTTGCCATTGATGGCAGGCCCGGGCGCCATCTCCTCGGTCATCGTCTATGCCAGCCAGAGCCACTGGCAGCAGCTGCTCGGCATGTCGGTTGTTGTCGTGGTCTTCTCCTTCTGCTCCTGGCTAATCTTCCGCGCCGCCCCGCTGCTGTTCAAAATCATGGGTAATACCGGTATCAACGTGGTGACCCGTATCATGGGTCTTATCATGATGTCGCTCGGTATCGAGATCATGGTGGCGGGTATCAAGGGTGTCTTCCCCAGCCTGATGTGAGCCAGGTCTGTTTTATGAAAGCCGGTCCTCGTGACCGGCTTTTTATTGGTTGCTTTTTGGACACCGTTTTTTAGAATCGGACGCTTGTTTAAAAAATGAACATGTCGTTGGCATTTTCATTCTGAAAAACAGGCTGGCAGCTGGTTTTTTGACCGGAAAGTAATGATTGTCCTGACAATATCTATTGCAATATCGGAATTGGCAGGGAATTATGCTGGGAGCGGGGTCAATGCCCGCCACTTAAATGAACGCATGGAATGTTCTTGTTGGAGTATGGAAATGACTCATAAAAAAACAATTATTAACACATTGCTGATGGCTGCACTGTTTGGTGGCATCAATATGGCACAAGCTGCCGATGTCCCGGCGGGAACCAAGCTGGCTGATGTTCAGCAGCTGGTAAAAGGCAACGGCTCCGAGCCCGCGACCCTTGACCCGCACAAGACCGAAGGAACGGTCGAATCCAATATCCTGCGCGACCTGTTTGAAGGTCTCGTTGCCTCCGGTCCCAAAGGCGAGATCCTGCCTGCGGTAGCCGAATCCTGGGAAACCAAGGACAACAAACACTACATCTTCCATCTGCGTAAAGATGCCAAGTGGTCCAACGGTGATCCGGTCACTGCCCACGACTTCGAATTTGCCTTCAAACGCGCAGTCGATCCGAAAACCGCCTCTCCTTACTCCTGGTATCTGGAGATCCCGACCATCGTCAACGCTTCCGAGATCATTGCCGGCAAGAAACCTGCCGACACTCTGGGCGTGAAAGCGGTGGACGACTACACCTTCGAGGTGCAGCTCGAGAAAGCCATTCCTTACTTTGTCAGCATGCTCTCCCACACCACCACCTACCCGGTACCCAAGAAGGTGATCGAGAAGTTTGGTGACAAGTGGACCCAGCCCGGCAACATGGTATCCAACGGTGCCTATCAGCTGAAAGATTGGGTCGTGAACGAGCGGGTTGATGTGGTGCGCAACCCCAACTACTGGAATAACGCCAAGACCGTGATCGACAAGGTGACCTACCTGCCGATCCAGTCCACCAACTCCGATCTGAACCGCTATCTGGCCGGCGAAGTGGACATGACTTACCAGATGCCCATCGAGCGCTTCAAGCAGATGAAGAAAGAGAAGCCGGATGAGCTGAAGGTGACTGGCTACGTTGGTACTTACTACTACCAGTACAACTTCAAGAAGAAGCCATTTGATGACGTACGTGTGCGTACTGCGCTCTCCTATGCCATCGATCGTAACGTGATTGCCGACAAGGTGATGGGTCAGGGCCAGACGCCGGGTTACACCCTGGTGCCGGACTTTGTGGATGGCTTCAAGCCGGTGGCTCCGGAATGGTCGAAGATGACCCAGGCCGAGCGCGATGCCAAGGCCAAAGAGTTGCTGAAAGAGGCCGGTTTCGATGCCAGCAAGCCGCTGAAGTTCGAGCTGCTCTACAACACCGACGACAACCACAAGAAAGTAGCGGTCGCCGTTGCCTCCATGTGGAAGAAGCTGGGCGTGCAGGTAAGCCTGGTCAACCAGGAGTGGAAAACCTATCTGGAGACCAAGAAGCAGGGTCAGTTTGATGTGGGTCGTGCCGGCTGGATTGCCGACTACAACGAAGCCTCTTCCATGCTGGATCTGATGCAGACCACCCACGGCAACAACGACGGCAAGTACTCCAATCTGGAGTTTGACAAGCTGATGGACTCCTCTCGCGATCAGGTTGATGTGGCTGCCCGCAACAAGCTCTATGTTCAGGCTGAAGAGATCCTGGCCAAGGACATGCCGATTGCCCCCATCTATCAGTACGTGACTGCCCGTATGGTGAAACCCTATGTAGGCGGCTACCCGGCCAACCCGCTGGATAACCTCTACAGCAAAGACATGTACATCATCGCTCACTGATTTTCGTTACAAGTCGCATAACAAGCAGGCCCGCCAGACGGCGGGCCTTTATTACAACCGCGACCCTTTGGAAGCAGTACAGGACAGGAATTGTCTATGTTGAAATTCATTTTTAAACGTCTACTGGAAGCGATCCCGACTCTGCTGGTCTTGATCACCGTCTCCTTCTTCATGATGCGTTTCGCCCCGGGTAACCCCTTTAGCAGCGAGCGCTCGCTCCCCCCCGAAGTAATGGCCAACATTGAAGCCAAATATGGCCTCGACAAGCCGATCGGGATGCAATATCTCACCTATCTGGGCAACCTTGTGCAGGGTGATCTCGGTCCCTCCTTCAAGTACAAGGACTTTACCGTCAACGATCTGGTGAGCCAGGCGCTGCCGGTTTCCGCCAAGATCGGTACCTTCGCCTTTATTTTTGCCGTCACTCTGGGGGTCACTTTCGGCACCATAGCGGCGCTGAAACAGAACTCGATCATCGACTATTTGTTGATGTCGTCGGCCATGGCCGGGGTGGTGATCCCGGGCTTTGTGCTGGCGCCCTTGCTGGTGCTTATCTTCAGTATCCATCTTGGCTGGTTGCCGGCCGGTGGCTGGCAGGGTGGTGGCGTACAGTTTATGGTGCTGCCGGTGTTTGGCATGATGATGTACTACATCTCCGCCATCTCGCGGATCATGCGTGGCAGCATGATCGAGACCATGAACTCCAACTTCATCCGCACCGCCCGAGCCAAGGGGCTGCCGCTGCGCCATATCATCCTGAAGCACGCGCTGCGCCCGGCCATGCTGCCGGTGGTCTCCTATCTTGGCCCGGCCTTTGTCGGCATCATCACCGGCTCCGTGGTGATCGAAACCATCTTCGGTCTGCCGGGGATCGGTCAGCTGTTCGTCAACGGTGCCCTTAACCGTGATTACTCCATGGTGCTCGGTCTGACCATTCTGGTCGGTGCCCTTACCATCACCTTTAACGCTGTGGTCGATATTCTCTACGCCTTTATCGATCCCAAGATCCGTTACTAATTCGGGAGTGCATCATGGTTGTTTCAACAGAAAAACGCGAAGCCGTCGAGGCGTTCGCGCAGAAAGTGGAAGTGGTAGAGGGGCGCTCTCTGTGGAAGGATGCCCGTCGTCGTTTCCTGCGCAACAAGGCGGCGCTCACCAGCCTGATCATCCTGACCATCATCGGTCTGGCGGTCATTGTCGGGCCGCACCTCTCCCAGTACACCTTTGACGATCCCGACTGGGGTGCCATGCAGAGTGCGCCGGACATCGAAGCGGGTCACTACTTCGGTACCGACAGTCTGGGCCGCGATCTATTTGTGCGTACCCTCTTGGGTGGCCGCATCTCCCTGATGGTCGGCATCATGGGGGCCATGGTGGCGGTCATCATCGGCACCCTCTATGGCGCCGCCTCCGGTTTTATCGGCGGTCGGGTCGACAGCCTGATGATGCGGGTACTGGAGATCCTCAACGCCTTCCCCTTCATGTTCTTCGTCATCATGCTGGTCACCTTCTTTGGCCGCAATCTGGCGCTCATCTTTATCGCCATCGGGGCGGTGAGCTGGCTCGACATGGCGCGGATTGTCCGTGGCCAGACCCTGAGCCTCAAGAGCAAGGAGTTCATCGAGGCGGCCCACGTCTGCGGCGTCTCCAAGTGGAAGATCATCACCCGTCACATCGTACCCAACGTGCTGGGGATCGTGGCGGTCTACGCCACCCTGCTGGTGCCCGGGATGATCATGTTCGAATCCTTCCTGAGCTTCCTTGGCCTGGGCGTACAAGAGCCCATGACCAGCTGGGGTGCTCTGCTGGATGAAGGCTCCAAGTCGATGGAAGTGGCCATCTGGCAACTCCTGTTCCCCGCCGGTTTCATGGTGGTGACCCTGTTCTGTTTCAACTTCCTCGGGGATGGTCTGCGTGACGCCCTCGATCCGAAGGATCGCTAATCAAGGTGGCAAGTGGCTGCCGCAAGAGCGCGGCCACCCATCGCTGACAGCGAATCGGATCGACAGGAAAACGTCACGAAAGATCGATAAGGAGTTTTTATGAAATTACTGGATGTAAAAGATCTGCGGGTCGAGTTCAAGACCCCGGATGGCAATGTGGTGGCGGTCAACGACCTCAACTTTTCTCTCTCTGCCGGTGAAACTCTGGGGATCGTCGGCGAGTCCGGCTCCGGCAAATCCCAGACCGCGTTTGCCATCATGGGCTTGCTGGCCAAGAACGGCGTGATCACCGGTTCCGCCAAATTTCAGGGCGAAGAGATCCTCAACCTCCCCGAGTCCAAGCTCAACAAGATCCGCTCCGAGAAGATTGCCATGATCTTCCAGGACCCCATGACTTCGCTCAACCCATACATGAAGGTGCAGGATCAGCTGATGGAAGTGCTGATGCTGCACAAGGGGATGAACAAGGCGGCGGCGTTCGAGGAGTCGGTGCGGATGCTGGATGCGGTGAAGATCCCTGAAGCGCGCAAGCGGATGGGGATGTATCCTCACGAGTTCTCCGGCGGCATGCGCCAGCGGGTGATGATCGCCATGGCACTGCTCTGCCGCCCGCAACTGCTGATCGCCGACGAGCCGACCACCGCGCTCGACGTGACCGTGCAGGCCCAGATCATGACCCTGATGAATGAGCTCAAGCGCGAGTTCAACACCGCCATCATCATGATTACCCATGACCTTGGCGTGGTCGCCGGTATCTGCAACAAGGTGCTGGTGATGTATGCCGGTCGTACCATGGAGTACGGCAAGGTGGACGATATCTTCTATCGCCCGAGCCACCCCTATACCGAAGGTTTGCTGCGCGCCATTCCCCGTCTCGATACCGAAGGGGAAGTGCTGCCCACCATTCCGGGCAATCCGCCCAACCTGCTGCGTCTGCCCACCGGCTGCCCCTTCCAGGAGCGTTGCCACCGGGTGAGCGATATTTGCGGCCAGCAGTCGCCAATCCTGACGCCGTTCAATGACGGCCGGGAGCGTGCCTGTCACTGGGTATCGGATGCCATGAACAAGGGGGCCAACTAAATGGGTGCCGAGAAGAAATTGCTGTTGGAAGTGTCTGACCTCAAGGTGCACTTCAGTATCAAGAGTGGCAAGGCGTGGCCATGGGCCAAGCCATCCGATTTGAAAGCGGTCGATGGCGTTACCCTGCGCCTCTACGAAGGGGAAACCCTCGGGGTGGTGGGTGAGTCCGGTTGCGGCAAGTCCACCTTCGCCCGCGCCATCATCGGTCTGGTGCCGGCGACGGCGGGCAAGGTGGTGTGGCTGGGTGATGATCTTACCCAGCTCGACCAGAATGCCCTGCGCGAGAAGCGTAAAGAGATCCAGATGATTTTCCAGGATCCGCTGGCCTCCCTCAACCCGCGCATGACCATCGGTGACATCATTGCCGAGCCGCTCATCACCTTCTATCCCAACCTGCCACGGGAAGAGGTGAAGGAGAAGGTGCGCGCCATGATGAGTAAGGTGGGGCTCTTGCCCAACCTGGTCAACCGCTATCCACACGAGTTTTCTGGCGGCCAGTGCCAGCGGATCGGTATCGCCCGGGCGCTGATCCTCGAGCCCAAGATGATCATCTGCGATGAGCCGGTGTCGGCGCTCGACGTCTCTATCCAGGCGCAGGTGGTCAACCTGCTCAAGTCGCTGCAAAAGGAGATGGGGCTGTCGCTTATCTTCATCGCCCACGACCTGTCGGTGGTCAAACACATCTCCGACCGGGTGCTGGTGATGTATCTGGGCAACGCCGTTGAGCTGGGGACCCGCAAGGAGATTTTTGCCAATCCGCTGCACCCCTACACCAAGGCGCTGATGTCGGCGGTGCCGATCCCGGATCCGGAGCTGGAGCGCAACAAGGTGATCCAGATCCTGGAAGGGGATTTGCCATCGCCGATGAATCCGCCGTCAGGCTGCGTGTTCCGCACCCGCTGTCCGGTGGCGGGCCCCGAGTGTGCCAAGACCCGCCCTGTGTTGGAGGGCAACTTCGATCACGCCGTCTCCTGCCTCAAGGTGGATCCGCTCTGATTGCGCTGGTCGCAACGGAAAAACGGGGCGCTCATACAGCGCCCCGTTTTTTTGCTGTCAGGGTGAAGATGCCTCTTGGCGTTATCTTTTACCGCTGTTAATATCCGCGCAACAAGGGGAGTAACTTCTCGCTGGTTTGTCGTCATTACGGTGCACCCATTTCCTGCAGTGCACCCGGCAGCCGGGCAGTCGATGAAAATTGGCTGTAAGTGAGACCTTGCCGAGAGGCAAGGTGTATCTGCTCAAAACGCAAACCCACGCCTCTCGGTCGTGGGTTTTGTCGTTTTTGGGAGAAGTGAATATGGGTGAATGGTGGATGTGGACCGGTTTCTTCAGCATAGTGCTGGTCCTGTTATGGATAGACATACGCTTTGTCGGTGGTGGCAAATCCCACAAGGTGTCGCTCAAAGAGGCGGGTATCTGGTCCCTTATCTGGGTCAGCGTGGCGCTCTTGTTCAACCTGGCCATCTGGCTCTGGCTGGATCACAGCGCAGGCCGTGAAATTGCCAACCAGAAGGGGCTGGAGTTCCTCACCGGCTACCTCATCGAGAAGGCGCTGGCGGTGGACAACGTCTTCGTCTGGCTGATGCTGTTCGGCTACTTTGCCATTCCGGCCGAGCTGCAGCGCCGGGTGCTGCTCTACGGGGTACTGGGTGCCATCGTGATGCGGGCCGGTATGGTGTTTGCGGGTAGCTGGCTTATCGAGCAGTTCCACTGGATCCTCTACCTGTTCGGCGCTTTCTTGCTGCTGACCGGTGCCAAGATGCTGTGGGCGGCCGACAAGGAGCCCGATCTGGCCAACAACCCGCTGCTGGGCTGGATGCGCCGTCGCTTCAAGGTGACCGAGACGCTGGAGGGGGAGAACTTCTTCGTCTGGCGTGACGGTGTGCGCTATGCCACCCCGTTGCTGCTGATCCTGGTGCTGGTAGAGGTGAGCGACCTTATCTTTGCGGTAGACAGCATTCCGGCCATCTTCGCGGTGACCACGGATCCCTTTATCGTGCTCACTTCCAACATCTTCGCCATCATGGGTCTGCGTGCCATGTACTTCCTGCTGGCGGGCGTTGCCGAGCGTTTTGCCCTGCTCAAATACGGCCTGGCGCTGATCCTGATGTTTATCGGGGTCAAGATGCTGCTGCTGGATATCTTCAAGATCCCGACCGGCATCGCACTGGGCGTGGTCGCGCTGATCCTGCTGGCCTCCATGGGGTTAAGCCTCTGGGTGACCCGCAAGAAAACGGCATAATTGGCAAACAAGCAAAAGGGCTCCCGCGGGAGCCCTTTTTCATGGCAGAGATTAGCTTAACGCTTGATCTTCTTGGGGTTGGTGTAGCCCCAGATGGTGTACATGTCCGCCAGCAGGGCGCCGTTGTACTCCTCGAGATCCGCCTGTTTCACCTCGGCATTTCCCTGACGGCCAAACAGCACCACCTCGTCACCGGGTTTCACCCCTTTGAGGTCGGTCACATCCACCATGATGGTGTTCATAGAGGTCTTGCCGACCACCGGCACCTTCTGGCCCTGGATCAGCACATAGGCCTTGTTGCTCAGGGAGCGGCGATAGCCATCGGAGTAACCGAGCGGCAGGTTGGCGAGCCAGGAGTCGCGCTTGAGGGTAAAGGTGCGGTCATAACCGACGGTGTTGCCGGCCGGGTAGTGGTTGACGGAGGCAACCTGGGTCTTGAATGCCATTACCCGCTTGTACTCGGTGTAGGAGGGGATGGAGTCACCGTAGAGCAGGCCACCCGGGCGCACCATGTCGAAGTAGGCGTCCGGTACTTCAAGTGTTGCGAAGGAGTTGGCGGCGTGGATGGTGATCTTGCTGCGATCCAGCTTGCCCGCTTCCAGCAGCCACTGGGAGTCCAGTTTGAACTGGGCCAGCCCCATCTTGACGTCCTCTTTCTCCTCCACCGGGAAGTGGGTCATGATGCCGACCGGGGTGATCCCCTTGAGCTTGAGCATGGCCAGCGCATCCTGCTTGGAGTCGGCCAGCCGCAGATCGATACCGTTGCGGCTCATGCCGGCGGAGTTGAGCGCGATATGCACCGGAATGGTGGTGTGGTGGCGCTGGGCGATATCGGCAATGCCCTGGGCACTCACCAGACTGCCGATAAGCTCCTCCATCTTGTAGGGCAGGGCTTGCTCCACTTCGTCCGGGGTGGCGGCACGTACCCGCATCAGACGACCGGTGAAGCCCTTCTCGCGGGCGACACGAGCTTCTTCATTGCTGGCGATACCGATGCAGGGGATACCCGCTTTCACCACCGAGGGAACCAGCAGATCGATACCGTGGCCGTAGGCGTCCGCCTTCATGATGGCGCAGATCTTCGGCCCCTTGTCACCGAGGCGATCCTTGAGGGTCTGGATATTGTGCTCGAAGGCGCCGAGATCGACTTCCAGCCAGGCATTGCTGGCGGTCTGGACTTCGCCGTTGCGGTGATCGCTGGCCAGCGGCAGGTAGGGGGCTGCAACCGCTTGCCCGGCCAGCAGGCCGAGGATCAGGGTGGCCAGCAGTGTTTTCTTGTGCATGGTGGTTCCTTTTTGTTGTTCGCGTGAGGATAGTGTGGGTCGAGTTGGCCACATTGGCTGTAGCTCAACGTCAACTTGTTGTTATTATTATGATCTTTGTCACTCTCGGCAGACTTGGACAAGCGATTGAGTCTACCGCAGGCGTGGTTGTTCCGACACTTTTCAGGGGAAAAAAATGGTCAATCTGGAGTTGCGCCTGCCACCACCACTGGTGTTTGTCTGCTGTGCCGCCGCCATGTGGTGGGTCAGGGGAGAGACACACCCCGGAATGGGGATGTGGGCCCTCATCGCCCTTCTGTTTGTTGCGGGGGCCATCATGGGCTTTGGCGCCCTGTTTCGCTTCAGGCATCACAAGACCACCGTCAGTCCCACCCGGCCGCATGAAACCCGTCATCTGGTTACCGGTGGCGTCTATCGCATCAGCCGCAATCCCATGTATCTGGGGCTGTTCTGCTGGCTGGCCGCCTGGGGCTGCTATCTTGGGGGAGTCTGGGTCTGGGGTGGCCCGGCACTGCTGGCGCTCTGGCTGACCCGTTTCCAGATCATGCCGGAGGAGCGGCTGCTCCGTGCCCGGTTCGGCGAAGAGTATGCTCGCTATTGCCAGCAGGTGCGGCGCTGGTGTTAAGGCGGTGAGCAGATTGAGGGGAGGGATTGCCGGCGCAGCGGAAGCGTTGCCGGCAGATAAACGGGGTTAGAAATGGTCGCCCTTCTCGTCCTTGGTCGGTTCGAGGCTCCAGCCGGTGGCATCGCTGCTGCTGGCGATCTGGCCCTTCTCCTTCCATAGCTTGATCTTGAGGCGCAGGTTGTTGGCCGAGTCGGCGTTCTTCACTGCCTCCTCCTCGTCGATCACTCCCTCCACCACCAGATCGAACAGGGCGCTGTCGAAGGTGACCATGCCGAGGGCCTTGGATTTTTCCATCACCTCCTTGAGGCCGCCAAACTCGCCGCGCTTGATCATGTCGCGGATGGTGTGGGTGCCCAGCATGATCTCTACCGCGGCCCGGCGGCCGCCATCGGTGGTCTTCACCAGCCGCTGGGAGACAAACGCCTTGAGGTTGTTGCCAAGGTCGTTGAGCAGCTGGGGGCGGCGCTCTTCCGGGAAGAAGTTGATGATGCGGTCCAGCGCCTGGTTGGCGTTGTTGGCGTGCAGGGTGGAGATGGCGAGGTGGCCGGTTTCGGAGAAGGCCAGCGCATGCTCCATGGTCTCGCGGTCGCGAATTTCGCCGATAAGGATGACGTCGGGTGCCTGACGCAGGGTGTTTTTCAGGGCGGCGTGGAAGCTGCGGGTATCCACGCCGACCTCCCGCTGGTTGATGATGCTCTTGCGGTGGCGATGAACGAACTCCACCGGATCTTCGATGGTGATGATGTGGCCGCCGCTATTGCGGTTGCGATGGTCGATAAGCGCCGCCAGCGAGGTCGATTTACCCGAGCCGGTACCGCCAACAAACAGCACCAGTCCGCGCTTCTCCATGATGGTGTCGAGTAGCACGGGGGGCAGTTTCAGATCTTCGAAGCGGGGGATCTCGGTCTTGATGTTGCGCGCCACCAGCGACACTTCGTTGCGTTGCTTGAAGATGTTGATCCGGAAACGGCCGATCTGCGGCAGTGAGATGGCGAGGTTCATCTCCAGCTCCCGCTCGAACTGCTCCTTCTGCTCCCTGTCCATGATGGCCTCGGCAATGGCCGCCACATCGCCCGGGTTGAGCGGTGTCTCATTCAGGGGGCGCAGCACCCCGTTGAATTTGGCGCAGGGGGGGGCGCCGGTCGACAGATAGAGGTCGGAGCCATCCTGTTTGGCCAGGGTCTGTAACATGTCTCGCAATTCCATGGTTTTGCCTCGTCTATCAAGCAGATGCCATTACTTCGAATGTCCTTGAGTGTACAGCCTCAGGCGCCGGTCAGTTTCTCGCGGAAGACAAAAAAGACCGCGCCCAGAATACAGAGCCCGGCCCACAGGTAGTCCCATTTCAGATCTTCTTTCAGATAGAAGATGGAGAAGGGGACAAACACGGTGAGGGTGATCACCTCCTGCAGGATCTTGAGCTGTCCCACGGAGAGCACGGTATGGCCGATGCGGTTGGCGGGCACCTGCAGCAGGTATTCGAACAGGGCGATGCCCCAGCTCACCAGGGCGGCGATGATCCAGGGTTTGTGATTCATGCTCTTGAGGTGGGCGTACCAGGCGAAGGTCATGAAGACGTTGCTGCACAGCAGCAGACCGATACTGGTGAAAATCGGGTTCATTGGGTTCTCCTCGCAAATTCGGCGCATTTTATCCCTGAACCGATAGTTTTCATACGCGGTGGGGCAGGGTATTTTTAAGCAATCAGGATGAGCCGTGCGAGGTTGGTGCGGAATGGGCAAGTTATACAGGATTGTGCTGTTACTGTTGTTTGCCGCGGGGTGGGTTAATGCGATGCCGACGCTGACGGTCGCGACCGATGTCTGGCCCCCCTTTCGCATTTTGCAGTCAGATGGTCAGCTGCAGGGGATCGATATCGAGATCCTGCACCGGCTGGAGCAGGAGAGCGGCATCCGGCTGCAGGTGAAACGGGTGCCCTGGGGGCGGGCGCTCAAGCAGATGCAGACCGGACAGGTCGATCTGATGATTGGGCTGGCCCATACCCCGGAGCGGGCACAATTTATCGATTACCTGCAACCGGCCTACTACCAGTGCTGGCCCGCCTTCTATGGCAAGCGCGAGCAGGTGGCCCGGCTCGATCAATACAGTCACCTGCTGGGCGTCAAGGTGGGATTCGTGCTCAACTCCGCCTACTTTGAACCGTTCGACAGCGACATCCGGCTCGACAAGCACGGGGTCGCTACCGAAGATCAGCTGCTGCGGATGGTGCAGCGCGGCCACCTGCCGCTGATGATTGGCACCGACTGTCAGGTCGATTACGCCCTGAGCCGCGAACCGGCCCTTGCCCTGGCCAAAGCCACTTACCGGCCAGCCCGTCCCATCACCCTGTATCTGGGGATGAGCAAACGCTCACCCTATCAGGAGCTCAAGTTGCCGCTGGCGCAGGCATTGCAAACGCTGGTGGTAAATGGCGAGATCCAGCAAATCGCCAGACCCTATCAGCCTTGACCTCGGGTGGCACGGCGCTGTTATTATTCCCCCTCTCGATTCTCCTCCGCGGCCAGAGTGGCCAGCCGGGGGAGAAACCCTCTTTCGTTGTGGGGAACCTGCTTGTATCTCTCACTTGTTGCACGTCAGCAGCGCTGGCAGCGGCGCTGGCTGCTTGGCCTCTTGCTGCTGACCCTGCTGCTTTTTCTCTTCTCCCTTGCCTGGGGTGAATTTGTGCTGCTGCCCTGGCAGCCGCTGGGGGAGCTTGAGCAGCGCATTTTGCTGGAGCTGCGTCTGCCGCGCGCCCTGCTGGCCTTGCTGGCAGGGGCGGCGTTGGCCTGTGGTGGCGCCGTGCTGCAGGTGATGCTGCACAACCCGGTGGCCGAACCCGGTCTGCTTGGCGTCTCGAGCGGAGCTGGACTGGCCGCCATGGTGGCGATGGCGGTGGCCAAAGCGCTCGGCGTCTATCTGCCCGGCTGGGGGCTGTCGCTGGCGGCTTTTGGCGGCGCCCTGCTGGTGACCATACTGCTCATTCGGCTGGCGCGGCGCGCGCGGCTCGGCCATGCCAGATTGCTGCTGTTTGGCGTCGCCATCGGTATTCTCACCAATGCTGCCATGACCTGGCTGCTCTATTTTGCCGACGACAGCTCGCTGCGTGAGTTCATGTTCTGGATGATGGGCAGCCTCTCCTATGGCAGCCAGCAGCTTGGCTGGTGGTGGCTGCTGTTGCCGCTCACCCTGCTCTGGCTCTGCCGCCAGGGCAAGGTGCTGCAACAGTTGCTGCTGGGGGAGACCCAGGCCCGCCTGATGGGGCTGGATGTGGACAGGATGCGGGTGCGGCTGGTGCTGGCGGTCTGCCTGCTCACCGGACTGGCGGTATCCCTGTGCGGCGTCATCGGTTTTGTCGGGCTGGTGGTGCCCCATCTGCTGCGGCTCTGTGGCGGCAGCGATCAGCGCTTCCTGCTGCCCGCCTCGGCGCTCGGCGGCGGGGCCCTGCTGCTGGCCGCCGATCTGGTGGCTCGCTCTGCCTTGAATGCCGGCGAGCTGCCCATCGGCGTCATCACCGCCTCGGTCGGCGCGCCGCTCTTTATCTATCTGCTGCTGAGACAAGATGCCCATGCTGCCTCGTGATGCACTGCGCCCAAGCCTTCCCCTGCTGGCCGCGCAGGGGCTCACCGTCGCCAACCGGCTCGCCCCCCTCGATATCGGCTGGCAGGGCGGCCAGCTGGTGGCTCTGCTCGGCCCCAACGGCAGCGGCAAATCGACCCTGCTTGGCGCCCTGGCCGGCATCTTGCCAGCTGGCGGGAGTGTGCAGATCGGCGGCGAGCCGATCGCGGATCTGAGTTGGCCGGAGCTGGCGCAGCGGCGCGCCATGTTGCCCCAGCGCCAGCCGCAGCTGTTTCATATTCCGGTGTTTCAGGTGCTGAGTCTGGGTCTCGCCGAGACCACCCCGGCCAGCAGGCAGAACGAGGCGATCACCGCCTTGTGTCAGGCGCTGGAGCTGGATGGCTTGCTGGCTCGGGATTTCAGCCGGTTGTCGGGAGGCGAGCAGCAGCGGGTGCTGATTGCCCGCACTCTGCTGCAGGTGTGGCCGAGCCTTAATCCGGCAGGCAAGGTGCTGCTGCTGGACGAGCCGCTGGCGGGGCTCGACCTGCATCATCAGCTGGCGCTATTGCGGCTGCTGAAAACCCTGGCCGGGCAGGGGTTGCTGGTGGTGCTCGCCATCCACGATATCAATCTGGCCATCGACTGGGCCGACCGCATTCTCTGCCTGCAACAGGGCACCGTGGTGCGCGAGGGGGGCGTCGAGCTGGTGGATGAGGCGCTGCTGGAGCAGGTATTCCAGATCCGCACCGACCGCATCGAAGCGGCGGGGCGGGTCTGGTTTATGCCCACGCTGTGAGTGACGCAGGCGCCGACAAGGGCGTCTCTGCGGCGTGTGCACTCTGTTTGCCTGTATTGCCCTGTTGCCGGGGCTCCCAGCTTCACGATTTCCCACCTTGTGCCGGTTGCCAATTAATCCCCTTGAGCGGGAGTTGCTCTCTGCCGGGTCGCAGCGACCAATCGGGAGCAGTCTGAGTGGTCAATGGCTCGGTATAAGCAAAAGTTTGGTCATGTAGGGAAAATCAATAAATTAAATTTATGCCCATCGTGTTGGCAGTGAGTCGGCCGTTTGCAGGCGGTGGCGGGCCCTGTGAGCGGGGTGCCCGATCTGACCAGAGGGATTGTGCGAACGGATAAGGTTGGCAAGGCAAAAAAGAAGGGCCGGATATCACGGATATCCGGCCCTTTGTGTATCTCGGGTAACGCGGGTTAGCGAGTTAGCTTGCTCAGGCGTACCTGCGCCGCTTCTGCCAGCATGGTCAGCAGGGTTTCGGTGTCGTTCCATGCAAGATAGACAGGCATCGGTGATGCTCTGGCCAAAGCGTGATACCGCAGCTGTTACCGCAGTTTTGCTTTGTTCAACCGAACCTGCGCTGCCTCGGCCAGCATGGTCAGCAAGGTTTCGGTGTCGCTCCATGACAGGCAGGCATCGGTGATGCTTTGGCCGAAGGTGGCCGCGCAGCCGTTCTCCACATCCTGCCGCCCTTCCACCAGGAAGCTCTCGGCCATGATACCGGCGATGCCGGTGCGGCCGCGGCGCAGCTGATCGCAGATATCTTGCGCCACCAGCAGCTGGCGACGGTGATCCTTCATGCTGTTGCCGTGGCTGAAATCGACCACCAGTCGCTCCGGCAGGCCCACATCGGCCAGCGCTTCGCACGCTTCGTCGATACTGGCGGTGTCGTAGTTGGGGCGGTGGCCGCCACGCAGGATCACATGACCAAAGGGGTTGCCGGCGGTGCGGTAGATGGTCATCTTGCCGTCCTTGTCCGGGGAGTAAAAGATGTGGCTGTGGCGGGCGGCGCGCACCGCATCGATGGCGATGCGGGTATTGCCGTCGGTGCCGTTCTTGAAGCCAACCGGGCAGGAGAGGGCGGAGGCCATCTCGCGGTGTACCTGGGATTCGGTGGTACGCGCGCCGATGGCGCCCCAGGTGATGAGGTCGGCAATGTACTGGCCGGTCACCATATCGAGGAATTCGGTGGCGGTGGGCATGCCGAGCTCATTGATATCGACCAGCAGCTTGCGCGCCAGTTTCAGCCCTTCGTTGACATCGAAGCTGCCATCGAGGCGCGGATCGTTGATGAGCCCTTTCCAGCCGACGATGGTGCGCGGCTTCTCGAAATAGGTGCGCATCACGATGCAGAGGCTCTCTTTATACTGCTCGCGCAGGGCGTTGAGGCGCTGGGCGTATTCGCGGGCGGCCGCAGGATCGTGGATGGAGCAGGGGCCGACAATGACCAGCAGGCGCTGATCTTCTCCGGCCAGAATGGCCTCCACTTCGCGACGGGCATCCAGCAGATTCTGGGCAACGGTGTCGGTGATCGGAAACGCGTGGGCAAGCTCGCTCGGAGTGATCAGTGACTCCAGGCGACGGGTGCGCAATTCATCTGTGTGAATGGACATACAACTCAAGTCTCGAGTGGGTGGTGTCAGCCGCAGGGGGCGAAAATGCAAAGGGATAAAATAAAGCAAAAGTCCACCGATTGAAACCTTGGGGGGCTCTGATAGGATGTGAAGCCAAAATCGATTCCAAATGAGGTAGATAGCGTGGCAAAGCCAGGGGCAACCGGGGTCACCCGCATCATCAATGCAGCCGGTTACAGCATGAAAGGACTCAGGTCAGCCTGGATCAACGAGGCAGCATTTCGGCAGGAGCTGATGCTGATCCTGCTGTTGATGCCGCTGGCGTTCTGGATTGGCGATTCCCTCAACCAGATCCTGCTGCTTATCATCATCAGCTGGCTGGTGGTGATCGTCGAGGTGCTCAACTCCGCCGTCGAGGCGGTGGTCGATCGCATCGGCCCCGAGCATCACGAGCTCTCCGGCCGTGCCAAGGATTTGGGCTCTGCCGCCGTCTTTATCGCGCTGGCTCTCAATGCGCTGGTGTGGGGGGCGCTGGTGGGGCGCAATCTGTTGGGATTGTGGTAGGGCACATATCTTGTCCCCCTTCTCCCGTGAGGGGAGAAGGGAGCGAACACGATTTAGGCTCTGCAACATAAAAAAGCCCGTCATCACGACGGGCTTTTTGCTGCGCAGATCAGGGTCTATCAGTGGAGGATCCGGGCACGGATAGTGCCGTTGATCTCCTTGAGCTTGGCGAGCGCCTTCTCGCTGTGCTCGGTCTCCACGTCGATCACTACGTAACCGATATGGCTGCTGGTCTGCAGGTATTGACCGGCGATGTTGATCCCCTCTTCGGCGAAGATCTGGTTGATCTGGTTCATCACGCCCGGCTGGTTGCGGTGAATGTGCAGCAGGCGGCTGGAGCCCTTGTGGCCCGGCAGCGACACTTCCGGGAAGTTGACGGCAGAGAGGGTGGAGCCGTTGTCGGAGTATTTGACCAGCTTGTTGGCCACCTCCAGCCCGATGTTCTCCTGCGCTTCATGGGTAGTGCCACCGATGTGCGGGGTCAGGATGACGTTCTCCAGCCCACGCAGCGGGCTTTGGAACTCCTCGTCATTGGACTTGGGCTCGACCGGGAAGACGTCGATGGCGGCGCCGGCAATATGGCCACTCTTGATGACGTCAGCCAGGGCATCGATATCCACCACGGTACCGCGGGCGGCGTTGATAAAGATGGCGCCCGGTTTCATCATCCGCAGCTGCTCGGCACCGATCATGTTCTTGGTGGAGGCGGTTTCCGGCACGTGCAGGCTGATGACGTCAGACATATTGAGCAGCTCGACCATGCTCGGCACCTGAATGGCGTTACCCAGCGAGAGCTTGTTCTCGATGTCGTAGTAGTAGACCTTCATGCCGATGCTCTCGGCGATGATACCAAGCTGGGTGCCGATGTGGCCGTAACCGATGATGCCGAGCTTCTTGCCGCGCGCCTCCACCGAGCGGTTGGCCAGCTTCTCCCACACGCCGCGATGGCACTTGGCGTTCTTCTCGGGGATGCCGCGCAGCAGCAGCAGGATCTCGCCCAGTACCAGCTCGGCCACCGAGCGGGTGTTGGAGAAGGGGGCGTTGAAAACCGGAATGCCGCGGATCTGGGCAGCTTCCAGCTCGACTTGGTTGGTACCGATGCAGAAGCAGCCGATGGCGACCAGTTTGCTGGCGGCGTCGAGTACCTTCTCGGTGATCTGGGTGCGCGAGCGCAGCCCGATAAAGTGGACGTCGCGAACCCGCTCAATCAGCTCCTCTTCGGAGAGAGAGGTCTTGAGATACTCCACACTGTTGTAACCTGCGGCACGAAAGGTCTCTACGGTGTTGGGGTGAACCCCCTCCAGCAGCAGTACCTTGATTTTATCCTTGTCCAATGAAAACTTGGCGGTCATGACGATCCCTCTGTATGTGCAAACGTAAGTGCAGATTTGGTGTGCGAAGAAAACCGTAAAGTAGCAAAAACGTTTGGGAGAGGGAATATTTGTGACGAAAGTCAAATTCTTTGAAGTTATCAACGATTGTTGTAAACGGAGCTTTGCAACTTGTTGAGGAATAAATAAAAACGGCGCCATGAGGCGCCGTCTTGCATCCACAGGGGGATTACTGGATAACCACGCCTTCCGGGGTGCCGATCACCACCACGTCTGCGCCACGGTGGGCGAACAGGCCGTTGGTGACCACGCCAACGATGGCGTTGAGCTGTACTTCCAGCCCTTTGGCATCGGTAATGGCCATATCCTTCACATCCAGGATGTGGTTGCCGTTGTCGGTGACCACGCCTTCACGCCAGACCGGATTGCCGCCCAGTTTGCGGATTTCGCGGGCCACGTATTCGCGGGCCATGGGGATCACCTCGACCGGCAGCGGGAACTTGCCCAGCACGTCGACGGTTTTGGTGTTGTCGATGATGCAGATGAACTTGTCGGCCACGGCAGCGACAATCTTCTCGCGGGTCAGGGCTGCGCCGCCGCCCTTGATCATGTCGCGGGTGCCGTTGATCTCGTCAGCGCCATCCACGTAGACGGAGAGGGCGTCGATCTCGTTGAGATCATACACGGTGATGCCGAAGCCTTTGAGGCGTTCGGTAGAGGCCACGGAGCTGGATACTGCCCCCTTGATCTCGTCCTTCATGGTCGCCAGCGCGTCGATAAAGTGGTTGACGGTAGAGCCGGTGCCCACCCCGACGATGGTGCCGGGAACCACATACTTGAGCGCAGCCCAACCGGCCGCCTTCTTCATTTCATCTTGAGTCATGATCGTTCCTTAAGAAAAAAGCGGGCGCATTATATCCAACCCCGTAGCCCGTCGCGACCATGTTGCTCACGTTCCGGGGCAAAAAGGGGCAGAAAGTAAATCGTTTGCCTGTTTATTCTGCGTTTGCGCGCACAAAGCCGAGGCTGCTGGCCAAAAACAGCTTATTCAAAGCGCCAGCAGCGGCTCGGGGTGATGATCTGCGGCAGCGGCACATCCCACACCTCCTGCGGCACCGCCTCCACCTGTTGACAGTCGTGGGCAATCCCCAGCGGCTTGGGGCCCATTCTGTGCTCATGCCAGATGGCGAGGGTGCGATCGTAGTAGCCGCCCCCCATGCCGAGGCGATTGCCGTCGCCATCGAAAGCGACCAGCGGGGTGCAAATGAGGTCGAGGGTGCTGTGGGGCACCACCTGCTGCATATCCAGCTCGGGCTCTTCGATGCCGTAGCGATTGCGCACCATGGGACTGGTGGCGGTGTAGCGCAAGAAGAGCAGGTGACCGGGGGTAAAGGGGTGGAGCACCGGCAGATAGACCTCTTTCTGCTGGGCCCACAGCCAGTGGATGGCGGGCAGGGGATTGATCTCCCCGTCATTGGCCAGATAGAGGGCAATGCGCTTGGCGGCGAGGATCTCGGGGTGCTGTTTGAACTGGGCCAGCAGCTGTTGGGCTGCCTGCTGCTGTTCGAGCGGGCTAAGGCTCTTTCTGCGTTGACGTACCAGTTGGCGAAGAGATTGACGTTCGGGCTGGGACTCTTGCATGGGGAACCTCCGGGCTGACTGCAATGGACGGCAGGGCGTACATGGCCCTTACCTTAACATATTCTCTCGTGGGGACGGGGTGAAAAGCGGGTACCGACGAGGGCCGGTACCCACAGGATCAACGCTGGCGCATCTGGTGTTTGACAAAGACGGCGACCAGCGCGGCCAGTGCCAGCGCCATCGGGTAGAAGCTCATGCTCACTACCGCCAGCGGTGACAGGGCGAAGATGGAGCCCAGCAGCAGCGCCTGTGCCCCCCAGGGGATGAGACCCTGGATCACGCAGGAGAAGATATCCAGCATGGAGGCGGCGCGGCGCGGGGTGACGCCGTGATGCTCTGCCAGATCGCGGGCGACCTTGCTCGCAACGATAATGGCGACGGTATTGTTGGCGGTGCAGAGGTTGGTGAGGCTCACCACCCCGGCGATGCCGAGTTCGGCCGCTTTCTCGTTCTGCTCGCCATGGTGGCTGCGGGTAAAGCGGGCAATCAGGGCGCCGATGCGATCGCTGATCCAGGCCAGACCACCCTGACGCTCCATCAGGGCGCCGAGGCCGCCGATGAGCATGGAGAGCAGGAAGATCTCCTGCATGCCGGTAAAGCCCTGATAGATATCCTTGCTGAACTGGCCGATGGCGTAGCCATTAATCATGCCTACGGCGCCTGCGGCGACAATGCCGATCCCCAGCACCACGAACACGTTCATGCCGGAGAGCGCCAGACCGAGGATCAGCAGGTAGGGCATCACCTTGAGCAGGTCAACGGCACCGGCCTTGGCGGGCGCCGCGCCGACGGAGCCGAGCGCCAGATAGAGCAGGATCACCGCAATGGCGGCAGGGGCGGCAATCTTGAAGTTCTCGCGGAACTTGTCCTTCATCTCGCACCCCTGACTGCGGGTGGCCGCTATGGTGGTGTCGGAGATGATGGAGAGGTTGTCGCCAAACATGGCGCCGGAGAGGATGGTGCCTGCCATCAGCACAGGATCGATACCGGCAGCCTGCGCCACACCGAGGGCCACCGGCGCCACGGCACCTATGGTGCCCATGGAGGTACCCATGGCAGTGGCGATAAAGGCGGAGATGAGGAACAGCCCAGGCAGCAGGGCCCAGCCGGGGATAAGCGACAGACCGAGCGCCACGGTGGCGTCAACGCCGCCGGTGGCCTTGGCCACGCTGGCAAAGGCGCCCGCCAGCAGATAGATGAGGCACATCGCCATGATGTTGCTGTGGCCGACCCCTTTGAAGAAGGTCTCCAGATTGCTGTTGAAGCCCTCTTTGCCAAGCAGCAGCGCCAGCATCACGGCTGGCAGGGCGGCAACAGGGGCGGGCAGTTGATAGAAGGCGAACTCGACCCCTTGCAGGGTCAGCCAGGTACCGGTACCGATAAAGAGTGCGAGAAAGACCAGTAGCGGCAGCAAGGCCCTGGCACTGGGTTGGGTCTGGATCATGTGTTCCTCTGAAATTGAACAATGACCTCCTGTCGTGAACTGCTTTGTGCCTTTATCGGATCGGGATAGGGGGAAAACAGCGCGGGCATCCTGCCGCATCGGGGGGCCCACAGTAGTGAGTCAACCCCGCCCGGTCAAGATAGACGTCCAGATGGATAAGGTTTTTTGTCGGTCGATTTGGCTGTTATGATTAAATCCGTTAAATATTCGGATTTAAAAGAAAAATCTGTCTATTTGTCGGCGTGGTCAGCTGGCGCACGGCGGGCTTTTCAAAGCAGACGCAGGCTGGTAAAACGGTCTCTTTCCATAATTAAAAGAGATGAGAGGGTGGAGATGGACAATCCGATCCGTGTGGCCGTGATGGGCTGTAATGGTCGTATGGGCAAGGTGCTGCTGGAGGCGGTCACCAACACCGAAGGGGTGGTGGTTGGCGCTGCGCTGGAGCGGCCGGGGTCGGCGGTGATCGGTCTGGATGCGGGCGATCTCAACGGGCTGGGTCATCTGGGTGTGGCGATTAGCGACAGCCTCGACAAGGTGCGCGACCAGTTCGACCTCATCATCGACTTCACCCGTCCCGAGGTGACTCTGGCCAATCTGGCCTTTGCGCAGGCCCACAACAAGCAGATGGTGATTGGCACCACCGGCTTTGACGAGGCAGGTAAGGCAGCCCTTAAAGAGGCAGGCAAGCAGATCGGTATCGTGTTCGCCTCCAACTATTCGGTCGGGGTCAATCTGGTGTTCAAACTGCTGGAGCAGGCCGCCAAGGTGATGGGCGACTATACCGACATCGAGATCATCGAAGGCCACCATCGCCACAAGGTGGATGCGCCGTCCGGTACCGCCCTCTCCATGGGCGAGGTGGTTGCCAAGACGCTGGGCCGGGATCTGAAAGAGTGCGCCGTCTATGGCCGCGAGGGGATCACCGGCGAGCGGGATCGCAACACCATCGGCTTTGCCACCATCCGCGCCGGCGATCTGGTGGGTGAGCACACCGTCATGTTTGCCGATATCGGCGAACGGGTGGAGATCAGCCACAAGGCCTCCAGCCGCCTGACCTTTGCCAATGGTGCAGTGCGCGCCGGCAAGTGGCTGCGTCAGCAGGGCGCCGGTCTTTATGACATGCAGGATGTGCTCAATCTGAAGTAATTCTTCCGCTTTCTTCTGTCTGATTATCCTGTCTGACCAAACCCCGGCTTGCCGGGGTTTTTGCTGTTTGCTGAGCAAAAAGTTACACAAACACTGGTTAGTGTGCTTTTTTTGATTCAGTCAGGCAAAAACAGTCATTTCATTTTTCCCACTCCTTTTGTTGCCTTGAAATGTCATCACAAGGTAACAATCTTTGGTGCGTTTACGGCGTCCACAGCCATTTTTTCACATCACTCCAAATGGACTAAAAATTCAAACACAGAAAAACGTTTGCTGTTTTTGGCGTCAACAAAACTACACGCAGAAGGCACGAATTCGCACTTTGGTTGTTCTTATGGTGTTTTTTAATATGTTGTTTTTAAAGGGTTTAAGATTGTATCTCGTCTATTTTGTCGTGGTTTTCGAAGTTTTTTTGGTCTGGTTTCAAATTTTCTTTTGCTGCAGGGGCTTGAAAAGCAATTGAGTGCATAGATAATGGGTAATGTTGCTTTTTTATTGAATTTAGATGCATTCTGTCTGAGAAAAGACGTTGAAATGCCACTTTTTTTAAGTAGAATGCGCCCAATTTGCCAGAAATCTGCCGGGTTCGAGTCCTGTCCAAGGCCGGAACCGAGCCCGCAACACCCAGGTAAATTGCTGAATTTAAAGCTAAATAACTGGAGGTTGTCTTGAATCACACTGCATTGCTAGTGCTGGAAGATGGAACTGTATTCAAAGGCGTGTCGATAGGCGCCGAGGGATGTTCCGTTGGTGAAGTGGTTTTCAATACGTCGATGACGGGCTATCAGGAAATCCTCACCGATCCCTCTTATTCCCGTCAGATAGTCACCCTCACTTACCCCCATATAGGCAACACCGGCACCAACAGCGAAGATGAAGAGTCCAGTCAAATCCATGCTCAGGGATTGATCATCCGGGACCTTCCGATACTTGCCTCCAATTTCCGCAATCAGCAATCCCTCTCCGAATACCTCAAGTCTCACAATATCGTTGGCATCGCCGACATCGACACCCGCAAACTGACCCGCATCCTGCGCGAGAAAGGCGCTCAGGCTGGCTGCATTCTGGCCGGGAAACAGGTCGATGAAGCCTATGCTCTCGAACAGGCCCGCGCCTTCCCCGGTCTGAAGGGGATGGATCTGGCCAAAGAGGTGACGGTTGGTGAGGCGTACAACTGGACCGAAGGCAGCTGGCAGCTTGGCAAGGGGCACGTCACCCCGGCTGCTGACCAGCTGAAATACCACGTGGTGGCCTACGACTTCGGCGTCAAGCGCAACATTCTGCGGATGCTGGTGGACCGTGGCTGCCGCCTGACCGTAGTGCCGGCCAAGACTCCGGCTGCCGAGGTACTGGCGCTGAACCCGGATGGCATCTTCCTCTCCAACGGCCCCGGCGACCCCGAGCCGTGCGACTACGCCATCGACGCCATCAAGACTTTCCTTAATACCAACACGCCGGTGTTCGGCATCTGTCTGGGTCACCAGCTGCTGGGTCTGGCCTCCGGCGCCAAGACCGTCAAGATGAAGTTTGGCCACCACGGCGCCAACCACCCGGTCAAGAGTCTGGACGACAACACTGTGATGATCACCGCCCAGAACCACGGTTTTGCGGTAGATGAGAACAGCCTGCCGGATTGCCTGCGCGCCACCCACGTCTCCCTGTTCGACGGGTCGCTGCAAGGCATCCATCGCACCGACCGTCCGGCCTTCAGCTTCCAGGGTCACCCCGAGGCGAGCCCGGGCCCGCACGATTGTGCCGGTCTCTTTGACCACTTTATTGAATTGATTAAGCAGTATCGCGCCTAAGGAAAAGAGGAAAGAGTTTCATGCCAAAACGTAACGACCTTCAGAGCATCCTGATCCTCGGCGCCGGCCCCATCGTCATCGGCCAGGCCTGCGAATTTGACTACTCCGGTGCCCAGGCGTGCAAAGCCCTGCGCGAGGAGGGCTACCGCGTCATTCTGGTCAACTCCAACCCGGCCACCATCATGACCGACCCGGAGATGGCGGACGCCACCTACATCGAGCCCATCACTTGGGAAGTGGTGCGCGAAATCATCAAGAAAGAGCGCCCGGACGCCATCCTGCCCACCATGGGCGGCCAGACTGCGCTCAACTGCGCACTGGCGCTGGAAAAACACGGCGTGCTGGCCGAGTTCGGTGTCGAGATGATCGGTGCCACTGCCGATGCCATCGACAAGGCCGAAGACCGCTCCCGCTTTGACAAGGCGATGCGCAGCATTGGCCTCGAGTGCCCGCGTGCCGGCATCGCCCACAACATGGAAGAGGCGTGGGGCGTGCAGCAGATGGTGGGCTTCCCCTGCATCATCCGTCCCTCCTTCACTATGGGTGGTTCAGGTGGCGGCATCGCCTACAACACCGAAGAGTTCGTCGAGATCTGCGAGCGCGGTCTGGATCTCTCACCGACCAAAGAGCTGCTCATCGACGAGTCGCTGATTGGCTGGAAAGAGTACGAGATGGAGGTGGTGCGGGATCGCAACGACAACTGCATCATCGTCTGCGCCATCGAAAACTTCGACCCCATGGGTATTCACACCGGTGACTCCATCACGGTCGCACCAGCCCAGACGCTGACCGACAAGGAGTACCAGCTGATGCGCAACGCCTCCATGGCGGTGCTGCGCGAAATCGGCGTCGAGACCGGCGGCTCCAACGTCCAGTTCGGTATCAACCCGAAAG
This sequence comes from Aeromonas sp. SER, assembly GCF_038739615.1. Taxonomy (NCBI): domain Bacteria; kingdom Pseudomonadati; phylum Pseudomonadota; class Gammaproteobacteria; order Aeromonadales; family Aeromonadaceae; genus Aeromonas; species Aeromonas sp. SER. The sequence continues at coordinate 85,750 of NZ_JBCGFC010000002.1, read as the reverse complement.
ATGGCCGCATGGTCATCATCGAGATGAACCCGCGGGTGTCGCGCTCCTCCGCGCTGGCCTCCAAGGCGACCGGTTTCCCCATCGCCAAGATTGCCGCCAAGCTCGCCATCGGTTACACCCTGGACGAGCTGATGAACGACATCACCGGCGGTCGTACTCCGGCCTCCTTCGAGCCGGCCATCGACTACGTGGTGACCAAGGTGCCGCGCTTCAACTTCGAGAAGTTCGCCGGTGCCAACGACCGTCTGACCACCCAGATGAAGTCGGTCGGCGAAGTGATGGCCATCGGCCGCAACTTCCAGGAGTCCCTGCACAAGGCGCTGCGCGGTCTCGAGACTGGCAAGGCGGGCTTCGACCCCATGGTGGATCTGAACGCCCCGGACTCCCTGACCCGCATCCGTCACGAGCTGCAGGATGCCGGTGCTGAGCGTATCTTCTATATCGCCGACGCCTTCCGCGCCGGCCTCTCCATGGACGGCATCTTCAAGCTGACCAAGATTGACCCCTGGTTCCTGGTGCAGATTGAAGAGTTGGTGAAGCTGGAAGAAGAGGTAAAAGAGCGCGGCATGGCCGGTCTCGATGCCGACTTCCTGCGCGCCCTCAAGCGCAAGGGCTTTGCCGATGCCCGTCTGGCCAAGATCCTCGGTGTGGCCGAAGGGGAAGTGCGCAAGCTGCGTGCCCGCCACAACATCTTCCCGGTCTACAAGCGGGTCGATACCTGCGCCGCCGAGTTCGCCACCAACACCGCCTACATGTACTCCAGCTATGACGAAGAGTGCGAGGCCAACCCCACCGACCGCGACAAGATCATGGTCATCGGTGGCGGCCCGAACCGTATCGGTCAGGGCATCGAGTTTGACTACTGCTGCGTACACGCGGCGCTGGCCCTGCGCGAAGACGGTTACGAGACCATCATGGTCAACTGCAACCCGGAGACCGTCTCCACCGATTACGATACCTCGGATCGCCTCTACTTCGAGCCGGTGACCCTGGAAGATGTGCTGGAAATCGTGCGCATCGAGAAACCCAAGGGCGTGATTGTCCAGTACGGTGGCCAGACCCCGCTGAAACTGGCCCGCGCACTGGAAGCCAACGGCGTGCCGATTATCGGTACCAGCCCGGATGCCATCGACCGCGCCGAAGACCGCGAGCGCTTCCAGTCTGCCGTCGAGCGCCTCGGTCTCAAGCAGCCGGAAAACGGTACTGTCACCGCGCTGGAGCAGGCGGTCGTGGTGGCCGAGCGCATCACCTACCCGCTGGTGGTTCGCCCCTCCTACGTGCTGGGTGGCCGCGCCATGGAGATCGTCTACGACGAGACCGACCTGCGTCGCTACTTCGCCGAGGCGGTGAGCGTCTCCAACGAATCGCCGGTACTGCTGGATCGCTTCCTGGACGATGCGACCGAGCTGGACGTGGATGCCATCTGCGACGGCACCGATGTGGTCATCGGCGGCATCATGGAGCACATCGAGCAGGCCGGTATCCACTCCGGTGACTCCGGTTGCTCCCTGCCGCCCTACACCTTGTCCAAAAAGATTCAAGACGAGATCCGCGAGCAGGTGCGCAAGCTGGCGCTGGAGCTCGGCGTTATCGGCCTGATGAACGTGCAGTTCGCGGTCAAGGGCAATGACATCTACCTCATCGAGGTGAACCCGCGTGCCGCCCGTACCGTGCCGTTCGTCTCCAAGGCGACCGGTGCGCCGCTGGCCAAGATTGCCGCCCGCGTGATGGCCGGTCAGAGCCTGAAAGAGCAGGGCTTTACCAAAGAGATCATCCCGCCCTACTACTCGGTGAAAGAGGTGGTACTGCCGTTCGCCAAGTTCCCGGGGGTTGACCCGCTGCTGGGGCCGGAGATGCGCTCCACCGGTGAGGTAATGGGTGTGGGCAGCAGCTTTGCCGAGGCCTATGCCAAGGCGCAGCTGGGTGCCAACCACGCCGTACCGAAAGAGGGTCGTGCCCTCTTGTCTGTGCGTCACAGTGACAAGGCGCAGGTGGTCGATTTGGCCGCCAAGCTGCTGGAGCTGGGTTACGAGCTGGATGCCACCCACGGCACTGCTGTCGCGCTGGGCGAAGCGAGCATCAACCCGCGTCTGGTCAACAAGGTGCACGAAGGTCGCCCGCACATTCTCGACCGCATCAAGAATGGCGAGTACACCTACATCGTCAACACCGCCGAAGGGCGGGTGGCTATTGAGGACTCCAAGCAGCTGCGCCGCGCCGCCCTGCAGAACAAGGTGGCGTATACCACCACCATGAACGAGGCATTCGCGACCTGCATGGCCATCAGCGTTGATGCCACAGCCAGCGTCAACTCGGTGCAGGAGCTGCACGAGCGGGTGAACAATCGCTAACGCTCTGCAAGCGAGCCATGCTCGCACCACATAGATGACAAGCCCCCGCCAGCAATGGCGGGGGCTTTTTTATAACGACGGGTTGGGTGCTGCGAGGACTGGACTTATGGTGCGAAGAGCGTAACTACCGTAAATCAGGCTGCGGCTTGCGACTGCGAGGACGGGGCAGGGCATGCCACAGCTTGCGGGCCGTGACCAGAAAGGGGCGCAGGATCAGCGCACCCAGACGGCTGTAGCGCACATTGTCTTTCGGGCCGACCCCGAAGGTGAGGGGCTCTGGTTGGTGGTTGGTGACGTAAAGAGTGCCGAACCACCAGTCCCACAGCGACAGGTTGATCCCGAAGTTGTGGTTGAAGTGGCGGGGATCCCGGCTGTGGTGGATCTGGTGCTGGGCCGGGCTGTTGAAGATATGCTCCAGCCGCGGGCCAAACGACAGCCAGATATGGCTATGGCGCAAATTGGCGGCCAGCGAGTTGAAGATCAGCACCAGATAGCCCACCCCAAACAGGGTGTAGGGGCGCACGGAGCCGCCGCACAGCCAGTAGAAAGCACCGGAGTAGAGGGCGAGCGCGCTCCCCTTGAGCAGGATTTCAGCGAGCTTTTCCACCAGATGAATGCGGCTGGCGGTCGGCGGCACCAGCACGGTGGCGCTGTGGTGCACCTTGTGAAACTCCCACAGCCAGCGGCTGTGAAAGACACGGTGCAGCCAGTAGTGGACGAAATCGCTGACCAGAAATACCCCGAGACCATAAAGCATCATCAGCCAGCTCGCCTCGGCCAGACGGGGACGTTCACCCCACAGACGGGTGAGCGCGGAGGTAACATCTGTTGCCTGCAAAAGCCAGGGGTTAAGCAGGGTCAGGATCGGCACGATCAGGGCCACATGGAGCAGGGCGCGCACCAGATAATACTGATAATCGAGCAGGGCGGAGGGATGCAGCCAGATGGCCCGGCCGCCGAGAAAACCGGCGAAACTGCCCACTGCCGGGCCTTGCTGGCGCCGGCGCATACGATAGAGGAGGTAGGCAATGAGGCCGGATATCAGCAGGAAGGGGAGCCCAAGCCGCCCGTTGAAATCAAGCAGTCCGGTCAGGCAGTGCCAGATCGGAGTGAGCAGCCACTGCTGCACGTAAGCAAAGAGATGGGCGAGCGTATCCATAGGGTCCATACCGTGAGCATCCTGGCGGCGGCATTCTAAATGTAAACAACTCTCGATAAAAGCCCATGTCTGTTGTCGGGTCATACCTGTTATCTGGTCATATATGGGGGCGCTCCTGTTGCGGCAACCCCTGTCTGGTCAGGGAGAGGGGCGAGGCGATGGGACTTTAGCCTTGTGGATCAATTCTCTACAATGAGCCATCATGTGTGCGCCCGCCGCCGGGCGGGTTTGCCTCCAGCCTCAGTACCGGATATCCGATGACGCTCTCTCTCTTTTCTGTTTCCCCCGCCATGCGCACGCTGGCGCTGCTGATCCCCTTGCTGCTGGCCGGCTGTGCCAGCGATCCCGCTTCTGCCCCTGCACCGAGCGACACAACGGGCGCGACAGTGCCCGCCAAAAAGGCGACCCCGCCAGCCATGCAGCCGCGCAAGCCGGCGGACATGAAGAGCCGCATCGTGAGGTTTCTGCCCCGCCATGTGGTCGACAAGCAGGGGTGGGCCAACGACGTGGTGACGGCGCTCACCACCCAGGGGGTGACAGTCAACGATCACAACGTCTGTACCGTGCTGGCGGTGGCGGAGCAGGAGGCGACCTATCAGGCCGACCCCGTGGTGCCGGGCCTTGGCAAGATCGCCTGGAAGGAGATCAACTCGCGGGCGGCCAAGCTGCTGATCCCCGAGTTTATGGTGCGTGCCGCGCTCTCCATCAACTCGCCGACTGGCAAGAGCTATGCCGAGCGCATCGATGCGCTTCGTACCGAGCGGGAGATGAGCGAAATTTTCGAGGACATGATCAGCATGCTGCCGATGGGCAAGACCCTGTTTGGCAACATGAACCCGGTGCACACCGGCGGCCCGATGCAGGTGAGCATCGCCTTTGCCGAGGCCAATACCCGCGGTTATCCCTATCCGGTCAAGGAGTCCATCCGCCACGAAGTCTTTACCCGCCGCGGTGGTATCTGGTTTGGTACCAAACATATCTTCGGCTATGAGGCGGAGTACCCCGATACCCTCTACCGTTTCGCCGACTTCAACGCCGGCTGGTATGCCAGTCGCAACGCCGCCTTTCAGGCCGCTGTCAGCCGTTTGAGCGGTACTACACTGGCTCTGGATGGCGATCTGATCCGCTATGACTCCGACCTGCCGGGCAAGACGGAACTCGCGGTCTATACCATCGCCAGCCGGATCAACATGAGTCAGCAGGCGATCCACCAGAGCCTCAAACTCGGCGATACCGCCGAATTTGGCCAGAGCGACCTCTATCATCGCGTGTTCACGCTGGCAGACCAGAAAGCGGGCAAGCGGTTGCCCCGCGCCATCCTGCCGGGTATTCAGCTAAAAAGCCCCAAGATCACCCGCAACCTCACCACCGCCTGGTTTGCCAAGCGGGTGGATGACAGGGAGCAGCGCTGCGTGCGGCAGATGGCGACCATTCGCTAAGAAACACAACAAGGGCGGCCAATTGGCCGCCCTTGTTGTTTCCGCTCTTCAGCTTACCGCGTGATGATCTGCTGGCATTTCGGGCCACTTTGCTGAGCATGGCCACCTCATGAGGTACGGGACGCCTCACAGGTGTGAAGTCCATTTCAACGCTGTCGGCTGGTGTGCAATGGCCACATGTTAACAGTGGGTTCAACAAGCTTGTGTGATCTATGCAATGACTACTCTGCCAGTGCCTGCATTGTTCTGTTTGTTATCCGGTGACGAGATAGTTCAATCGTAAAACCAGATTGAATTGAACTTTTTTATTCGGTTTTTTAAGTGGGTGGTGGGGGGTAGGCTAGTCTCAACTGCGAAGCGAAGGGTTTCGCCGTCATTATGACCACAATGAGGATCTGAAGATGGACAAACACGCTAGCGGGGCCGGTCAGTGCCCCTTTGCCCACGGTGCCAATACCTCTGCCAGCCAGGAGCATCAAGTCTGGTGGCCCAATGCCCTCAACCTCGACATCCTGCATCAGCATGACCGCAAGACCAATCCGATGGATGAGACTTTCGATTATGCAGACGCCTTCAACAGCCTCGATTACGATGCCCTCAAGGCCGATCTGCATGCCCTGATGACCGACAGCCAGCCCTGGTGGCCGGCCGACTGGGGCCACTACGGCGGCCTGATGATCCGCATGGCCTGGCACTCCGCCGGCAGCTATCGCGCTACCGACGGGCGCGGCGGTGCCAACACCGGTAACCAGCGCTTCGCTCCCCTCAACAGCTGGCCAGACAACGGCAACCTCGACAAGGCGCGCCGTCTGCTGTGGCCGATCAAGCAGAAGTACGGCAACAAGATCTCCTGGGCTGACCTGATGATCCTGGCGGGCAACGTCGCCTATGAATCCATGGGGCTCAAGACCTTCGGCTTTGCCGGTGGCCGCGAGGACATCTGGCATCCGGAAAAAGATGTCTACTGGGGCTCCGAAAAGGAGTGGCTGGCGCCGAGCGGTAGCGAAGGGAGCCGTTACAGCGGCGAACGGGATCTGGAGAACCCGCTGGCAGCGGTGATGATGGGGCTGATTTACGTCAACCCGGAAGGGGTGGATGGCAACCCGGATCCTTTGAAAACCGCCCACGACATGCGCGTCACCTTTGCCCGCATGGGGATGAATGACGAAGAGACAGTGGCGCTCACCGCCGGTGGTCACACCGTCGGCAAGGCCCACGGCAACGGCAGCGCAGCCAAACTGGGGCCTGCTCCCGAAGGGGCCGATGTGCACGAGCAGGGGCTGGGCTGGATCAACCACGAAAGCCGCGGTATCGGCCGCGATACGGTGACCAGCGGCCTTGAAGGGGCCTGGACCAGCAACCCGACCCGCTGGGACAACGGCTACTTCAAGATGCTGCTGGGCCACGACTGGTGGCTCAAGAAGAGCCCGGCCGGTGCCTGGCAGTGGGAGCCCGTCGCCATCAAGGAGGAAGATCGCCCGGTGGATGTGGAAGATCCCTCCATCCGCTGCAATCCCATCATGACCGATGCGGACATGGCGCTGCGTTTTGACCCGGTATACCGGGAGATCTCCGAGCGCTTTGCCGCGGATCAGGCGCTCTTCTCCGACGCCTTTGCCCGCGCCTGGTTCAAGCTGACTCACCGCGACATGGGGCCGCGCAGCCGCTATTTGGGGCCGGAAGTGCCGAGCGAAGTCATGGTATGGCAGGATCCGGTTCCGGCGGTGGATTACCAGCTCTCCGACAAGGAGGTGAGCGAGCTCAAGGCCAAACTGCTGGCCTGCGGCGTGGCGCCAGCCGATTTGATCGCCACCGCGTGGGACAGTGCCCGCACCTTCCGCGGCTCTGATTATCGCGGCGGGGCCAACGGTGCCCGCATCCGCCTCGCGCCGATGAAAGCGTGGGAAGGCAACGAACCGGCTCGCCTCGAGAAGGTGCTCAATGCCCTGATCGCCCTGCAGGCCACCCTGAGCAAGCCGGTCAGCATTGCCGACCTGATTGTGCTGGGCGGTAGCGCAGCGGTGGAGCAGGCGGCCAAGCTGGCCGGCGTTGATATCGTCGTCCCCTTTGCGCCGGGTCGCGGCGATGCCAGCGCCGAGCAGACCGATGCCGAGTCGTTCGCCTTCCTCGAGCCGGTTCACGATGGTTTCCGCAACTGGCAGAAGGGGCACTACAAGGTGCAGCCGGAGGAGATGCTGCTCGACCGTGCCCAGCTGCTGGGACTCACCGCCCGCGAGATGACGGTGCTGGTCGGCGGGTTGCGGGTGCTTGGCACCAACCACGGCGGCTCGGCCCACGGCGTCTTTACCGACCGGGTCGGGGTGCTCAGCAACGACTTCTTCGTCAACCTGACCGACATGGCCTATAGCTGGCAGCCGACTGGCCGCAACAGCTACCAGATCGTGGATCGTCAGAGCGGCGCGGTGAAGTGGACCGCCACCCGGGTTGATCTGGTGTTTGGCTCCAACTCGGTGCTGCGCGCCTACGCCGAGGTCTATGCCCAGCAAGACGGCAAGGAGAAGTTCGTCCGCGACTTCGTCAAGGCCTGGGTCAAGGTGATGAACAACGACCGTTTCGATCTGAAATAAGTCGCTTCAACCCCAATGAGAACGCCAGCCGCAAGGCTGGCGTTTTTATTGGCGGCAACAGAGAGAGTGAAAAGGGGCATTTTGTGGCCCGATCACCTTTTGTCATCAGATCGGAGGGGCGGTTTGTCAGCCCTTTCGAGCGGATGAAGGCCGGTTTGCTCCTCAGGTCGCTCCCTTGCAGGCTGAATAGCGTAGAATTAATAAACATTTTACTTTATTAATTCGGCGCTATCCGGGCTGCTGCCGCCTCCAGAATCGTGTTACAGCAATGCTGGTGGCCGGGAATCCACCCGGAAAAGGCTGCCCGATCTCTCTGTTATCCCGCGCATATCCCGCTCAGCTCAGAAGCTCATGGCCAGTCCGACCGAATAACCGCGGGTGTTGTTGCTGAACATATAGCGGGCGACCAGCCGAGTGCGGCTGACGATGATGTGGTACTTGCTGCTGTCTATCTCAAGGCCGAGCCCCAGCGAATTGAGGGCATTGAAGCCGAGCAGGCCACGCTGCTCGCCGAGGTACTCGGTGCGCGCCCCCTCCATCACATAGCGCAGCGGGCGATCGAGCAGGGTCCAGTCAAACACCGGCGCCCGGCGGCGCAGATAGAGGCCGAGGTTCTCCGCCTCGGCGCTGCCACGCACACTCTCCGAGGTATTGCCAAAACTCTGCAGGTGTTGGTAGGAGTAACGCAGCTCGGCATCGATATCCTGAGTTTTGGAGAAGAGCTCGTAATCGACCATCAGCGAGCCACCCAGCCCGTACATATTGAGCTGACCGTTTTCGAGAAAGTCGAGGGAGTAGCCTTTGGTACGATCGAGCAGCCAGTTGCCGATGCGAATATCGCTGGCCATGGTGCCCAGCGAGACATTGGCGATGGGGCGCAGTACCCAGTGGCCGCCCTGTTTATCCCTGTGCAGGGAGATATCCCAGCCAACGCCGCCCGAGGCGGTGGCACTGTTCCAGCGGGTGGGGATGGTGCGGCTCTCGCTGCCGTTGCTCATGACAAACTGGGGATCGTAGCGGCTAAAGCCGAGGGCTCCTTCCAGATAGATAGGGAACGATTCGCTCATGGTCGCGCCACCGCCCAGCTGGGCCATGCTGAGGGCGGCCGACTGGCCACTGCCGCTGCCGAGGGAGAGATCGCTGGCGGTGATATCCGGCACCACGGTAAAGCTCATCAGGGAGAGCACGGCATTGGCCCGCTGCTGTGCCCACTCTTCATCCTGAGTTGCGCTCTGGGCGGCGTTGCCGAGCATGGCCAGCATAAGGGGCCACAAGGTCGGGAAGGGTCTGAACATGCGTCTTGCTCCTGCACGGCGACATCCTGTCACTCTGGCTCTACTGTAGCGAGATCCGCCGCCGTTGGCGCGCATCAGATGCTGCGATTGCCACTGCTATCCCGATTTTTTTCAGCAGAGGCAAGGGGTTGCCGCCAGCGGCAGCCCTTTGCAGTTTTGCCGCTAAAGGTTGCCTGTCCGCGGCCGATACTCCATATGAGATCGTGTGGAGGACAAGCCGTTGGACGCTTGGAAGTTGGGGTTGATCAGCATATCGGTGAGTATGCAAGTACAGGCTGGGGTGACCGAATTCGGTGCCGGTCTGGATCAATCCGTCTGGCGTTTGACCTCCGATACCCAGATTGAGTGCCGCCTCGAACACCCGATCCCGAACTGGGGAACGGGGGCCTTTGTCAGCCGCGCCGGGCGCAAGATCAATCTCGATTTCGAGCTCAAGGGCAAACGGCCACAGGCCAGAACCGAGACGGTGAGCCTTGGCATTATGCCGCCGGTCTGGCGCCCCGGCATTGCGGGGCGGGAAGTGAGCCAGCTCCACTTCTATCAGCAGTTTGATGGGCTGGTTGAGGGACAGACTGCCTGGACCATGCTCGACGAGCTGGAGGGGGGCAACATGCCAACTTTCCAGTATCGGGACTGGTATCGCCAGAACCGGCCGGTGCGGGTGTCGCTCTCGTCGGTCAACTTCCGGGTCAAATATCAGGCGTTCCTTGACTGTCAGAGCGGGCTGCTGCCCTACAGCTTCAACGATATCGCCTTTAGCGTGCTCACCTACGACAAGAACAGCGATCAGCTCTCCATCTCATCCAAACGACGGCTGGCGATGATCGGCGAATATATCAAGGCGGACAAGAGCATCGATGTGGTGGTGATCGACGCCTACAGCGATAGCTATGGCGGGCGCTGGACCAACCAGAAACTCTCGGAAAAGCGGGCCGATGCCATCAAGAAGGTGTTCGTCGATCTGGGGCTCGATCCCGGCAAGATCTCGGTGGAGGGGCATGGCGAGAAGCAGCACGTTGCCTCCAACGAAACCGAGCAGGGTCGTGCCAAGAACCGGCGGGTGGTCATCAGCATGGGGCGCAATGGCGAGATCTAGTGCTGTCCCCGGCAAAGAGGCATAAAAAAGAGCGCAGATGCGCTCTTTTTTGATCCTGCCATTCGGCAGCGGGATTAGGGCAGCTTAGAAGCTGTCACCGAGGCCAGTACCGGCATCTTTCTTGGCAATCAGTTCAATTTTGTAACCGTCCGGATCTTCGACGAAGGCGATGACGGTGGTGCCGCCTTTGACCGGGCCCGGCTCGCGGGTGATCTTGGCTCCGGCGGCGCGCAGCGCTTCGCAGGTGGCATAGATGTCGTCCGCTTCCAGCGCGATGTGGCCGTAGGCGGAGCCCAGTTCGTACTCGCTCACCCCCCAGTTGTAGGTCAGCTCGATCACCGCTTCATCTTTCTCGTCACCGTAACCGACGAAGGCCAGGGTGTACTTGTACTCGCTGTTCTCGCTCTTGCGCAGCAGCTTCATGCCAAGGACGCGGGTGTAGAAGTCGATGGAGCGTTGCAGATCGCCGACACGCAGCATGGTATGCAGAATTCTCATTGCTCAGTTCTCCGGGTTGGTGATGTGTACTGCTTTCAATCTCGGTTGCGAGGCTATCAGTTCTCGGGATAGGCCTTCTCTTTGTACTCGCACAAGTCCTCGATGATACAGGAACCACAGCGGGGCTTGCGAGCCAGACAGGTGTAACGCCCGTGCAGGATGAGCCAGTGGTGGACATCCAGCTTGAACTCGGCGGGTACCACTTTGAGCAGCTTCTCCTCCACCTGATCCACATTCTTGCCCACCGCAAAGCCGGTGCGGTTGGATACCCGGAAGATATGAGTATCGACGGCGATGGTGGGCCAGCCAAAGGCGGTGTTGAGCACCACGTTGGCGGTCTTGCGGCCGACACCGGGCAGGGCTTCCAGCGCTTCGCGGTTCTCCGGCACCTCGCCACCATGGCGCTCCAGCAGGATGGCGCAGGTCTTGATGACGTTCTCGGCCTTGGTGTTGAAGAGGCCAATGGTCTTGATGTAGCTCTTGAGCCCCTCCACCCCGAGATCCAGCATCGCCTGCGGGGTGTTGGCCACCGGATAGAGCTTGTCGGTCGCCTTGTTGACGCTGACATCGGTTGCCTGCGCCGAGAGCAGCACGGCGATCAAAAGCTCGAACGGCGAGTTGAAGTTGAGCTCGGTGGTGGGGTGGGGATTGTGCTCCCGCAGTCGCTCCAGTATCTCTCTGCGTTTCTGGTTGTTCATGCAGCCTTCCGTGGTGTCATAGCTGGGTCGCCCGGGCACGGACGGGGGGCACATTGCAGTGAGCCACTGTGGTCGCCTGCTTGCGGTCACGCCACTCGTTGATGGCGTTCTTGGCGGCGATCAGCAGCCCCAGCCCGATAAAGCCGCCCGGCGGCAGAATGGCCAGCAGCAGGCTGGCATCGGAATGGAACAGCTCGATGCGCAGGGACTTGGCCCACTCGCCCAGCAGCAGATCGGCGCCATCAAACAGGGTGCCCATGCCGATGATTTCGCGCATGGTGCCAAGCACCAGCAGCACCAGAGTAAAGCCCAGCCCCATCATCAGACCGTCGAGGGCCGCCAGCAGCGGCGGGTTCTTGGAGGCATACGCCTCGGCGCGGCCGATGATGATGCAGTTGGTGACAATCAGGGCGATAAAGATGCCGAGCGCCTGATAGAGACCATAGGTGTAGGCGTTCATCAGCAGCTGCACGCTGGTCACCAGCGAGGCGATGATCATCACGTAGACCGGGATGCGGATATCCTTCGGCACCCAGTTGCGCACCAGCGAGATGGCGAGGTTGGAGCAGACCAGCACCGCCATGGTGGCAAGGCCCAGCCCCAGCGCATTGGTAAAGGTGGAGGAGACGGCGAGGGTAGGGCACAGACCCAGCACCTGTACCAGCGAGGGGTTGTTCTTCCACAGCCCCTGTACCATCAGCTCCTTGAGCTCGCCCTTGCGGCTTTCCAGCTCGGCGATCGGGGCGGTGCCCGTTTCAATCTGTTCCATCTGTGTCATGACGGGGTCGACTCCGGTTTATTGTGCGGCCGGACAAGCCGGGGCGTTGCTGAGCAGTTCCGGGTGCTCGTGCTGCAGTTTCAGCAGGTTTTTCACCGCCTTGACCACGGCACGGGGGGTGATGGTGGCACCGGTAAAGGCATCGAACTCGCCGCCATCCTTCTTCACTGCCCACTCGGATTCATTGTCGGCGGTCAGGGACTTTCCGGTAAAGCTGTTGATCCAGTTGGATTTTTTCAGCTCGATCTTGTCACCAAGGCCGGGGGTCTCTTTGTGAGCGAGCACTCGCACCGCACTGACGGTGCCCTTGGCATCAAAGCCCGCCACGATGCGGATGGCACCGCTGTAGCCATCCGGCGCGATCGCCTCCAGCGCATAGCCGGTCACCACGCCATTCTTGCTGGCGGTATAGAGGGCCTGCGGCTGATCGCTGCCCAGATACTTCCTGCTGGTCACCAGCTTGCAGCTGGTCACCAGATCGTTGTCATAGCTGCCGGCAGGCAGCAGTGCTTCCAGCGTCTGCAACTTCTCCAGCTGCTGCTGGTGGGCGATCTTGTCCTTGGTCAACTCGTTGGTCAGCACCACCAGTGCGGTGCAGCCCAGCGCGAACATGGCCAGGATCAGGCCGTTCTTGCGCATGCTCTTTAACATGTCCGGGCTCCGTCAGCTGTGATGGGAAAAGAGGGCAGAAACATCATTGGCGACGGGCTCCATACACTTTCGGGCGAGTCAGGCTGTCGATAAAGGGCACGCAAAGGTTGGCCAGCAGCACGGCGAAGGCGAAGGCATCCGGATAGCCGCCAAAGCGGCGAATGATGTAGACCAGCACCCCGATCAGCACGCCATAGACCAGGCGGCCGCGCGGGGTGGTGCAGGCGCTGACCGGATCGGTGGCGATAAAGAAGGCCCCCAGCATGGTGGCGCCGCTAAAGAGGTGGAACATCGGCGTGGCGGTCGCATCCGGGCTCATCAGGTAGCCGAGGGTCGCCGCCGCCAGCAGGGAGCCCAGAATGGCGGTCGGAATGCGCCAGTTGATCACCTTCTGCTGCAGCAGGAAGAGGCCGCCCAGCAGATAGCCGAGGTTGACCCAGCTCCAGCCGATGCCACCCCAACCCTCAAACAGCGGGCCGCTCAGGATCTCGCCGGTGGTGAGCCCCTGAGTCAGGCCGGTTTTCAGGGTATCGAGCGGGGTCGCCATGGTGAGGCCATCCACCCCCTGCTTGAGCTGGGCCATGCTGTAGCCGTCGAGGCTAAAGCCGGTGAAGATGACCGACGCGGCATCGCCAAAGCCGAGGCTGTAGGCGCGCACGCTCTCTGGCGGCAGCCAGCTGGTCATCTGCACCGGGAAGGAGACCAGCAGCAGCACGTAGGCCACCATGGCCGGGTTGAACAGGTTTTGGCCCAGCCCGCCATAGAGCTGCTTGGCGATGATGATGGCGAAGGCAGTGCCCACTACCATCATCCACCACGGCAGCAGCGGTGGCAGGGAGAGACCGATCAGCACGGCGGTGAGGGCGGCGCTGCCATCCATCAGGGCCGGTTTGACGGGGCGGCCCCGCAGCTTGAGCACCAACGCCTCACTCACCAGTGCGGTTACCAGCGCAATCAGGATCTGGATAAAGGAGCCCCAGCCGAAGAACCAGGTCTGGGCCAGCAAGCCCGGCACACAGGCCAGGATCACCAGCAGCATCAGGGTTCGGGTCTGTTTGCGGTTATGGGCAAACGGCGCAGTCGCGATATTGAACATGGATTAGTGCATTACCTCGTTGTTTAACGATGGGCCAGCGAGCATCAGCGCGGCTCGGCGTCGGATGATGATCCCTCATCCGGGGTGGCACCACTGGCCCTGGCCGCTTCAGCAGCCAGTTTTTTCGCCTTGGCGCGGGCGACGGCAGCGGCGATGGCTGCCTTCTTCGGGTCAACGCTCGCCTCGGCAACGGCCGGTTCGGCCACGGCCTCGCTCACCGGCTCGGCGAGTACTTGCTCACCGCGAGCCCCTTCTGCTTCCTGCATTGGCTCACCTTGTTCAGCTGCCTGCTGGGCCGCCTTCTTGGCCTTGGCGCGGGCAATGGCTGCGGCGATAGCGGCTTTCTTGGGATCGACCGCTTCGCTGACCGCAGATGGTTCATCGCTTTGGGTTGCAGCCGTTTCGTTGGTGCCTGCGGTTGCAGTCAGAGAGCCCTCAGCGCTGTCACCCTGCTGGGCCGCCTTTTTGGCTTTGGCCCGGGCAATGGCCGCGGCGATAGCGGCCTTTTTGGGATCGACCGCTTCGCTGGCCGCAGATGGCGCATCGCTTTGGATGTCTGCGTCGGTTGTCGCGCTGTTGGCTGTGCTTACCGGCTCGCCACTCGCCTCAGCCTTTTTGGCCTTGGCACGGGCAATGGCGGCGGCAATGGCTGCTTTTTTCGGATCGGCCTCTGCTGAAGGCTGGCTTTCGGCCGCGCTATCTGTAGCAGGAGCATCGCCAGCCTGAGCCGCTTTCTTGGCCTTGGCACGAGCAAGAGCCGCGGCGATGGCTGCTTTCTTGGGATCGCTGGATGGGTCAACCGCCTCGGCGGATTGCGGCGCAGCAGCTGTTTCGCTGTTTGCACTCTCCGCCAGCTTGGCAGCGCGGCGCGCTTCCGCTTCCCGTTTGCGCGCTTCGCGAGCGGCAATCACGGCGCTGTTGTCGGGCACACCCTCGGCGGTGGCCGCAATGGCGGTGATGGGCGCATCCTGCTTGGCCTTGATACGGGCCAGCGCGGCGGCAACCGGATCTTCCCCGCCAGCGGCAGTCATCGCCTGCCGGCGCTGGGCGGCGGCTTCGGCGTGGCGCGCTTCGCGGGCCGCTTTCTCCCGCTCGAAACGGGCCTGCTTGGCTTCAAAACGCTGCTTGGCGCGCTCGGCTTTTTCGGCCTCGGCGCGGGCTTCGCGAATGTCATCCTTGGCGATCTTGTAGTACTGCACCAGCGGGATCTCGCTCGGGCAGACCCAGGCGCAGGCACCGCATTCGATGCAGTCCATCAGGTTGAGCTTCTCGGCCTTGTCGTACTCTTTGGCCTTGCTGTACCAGTAGAGCTCTTGCGGCAGCAGGCTGGCCGGGCAGGCATCGGCACAGGCGCTGCAACGGATGCAGGCCTGCTCCGGGCCGGGTGCGGGTAGTTCGGCTTGCGTCGGCGCGAGCAGACAGTTGGTCGCCTTGACTACCGGCACCATGGCGTGGGGCAGGGTAAAGCCCATCATGGGGCCCCCCATGATCACCCGCTGATCCGCCTCCGGTTGCAGCTCGAAGCGCTGCAGTAGCCAGCGCACCGGCGTACCGAGGCGCACCCAGGCGTTGCCGGGCTTCTTGAAGCTGTCGCCGGTGAGGGTAACGATCCGCTCGATCAGCGGCTCGCCGTCGATAATGGCGCGCTTGATGGCAAACACGGTGGCAACGTTGAGCACCATGATGCCGATATCGACCGCGCGGCCGCCCTTGGGCACCTGACGGCCGGTCAGCAGCTCGATGGTCTGCTTGGCACCGCCCGAGGGGTACTTGGTCGGCACTGTCTTGACCAGCACATCCTCGTCGGTGGCGTGACGGGTCAGCTCGGTGATCGCCTCGGGTTTGTTGTCTTCTACCCCGATCAGGGTGAGTTTCGGTTTGAGCAGGTGCTTGAGCACCCGAATGCCATCCATTATCTCATCGGCGTACTGCTGCATCAGCCGATCGTCGGTGGTGATATAGGGTTCGCACTCCAGCCCGTTGACGATCAGGATCTCGGTGAGCTGGCCGCGGCCGTCGAGCTTGCTGTGGGTGGGGAAGACGGCGCCGCCAAGACCGGCAATGCCCGCCTGCTGGATGCGCTCGAGCAGTTCGCCCCGCTCCAGATTCCAGTAATCGGGTTTGCCGTCGAGCTCGCCCCACTCATCTTCGCCATCGGGGGTGAGGATGACGCAGAGATCGTCAAGCCCCGAAGGGTGAGCGACCGTGTGGTTGGCAATCTCGGTGATGGTGCCCGAGGTGGAGGCGTGCACCGGCACCACCCGCCCCTTGGCGTAACGGGTCAGCGGTTGACCCTTCTTGACCTTGTCACCCACCTGCACCAGCAGGTCGCCAGCGGCGCCTGCGTGCTGGCGCACCGGAATGATCAGGCGCGGCGGCAGACCTGCCTGCTCGACCGGGCTCTGGCTCGATTGCAGTTTGTTGTCGGCGGGGTGAATACCACCGTGAAAGTCCCAGATATTCCCGGCTTTGATGCGTTCAAGTAAAGACTGCATGGTTACTCCACCAACTTGACCGGAATCTTGCCCGGAACATGCACGTTATTGAGATCCCACTTCCAGTTATCGACCGTGGTGGGCACCGGGATCATCTCGATGCAGTCGGTCGGGCAGGGATCGACACAGAGATCGCAACCGGTGCACTCGCTGGCAATCACGGTATGCATCGCCTTGGTGGCGCCGACGATGGCGTCCACCGGGCAGGCCTGAATGCACTTGGTGCAGCCGATGCACTGATCTTCGTGGATAAAGGCGACCTTTTTGACCGGCACTGCGGCCTCGTCACTGCCGCCCAGCGGCTGGGGTTCGACCCCCATCAGGTCGGCAATCTTGCGCATGGTGGCCTCGCCACCGGGTACGCACTTGTTGATCTGATCGCCGCCCGCAACCGCCTCGGCGTAGGGTTTGCAACCGGGATAGCCGCACTGGCCACACTGGGTCTGGGGCAGCAGGGCATCGAGCTGATCGACGATGGGGTCTGCTTCCACATGAAACTTGACGGCGGCAAAGCCCAGGATAATCCCGAACGCCAGCGCTAGCAGGGTCAGCACCAGAATGGCAAAAAGAATATGGATCATGGTTATATCTTGATGAGGCCGGTAAAGCCCATAAAGGCCAGAGACATCAGACCGGCGGTGATCATGGCAATGGAGACCCCGCGAAACGGCGCGGGCACATCGGCGGCGACCAGACGCTCGCGCATGGCGGCAAACAGGATCAGCACCAGCGAGAAGCCGGTGGCGGCGCCAAAGCCGTAGATCACGCTCTGCACGAAGTCATGACGCTCGTTGATGCTCAGCAGCGCCACCCCGAGCACCGCGCAGTTGGTGGTGATGAGGGGCAGGAAGATCCCCAGCAGGCGGTAGAGGGTCGGGCTGCTTTTGCGCACCACCATCTCGGTAAACTGCACCACCACGGCGATCACCAGAATAAAGGCGAGGGTGCGCAGATAGGCGATCTCCAGCGGCACCAGAATGTAGTGCTCCACCAGATAGGAGCAGGCACTGGCCAGGGTCATCACGAAGGTGGTGGCGAGCCCCATGCCGATGGCGGTTTCCAGCTTGCCCGAGACCCCCATAAAGGGGCAGAGGCCGAGGAATTTCACCAGCACGAAGTTGTTAACCAGCACTGTGCCGATCAATAAAAGCAGGTATTCAGTCATCGAAGGTCGGGTATCCGGTTTGAAGGCCGCAACATTATCTGATGTTAGGGCACGTTAAACAACCGCAAGGCCGCATGGTTATTAGTCAAATGGCCAATATCAGCGTGGATCTGTGCGAGATCTCGTCGGCTTTTTCGCCACTCATAGCGGTTAGCCAATCGCGAGCTTGGCAGCCTCTTTCCACATAAACGGCGGCATTGGGGTCATTAGGCGCCATTTGATGTTCATCGGTTGGCTGCCGCTGTGGGATACGTACTCCACCTCACCAAAGTTCACAAAGCCAAGGGTGCGGCCAAATTCATCTTTGCTCTGCTCACGAACGAACAAAAACAAGCGCTTACCCTCTGCCCTGTGGTTTATGTAACTCAGCCCCTTACCCCGCTCTGGGCGAGCGCTGTTTTGGCTCTGCCAATGAAACAGCGACTCGTTGATGGCGTAGTCGTGATAACGGGTGGTGGGGGAGAAGTGCTGCTCCGTTTTGTTCAAGGTCACGAACAGCAACTCGATATTTTGCTCTGCGATGACATAGACCCCTTCGCGAGCCGTGGGTTGCTGCGCGAAGGTGGTCGCGCCAAAGCCAACCAGTACCTGCTCTCTGGCATAACGGGCATGCAGTTGCAGTGGATTGCCGGGAAGGTCAGGCATGGCCAGTTGCTCGTGTTGCACCCGGTTGATCAGCATGGGCAACAGATCTGCAAGCTCGGCCCTCAACTCTGGTTGATTGAGTTGTTTCAGGCTGTGCGCCAAGGAGCTAAAGCCGGCGTTGGGTCCGCTTTGTTGCCAGAAGTCGTAATGGCACATCAAAGCCATCCGCTCATCCTGCTCAGCCGTTAAGGTAAAGGTGCTTTCCACCAAGGTTTGTAAGAAGTTCAAGTAATGGAGCGCATCGCAGCCCAATAGCCGGGTTTTGATGGCCCGGGTGTAGAGGGTAGATAGCTTCTCATCGCTCATTTCAGAAACAGTGTGGTTGCGGGCTTGTTTGACCAAGGTGCTCCAATTGCCGCGCTTGTAGATCTCCTCAAGGCTGATGTGAGGGTAGAACTTCAAAAAGTTCGCCAGTGTCAGCGGTAAATCGCAATCCTGTGAGAAACGGCGGATCAGGCCCATGAGGCGCGAGGTATTGAGAGTCGCCTTCTTGATATTGCTCAGAATTAACTCTTGGGTCTGTTTTGAGAGTTCGATGCGGCAACCCAATGGGGCATGGGGAAAGCCTTGTTTGATTTCGTGGCTGATCGCCTTATTGGTTTTACCCACCAGAGACCGGAATTTTTGGGCAAAGTCATACTCTGCGCGAGCATTGCCAACAAAATCCAACACGGTACAGCACTCTTTATCGTTCGCCAGCCGCAGGCCCCGCCCTAATTGCTGCAAGAAAATGGTGAGGCTTTCCGTTGGTCGTAAAAACAGCAAGGTATCGACTTCTGGGATATCAACACCTTCGTTGAAGATGTCTACCACGCAGAGAATATTGATAACGCCGGTACGCAAATCCTGTTGTTTGCTATGACGCTCGTCTCGGTTATCGCTGGTGAGGATGTCAGCCTTGATGCCCTTCAATAAAAATGCCTTGCACATAAAATCGGCATGTTCGCGGCTCACACAAAATGCCAGCGCTTTGATCTTGGTAATATCGGTGACGATCTCATAGAGGCTTTGGACTATTTTCTGCACCCGCTGTTGATTATGGGTGTAGATATTGGTGAGCTCTGTGATGTCATAACGACCATTTTTCCAAGTCACTTGGCGCAAGTCAGTATCATCATCGATACCAAAATATTGGAACGGACAGAGATGGCGACGATTGATGGCCTCTGGTAAACGGATCTCCGCTGCGATGACACCACAAAAGTCAGCGAGAATATCGCCGCCATCATGGCGCTCTGGCGTTGCGGTTAATCCCAACAGAATGTGAGGTTCAAAGGCGGCGAGCAGACCACGATAACTGACCGCAGCAATATGGTGAACCTCATCGATGACGATGTAATCGAAATAGTCTGGGCTAAGACGTAAATTAGCCAGCTGGTTATTCAATGATTGCACCGAGGCAAATAGCTGACGGTAGTGAGTAGGCACGGCACCGCCGACCAAGAGTTCGCCAAAATTGGATTGCTTGAGCACACCGCGGTACGAGGCTAATGCTTGGCGCAAGATCTCCTCTTTGTGGGCGACAAACAGGAACTTTGCGTCGGGTTTGGTTTTCAGAAAACGCGCAAAATCAAAAGCGGAGATCAGGGTTTTCCCTGTACCGGTGGCCGCAACTACCAAGTTACGGAAGCGCTGGTGTAAAGTGCGCTCCATCGCCAATTGCTCAAGGATCTCCTGTTGATGGGGAAACGGCGCGATATCAAAGAAATAGGCCGGGTTATTTTTGTCCCCATCGCCACGGGCCTCTTGCAGGGCATGTTGTAATTTCTTGCGGCTTTCGAGCTTGCCATCAAACAGCTCAAAATCATCGGATTCCCAATAGGTCTCAAAGGTACTCAGGGATTTCTCGATAATATGAGGGATCTCTTGCGAGGTGATTTTTAGGTTCCACTCCAAGCCACTGGTGAGGGCAGAGTGAGAGAGATTGGATGAACCTATATAGCCGGTATGAAAGCCGGTATTTCGGCAAAAGAGATAACTCTTGGCATGCAACCGCTCGCGCTGGGTGTTATAGCTGAGTTTGACTTCGGTATTGGGGAGGCTGGCTAAAAATTCAACTGCCTTGGCGTCGGTTGCCCCCATATAAGAGGTAGTAATTACTTTTAATTGGCGGCCGCTGCGGGTGAACTCTTCCAGCTCATGACGGAAAATACGGATACCTGCCCATTTGATAAATGAGACCAGCCAGCAGATGCTATCTGCCGATAATATCTCCCGTTTAATCTCCGACTCCATCGACAAACCCGCATTGCTGCCGCAGAACAGCTCACTTTGCGTTAGACCGGTCAGAGGGAAAATATCTTCGGCATATTGCTTTAAATTGGCTGAGATGGGGTTATCTAACTGGTAGAGCGCGGTCAGAATTTTCCCCTGACTATCGATGAGGTTCTCGCCAATAAAGTCTGGGTCTTGGGTGCGATCCTTTAGCCAAAGCAATAACTGGTTAGCCAGCTCAATCTGCCGTTGCAGCTGATCCTCTCCAGTAACCGAGCCCACCGCATATTCCAAAACCCGGCTCAGAAATCTTGATAACCAAACTGCTGCTTCGGCAGGCTCAAGTTGGCGTTCCCCTACGTAAAAGCGCTCGCGGTCGAGTCGAGATGTCAGCAGTTGAGTAATGAGCTGTTCATAAATACCGCATTGTTGCATCGCGCTCTGACCTTGCATGAAATAGGGGACGAGGCTGACAAGAGTACCATTTTTTGTAGCGAAATCAGTAAGCTGTTATTCCTATAGGCATTTATTGGAGCTGGTGTAGGGAGCCCAGATAAAGGGGGAGCTAATGCCTCTCTTTGCGCGCCATACCACAGTCGTGGGTGCTTTGGCCCGGTATGATGGAGGGGCTAGCGGGGCGTTCCTGTATCTGTGATGTCTATGGCAAACGAGCGGGGATGCAGCTGGCAAGGCGGACAGCCGGGTTGGCTGGCTGCATGTTTATCACCACCGGCAGCCTTGCCGGCATCAGCACCAGGAGGGAATCATGATCAGCCATATCGACCATCTGGTATTGACGGTAAGTGATATCGAGCGCGCCGTGGCGTTTTACAGCTCGGTGCTCAATATGGAGGCCATCACCTTCGGTGCGGGGCGCCGGGCGGTGGGGTTTGGCAACCAGAAGATCAATCTGCAACTGCTTGGGCAGGAGCCGCGCAACCGGGCGCAGGTGGGATCGGGGGACGTTTGCCTTATCACCCGCTGGCCGCTGGAGCAGGTGATGACTCAGCTGGCCTGCCACGGGGTGGAGATTGTCGAGGGGCCGGTGACCAAAAGTGGCGCCTGCGGGCCGATAGAGTCCATCTACTTCCTCGACCCGGATCAGAACCTGATCGAGATCAGTCGCTACCCCTGAGTCCGCCGCGGCAGAGGGGAGCTGGGTTGGCGTATCAACCGCTGGCCCCGGCCGCTGGTCGGGGCGCAACCATGCCCTCGTTTGCCTCTTCCGGTACTCCCCTGTCTCGCCACTGCTGACTCTTTTATTGGCCATGAAATCGGGCAAACCCCGTTTGCCCCATCGCCCCTGATGCGGGGCCTTGTGCTGTGAGCTGGCCCGCAATTGTGTCGCCGGTGCGTCGGAGTTGGCGATAATCCGGCGTGCTGTGGCGGGCGATGTGGTAATGTGTCGCACTTTTTTGCCGGATGGGCCGGCATTGGCCTCGTTGAAATTGGAGCCGTATGCAAAAAATCGACGTAGTGGAGAGGGTGATGCCGCAGATCATGTGTCCGGCATGGCCGACGCACGCAACCGTACAACAGGATGGGGTTCAGCCCCTCTGGCAGGTGACTCATGCTGGCTAACGAATCCATGCGCCTGAACAAATACATCAGCGAGAGCGGTATCTGCTCGCGCCGCGAGGCCGACCGCTTTATCGAGCAGGGCCATGTCTTTATCAACGGCAAGCGGGCCGGGATCGGTGATCAGGTGCAGGTTGGCGATCTGGTCAAGGTGAACGGTCAGGTGATCGAGCCGCGCGAGGCGGACAGTCTGGTGCTGATCGCCCTCAACAAGCCGGTGGGCATCGTTAGTACCACAGAGGCGGGCGAGAAGGACAACATCGTCGATTTCGTCAACCACAGCACCCGGGTCTTCCCCATCGGGCGTCTCGACAAGGATTCGCAGGGGCTGATTTTTCTCACCAACCACGGCGATCTGGTCAACAAGATCCTGCGGGCGGGCAACGATCACGAGAAAGAGTATCTGGTGACCGTCGACAAGCCGGTGACCGACGAGTTTGTGCGCGGCATGGCGGCCGGGGTGCCGATCCTCGGTACTGTGACCAAGAAGTGCAAGGTGAAGAAAGAGGCGCCGTTCGTCTTTCGCATCACCCTGGTGCAGGGGCTGAATCGCCAGATCCGCCGTATGTGCGAACACTTCGGTTTTGAAGTGACCAAGCTCGAGCGCATCCGCATCATGAACGTCAGCCTCAAGGGTCTGCCGGTGGGCGAGTGGCGCGATCTGACCGACGACGAGCTGATCGATCTGTTCAAGCTGATTGAGGACTCCTCCTCCGAGGTGAAACCGGCCAAAGGCGACAAACCCAAGGCGGCCAAGGCTCCTGCGGCGCCAAGCGCCAAGCCGGCCCAAGGCAAGAAGCCGCGCCGCGATGACGATCACGAGATTGGCGGGCGTCCCAATGTGCCGGGCCCGGAAGCCTTCGAGAAGAAGCTGCCGGTGGGCAAGGGTGGCGCGGGCAAAGGGGCTGCCAACAAGGGCGGTGCTGGCAAAGGGGCACCCAAGGGTGGCAAACCGGCCGCAGGCAAGCCGCGCACCGCTAACAGCGGACGGCAGAAGAAGGGGCGCTGAGTTGCTCCCCTGAGTAGCGTCAGCCTATCTTGTTATCCCCAATACGGTTATCCCCAACACTATTATCTCCAACACACCGGCCTCAGGCCGGTGTGTTGCTTTGGGCCGCAGCGCAGGCCGGGAGGGACGCCGAAAGGGTAGGCTCGCTGGTGGTCGGTAACCGCATAACGCGGGGATAGTGGCGTGGGTCGAGGCGCACTACCAGCAGGCTCATCAGCAGCAATCCTCCCAGTTGCCACTGCCAGGCGGCCGCAAAGTCGCCCACATAGTGATAGAGCAGTGCCGCCACCCAGGGGCCGGTGGCCGCCAGCATAAAGCCGAAGCCCTGCATCAGGGCGCTCAGGGTGCCCGCGCGGCGCGGGTCGGGCAGGTGATCGAGCGCAATCACCATGATCAGCGAAAAGCTGCCGCCAAGACCGGCGCCGCACAGCATGCACCAGAGGATCGGGGCACTGGCTGGCGCCAGCCAGAGGCCGCCAAATCCCGCCAGCTGCATGGCAATCGCCAGCCCCATCCATGGCCGCCGATCCAGACTGCGGGCGGCCAGCAGCGGCAAGCCGAGGCCGCTGGCAGTCTGCGCCAGTGCCAACCAGGCGACCAGCTCGCCAGCCTGCGCAGCGTTCCACCCATTCGCCATATAGGCGGGGGCCAGCCAGGCCACGACTATGCCGTAGCCGCTGTTGATGATGCCAAAGCAGACGATCAGCAACCAGCTGCGGGGCAGAGTGATCAGCCGCTGCTCGCCGTGAGGCGCGTGGCTGGTGGCCGTGTGCGGCAGGCGCACCTTGCCGATCAGCCAGCCGAGGGCCAGCAGCAGCGGCAGGCTCCAGAGCGCCAGCGCCTGCGACCAGTCGAGGCTCGCCGCCAACCGTGGCGTGAGGCTGGCACCAAGCGCGCCGCCCCCCATCATGCAGGCAGAGAAGAGCCCCATCACTTGCGGCACCTTGCGGGCAAAGTGCTGCTTGATAAGGGCGGGCAGCACCCCCTGCACCAGCGCTGAACCCAGGCCGCAGAGCGCGGCGGTGGTGATCAGCAGGGCGCCGCTCTGGGCATCAAAACGCAGGGCACTGCCCGCCGCGAGCAGCAACAGGGCCAGCCCCAGCAGGGTGGTAGCGCTGGCAAGGCTGCGCAGGCGCGGGGTGAGCAGCACGCCGACCCCGATGAGCCACAGTGGCAGCAGGGTGAGCCAGGCCAGGGTATCCATCCCGAGCGACAGGGCGCGGCCAATCTCGCCGCTCAGCGGGCCGATGGCGGTAAGAAAGGGGCGCAGGTTAAGGCCAGTCAGGATCACCAGCACCAGCAGGGCAAACTGCTGGCGGCTCGCCTCTGCCGGGCGTTCGCTTGTCCCCTTACTCATGATCAGGCGCTGCTTGTGTGGCTTGTTTTAACTGGGATCCGTAGAGATCCGCTGCTGTCATGGTGACGGCCAGCTTGACCAGCGGCAGAGGAGGCGGTGCCAGCGGCAGCGCCAGCTTTTGATAGGCGGCAGTGCTGTCAAAGCCGAACGGCGCTGCATCGGCGTTATCAAAGGCGTAGTAGACGGCGGCGATGCCGTTCATCACCAGCGCGCCGAGGCACATGGGGCAGGGGTGACCGCTGGCATAGACGATGCTGCCCGCGAGCGGCCCGCTCTGGCTTGCCTTGCGCAGCGCCTCCAGCTCGGCGTGACGGGTCGGGTCCCCATCCAGATGGATGCCGTTGACCGCGCTCGCCACCAGCTGCTCATCGCGCACCAGCAGGGCGGCGAAGGGGCGGCCACCCTGCCGGTGATTGGCTCTGGCCAGTTGCACCGCCTGCTCCAGCCAGCGCTGATGAGTCGGGAGAGTGGTTGATGAGGGGATCGGGCGGGCGTTGGCAGAGGCAACAAGGGGCGCAGACATGATGAAAAACCCTGATTTGACTGAACAAATGCCAGCCTAGCGGCGAAATAAATCATTTGGAAATTAAATGATAAAATGAGTTTCAGTGGTTTTATAAATGGAGAAACCCATGCTGGATCCCCTGTTACTGCGCAGTTTTGTCGCCATTATCGACACCGGCAGCTTCACCCGGGCCGGTGAACGGGTCCATCTGACCCAATCCACCATCAGCCAGCAGATGCGCAGGCTCGAACAGCAGATCGGTTGCCCGCTGCTGGACCGCTCCGGTCGGCAGGTGGTGGCGACGGCCGAGGGGGAGCAGCTGCTGGGGCTGGCCCGCCGCATTCTGGCGCTGCTGGCGCAGGCCGAGGAGCAGGTGAGCGAGGGGAGCATATCCCTCAGCCTCGGAGTGCCGGAGGATTTCGCCGCCGGTGCCATCACCCCGGTGCTGGCCGCCTTTGCCCGCGACTACCCCGAGGTGCGGCTGGAGGTGGAGAGCGGCCTGAGCCATCACATCTGGCAGCGCTTCGCGGCGGGGGAGCTGGATCTGGCGCTGGTCAAGCAGGTGCGCGGACAGGGCTCGCCGCTCGCCAGCTGGAGTGAGCCGCTGGTGTGGGTCGATAGTCGCGACTGGCCGGCGAAGGGGCGTGATCCGCTGCCGCTGGTCGCCTTCCCGAGCGAAGGGCTCTATCGCCAGCAGATGACCGAGGCGCTCGATGGTCTGGGGCGGCGCTGGCGTATCGCCTATGTCAGCGCCAGTCTCGCCAGTTTGCAGGGGGCGGTGAGCGCAGGCATTGGCGTGAGCTTGCTGCCCAAACGGCTGATGCCCGCCGATCAGCTGGCCCTGACCCAGTGGCCCAAGGTTGCATCGGTGGAGCTGGCGCTCCATGCGGCAAAGGAGGGGGGTGAACCGCTCAGCCGCTTGAGTTCGGCCCTGATCGCCCTCTGTGACGAGGTGATGGGGCCGCAGTGAGTGGCTATGTGGGGAAAACTTCTGTGGGGAACAACTGACGTCGGAAAGATAAGGCAGAAAAGAACGGGGAGGGATCAGTGATCCTTCCCCTCCGCCAGCTTGCGCTCGTAGTCATTTTTTACGATGGCCAGCGCCGCCAGCACCAGCTCGGGGGCCAGCTCATTGGTTTCCAGCAGTTCAATCAGATCCACCGCGAGTTTTACCTCGGGCGGGGCAGTTTCCAGTGACATGGGCAGGGTTCCGGTTGCGGGAAAAGGGGGATTATACAGGGGCGCCGCCGTTGGCCGAAAGCGCCCGTTCTGTCGGGCTGTGAGGCATCAGGGTCAGAGGTGCTGGCGCATCTCCTTGTCGATCTCCTCGCGCAGGGCGATGAGCTTTTTGGCGTACTGCTGCAACTGCAGATCGCTCTCGCTCAGCGGCTGCCACTGGGGCACCGGGGTCGGTTTGCCCTGCTCATCCATCGCCACGAAGATGATGATGCAGTGGGTGGTCTTGTGGCGCTCGGTCTCGGTGGGGTGGCGGCTGTAGACATCCACCGCCAGATGCATGCTGGTGGTGCCGGTGTGGATCACCTGGGCGTGCACCTCCACCAGCTGGCCAATCTGGATGGGGCGCAAAAAGCGGATCCCCCCCACATAGACGGTCACCGCATAGCCGCCGCACCAGCCAGCGGCGCAGGCATAGCCCGCCTGATCGATCCACTTCATCACCATGCCGCCGTGGACCTTGCCGCCGAAATTGACGTCGGAGGGTTCGGCCAGAAATTGCAGGGTCAGTTCGCGATTGGGCACAGTCACATCCTTATTGCCTGAAGAGTTTCCCTGAGCTTTGCCCCATCGGCCTGCCCGGTCAAGGGTTCATCCCCGATTCAGGGGGGCGGGGTCACTATCTGGCTCTATTCATCCCGATTTCACTTTTTTGACCCGCAGGAGTGACACCATGAAACAGATGCTGGAACAGTTGCTGGGGGCTGGCAAAGGCTGGCTCAACGAAGGCGGTGACAAGCGCAAGGGGCAGATGCAGGGGGCGCTGGCCGGTGGTGCGCTCGGTCTGCTGCTGGGCAACAAGAAGATGCGCAAATATGGCGGCAAGGCCGCTGCCGTGGGCGGCGCTGCGGCCCTTGGCGGACTGGCCTACAAGCTCTATCAGGATTGGCAGGCCCAGCAGGCGGCGCCCGCCCAGCCGACCCATCCCGTCAGCACTCTGGCAGGCAATGCGTTGGATGCCCGCTCGGCTCTCTTGGTGCGCGCCATGGTGGCGGCAGCCCGGGCCGACGGCCATATCGACGGCGCCGAGCGCCAGAAGATTCAGGAGTACCTGACCGAGCAGGGCCAGAGCGATGCTGCCCGCTGGATTGACGCCGAGCTGGCCCGCCCCCTCGATCCCCACGCGCTGGCACGGGAAGTGACCGACATGGAGCTGGCCACCGAGGTCTATCTTGCCTCCCTGCTCGCCATCGAGGTGGATCACTTTATGGAGCGCGGTTATCTCGACGAACTGGCGCGCGCCCTCAAGCTCGATGATAACCTCAAGAGCAGCATCGAGCGGCAGGTGGCCCAGCTTAACGCCCCCGCCTGATACCCTCACCGCCATGGATTGCCGATAACGCCCCGTTCAAGGGGCGTTGTTGTTTCTGCGCTTTGGCGATCACCCCTCTGTTTCCAGCTGCCGGTTTATCAGGCCCGCAAGCTGGTGGAGTGCCTGCTCCAGCTGCTCGCTCCAGGGATGGGAGCTGTTGAGGCGCAGGCAGTGGTTGTGTTGCCCCTGACTGGAGAAGAGGGCGCCGGGGGCGATGGAGAAGCCGCAGTCGAGCGCCATGGCGTGGAGGGTGCGGCTGTCGAGGCGGGGCGGGAACTCCAGCCAGAGAAAGTAGCCGCCATCGGGGGAGGAGATCCGCACTTCGCTGGGCAACAGTCGCTGCAGCGCCGCCCGCATCTGCTGCTGGCGCTGGGCCAGGGTGTGGCGCAGGCGGCGAAAGTGGGCATCGACCCCGCCCTGACGCAGCATCTCGGCCAGCGCCAGCTGGCTTGGCACATTGGTGGAGAGGGTGGACATCAGTTGCAGCCGCTGGATCCGCTCGGCATGGGGCCCCGCCACCACCCAGCCGACCCGAAAGCCCGGCGCCAGACACTTGGAGAAGGAGCTGCAGAGCAGGCTGTCACCGCGCTGATCCCAGTGCTTGATGGGCTTGGGGCGCTCGCGGCCGAAGTAGACCTCGGCATAGACGTCATCCTCCACCAGCGGCACCTTGTGGGCGTTGAGCAGTGCCATCAGCCCCCGTTTGTGCGCATCTGGCATGGTGTGGCCCAGCGGGTGCTGCACATTGCCCATCAGCCAGCACGCCTTGATCGGCATCTGGTTGAGGGCGTCTTCCAATAGCGCCAGATCGATACCCACCCCGGGGATCACCGGGATCTCCACCGCCTTGAGCTTCAGCCGCTCGATGGCCTGCAGGGCGCCATAGAAGGTGGGGGACTCCACCACCACCCAGTCACCGGGCTCGGTCAGCACCTGCAGACTGAGGGAGAGCGCTTCCATGGCGCCGGTGGTGATGATGATCTCCTGCGGGTTGATGGCAACCCCGTCGCTGGCGTAGCGCTGGGCGATGGCGCGGCGCAGCGCCTCGTTGCCGGGGGGCAGGTCGGCCACCGTGCTGAAGGGGTCGAGCTTGCGCATACAGCTGGCCAGCGCCCGCCCGAGTTGGGGATGGGGGAACAGGGTCGGGTCGGCCACCGACATGCCAAGGGGCACCAGTGCCCGCGATTTGCTCGCCTGCAACACCTCGAACACCAGATCGTTGATATCCACCGAGCCGCTGTAGTGGGTTTGGCTCGGGGTGTGGCGCGCCACCTTTGGCGAGGCAGCCTTGACGTAGTAACCGGACTGGGGACGGGCGAGGATCCGCCCCTGACTCTCCAGCAACTGATAGGCCTGCAGCACCGTCATCGGGCTCAGGTTGTGGGTCTTGCAGCTCTGGCGAATGGAGGGGATGCGCTCCCCCGGTTGCCAGATACCGTCATCGATCTCGCGGCTCAGGCGTTCGGCCAGTTGTTGGTAAAGAGGCATGATCTGGATCAACTGTTATAGGTGCTATTCACTATAACTGCATCTGTTATAGGTGTCATGACCCGTGGTGTACTTGTCCTGCATGAAACGTGCAAGGCAAATACAACAAAAGAGAGTGACGCATGATCAATCCGGATGACGTGGTCAGCCTGTCGCGCCTGCAATTTGGCGCCACGGCCCTGTTCCACTTCCTGTTTGTCCCCCTCACCCTGGGGCTGTCCTGGATCCTGGTGATCGCCGAGTCGGCCTATGTGATGACCGGCAAGGTGATCTATCAGGACATCACCCGCTTCTGGGGCAAACTGTTTGGCATCAACTTCGTCATGGGGGTCACCACGGGGATCACCATGGAGTTCCAGTTCGGCACCAACTGGGCCTATTACTCCCACTACGTGGGGGACATCTTCGGCACCCCGCTGGCCATCGAGGGGCTGATGGCCTTCTTCCTCGAATCGACCCTGGTGGGGCTCTTCTTCTTCGGTTGGGACAAGCTCTCTCGCGGCAAGCACCTGCTGGTGACCATGCTGGTGGCGCTCGGCTCCAACCTCTCGGCACTGTGGATCCTGATCGGCAACGGCTGGATGCAAAACCCGGTGGGGGCCGAGTTCAACCTGCTGACCCAGCGGATGGAGCTGGTGGATATCGCCGCCGTGCTGCTCAACCCGGTGGCGCAGGTGAAGTTCGTTCACACCGTTGCGGCGGGCTATGTGGCCGCCTCCATGTTCGTGATGGGGGTGAGCAGCTGGTATCTGCTGCGCAAAACCGAGGTGCAGTTCGCCCTGCGCTCTTTTGCCATCGCCTCCGGCTTCGGGCTGGCCGCCATCCTCTCGGTCATCGTGCTCGGGGATGAGTCTGGCTATCGCACCGGTGAGGTGCAGAAGGTGAAGCTCGCCGCCATCGAGGCGGAGTGGCACACCGAGCCGGCGCCTGCGTCATTCACCCTGTTTGGCTTCCCGGATCAGGCTGCCGAGACCACTCACGCCGCTATCAAGATCCCGTATCTGATGGGGATCATCGCCACTCGATCCCTCGATGAGGCGGTGACCGGCATCAAGGATCTCAAGGTGCAGCACGAGGCGCGCATTCGCAGCGGCATGGTGGCGTCCGGTGCGCTCGAACAGATCCGTGCCGGTAACGACTCGGCCGAAAACCGGGCGCTGTTTGCCAAGCACGGCAAGGATCTCGGCTACGGTCTGCTGCTCACCCCCTATGCCAGCAATATCGCCAAGGCGGGGGAGGCGGAGATTGCCAAAGCAGTGGAGGACTCCATCCCGCAGGTGGCGCCGCTCTTCTTCGGTTTCCGCCTGATGGTGGGGCTCGGCGTCGTGATGCTGGGGCTGATGGTGGTGAGCTTTGTCCAGCTCTGCCGCAACCGGCTGCAAGACTCGCCACGCCTGCTCAAGACCCTGCTCTGGAGCATTCCGCTGCCCTGGATCGCCATCGAGGCGGGCTGGTTTGTGGCCGAGTTCGGTCGCCAGCCCTGGACCATCAGCGACGTGCTGCCGGTCTCGGCCTCGGTCTCCCTGCTTACCCCGGGCCAGCTCTGGTTCAGTCTCATCGCCATCTGTTCCATCTACACCCTGTTGCTGGTGGTAGAGCTGTTCCTGCTGCGCCGGGTGATCCGCAAGGGGCCCGCCATTCTCCATACCGGCCGCTACAGCGGTGAACAACCCGAACTTGCGAGGATCGCCTGATGGATTACGCAACTCTGAAACTCATCTGGTGGGCGCTGCTGCTCTTCATGATGGTCGGCTTTATCGTGATGGATGGCTTCGATCTCGGCATCGCCATGCTGCTGCCGGTGGTCTCGCAGGATGACGACGACCGGCGGCTGGTGATCAACAGCGTGGGGCCGGTGTGGGAGGGCAATCAGGTGTGGCTCATCGCCGGTGCCGGCGCCCTGTTCGCCGCCTGGCCGCTGGTCTATGCCGCCGCCTTCTCGGTGCTCTACATCCCCATGGTGGTGCTGCTGCTCGGCCTCTTTCTGCGCCCGGTCGGCTTTGACTACCGCAGCAAGCTGACCGACCCGCTATGGCGCCGCTGGTGGGATCGGGCGCTGGTGGCGGGGGGCCTGATACCGACCCTGATCCTCGGCGCCGCCATCGGTCTGGTGATGCAGGGCTTGCCGTTTCGCTTCGACACGGCGCTGCGTCTGCACTACGGCGCGTTCACCTTCCACTGGGGCTGGCTGCTCTCGGTGCTGGCCACCGCCATCACCTTGCTGCTGCTGCACGGCGCCAGCTTCTTGCAGGCCAAGGTAACGGGGACGCCCGCCCTGCGCGCACGGGGTATCGCCATCCTGCTGGCCCCGCTGGTGACCTTTTTCTACCTGCTGGCCGGTTGGCATCTGGTGGATCTGCAGGGCTATCAGCTGAGCGGTCTGGCGGGTCAGCCCTTTGACGGCAATGCGGTGCTGAGCCCGCTGATGAAAGGGGTCACCCCCCATGTCGCCGGCTGGCTGCGCAACTACCACGAGCAGCCACTGCTCTGGCTGGTGCCGGTGATTGGCGCGCTGGCGCCGCTGGCGAGCGGCATCGCCGCCTGGCTGGAGCGCGGACGGCTGGCTCTGGTGGCAAGCGCCATGGCCTGCATCGCCATGCTCGGCTCGGCGGCCATCTCGCTCTTCCCCTTCGTGCTCCCTTCAACCCTTGATGCCGCGAGCAGCCTGACCCTGTGGGATGGCACCTCCAGCTACAAGACCCTGGCCATCATGTTCGGCATCGTGCTGGTGCTGATGCCGGTCAACCTCGGCTACACCGGCTGGGTCTATCGGGTGGTGCGCGGCAAGCTCGACCGCGCCCGCATCAAGCGCGACGGCCATCAACTCTACTGACCATAAGGAGGACGCCATGTGGTACTTCACCTGGATACTGGGGCTCGGCTTTGCCCTGTTGCTGGGGCTGTGCAATCTGCTCTGGCTGGAAGCGCGCTGGGAAGCGGCTGACCGCGACCAGAGCTGATCTGCGGGGTTGACCCGCATGCCCGGTCGGGCTGCCAGTGGCGCAGCCCGATCACCCACCCTGCCACTTCACTGACAGTCGCGGACTGTCACTCAACCGACAGGTAATCAATATGAAACAGACATTGAAAGCGGTGGCGCTGGCCATCGGCTGCGCCCTTGCCGCCGCGCCGGCGGGTGCCGCCAGCCAGGGCGTACAACTAACGCCACTGGACAAGAACTTCACCCTGCAGGTGCTCGGTAGCGGCGGCCCCATCTCCGACGATCAGCGTGCCTCCTCCAGCGAGGTGATCTGGTGGAAGGGGAAATCCCGCATCCTGATCGATGCCGGTGGCGGCGTTTACCTGCGCTTCGGTCAGGCAGGGGCCAAGCTCGAAGAGGTCGATTTTATCGGCATTACCCACTTTCACACCGACCATGTGACCGACCTGCCCGCCCTGCTCAAGGGGGCCTACTTCTTCGAGCGCAGCGATCCGCTGGATCTGGCGGGGCCCGAGGCAGGTTCGGCCTTCCCCAGCATGAGCGGCTATTTTGACGCCCTCTTCAACAAGGAGAAGGGAGCTTATGCCTACCTGAGCGGCTTCAAGGATGGCACCGATGGCCTCTTCCCCATCACCCTGATTGATGTCCCCTATCGGGGGCCAAAACCCCACACCGTCTATCAGCAGGATGGCTTGACCATCACCGCGCTCGGCATCCCCCACGGTGACGTGCCCTGTCTGGCCTACCGGATCCAGAGTGCCGAGGGGAGCATCGTCATCTCGGCGGATCAGAACGGTTCCAACCCCGCCTTCCTCGATTTTGCCCGGGGCGCCGACATTCTGGTGATGCCGCTCGCCATCCACGAGGGGGCCGATCCGGTCTCCGCCTCGCTTCATGCCAAGCCATCGGTGGTGGCCAAGATTGCCGCCGAGGTGAATCCCAAGCTGCTGGTGCTCAACCACTGGATGGGGTTGGGGCTGAGCCGCAAGAGCGAGGCGCTCGACATCGTCAAGTCGCAGTTCCGCGGTCAGGTGATTGCTGCCCGCGATCTCTCCAGCTACCCAGTTTCATCCGTCAAGGAGTCCACTCATGAGTAACCCAAGCAGCAACAAAACCAACAAACTGACCCTCTCCATCGCCATGACCAGCCTGATTGCCTTGACCCCGGGACTGGCGCTGGCGGCCACCCCGAGCGATGCGCCGGTCAAGGCCGCCCCCAGCGAACAGCACGGCGGCAAGTGTGCGGCGGGCAAGTGCGGCACCGAGAAGCGCTTTGAAAAGCAAGCCCTCGACAGTGACCCACAGGGGCGGCTGGTGCGCGCTCGCGACGGCAAGTGTGGCGTAGGGGGAGAGGGGATTGATAGCGACAGATCCGGTTCCAACAACGGCAGCAAGATGACGGAGGGGGTATGCGGCCAATAAGCTCCCGCAGTCGGGGGATCGGGCTGCGGCAGGAGCATCTGGATGCGCTCTGTTCCGGCCCCGTCCGCCCCGGCATCGATTTTCTCGAGCTGGCGCCGGAGAACTGGATGGCTATCGGCGGCGCTAGGCGGGCGCAGTTGCATCAGCTGGCCGAGCGTTACCCGCTGGTGGCCCACGGCCTCAGCCTCTCCCTCGGTGATTGCCAGCCCCTCAATCGCACCTTGCTCGGCCAGATCCGCACCTTTCTGGATGAGTTCGGCATCGATATCTACAGCGAGCATTTGAGCTTTTCCCGCGACCAGCAGGGTTATCTCTACGAACTGCTGCCGGTGCCGCGCCAGTGGGAGAACATCCCCTATCTGGCAGAGCGGATCGCGCAGGTGCAGGAGGCGCTGGCCCGCCAGCTGGTGCTGGAAAATATCTCCTACTACCACGGCTATGACCACGAGATGCCGGAGGAGGATTTTCTCGCCGAGCTGGTGGCGCGCAGCGGCTGCGAGCTGCTGCTCGATATCAACAACGTCTTTGTGAACAGCCGCAACCACGGTTACTGCCCCAAGCGGATGATCGCCGGGCTGCCGAGTCACGCGATCCGCTACTTCCATATCGCAGGTCATCTGGAAGAGGCAGACGGCACCTTGCTGGATACCCATGGCAAACCGGTGTGCGAGGCGGTGGTAGCGCTGGCCCGTTATACGGTACAGACCCACGGCCTGCGCCCTCTGCTGCTGGAGCGGGATCACCATCTGCCACCGCTGGCAGACCTGGAGGCCGAGCTGGCGCGGGTGCACGGCGCCTGTTGCGAGGCGATCGACAGTCAGGTGCGGGAGGTGCGCTATGGATAGACGGTTATCTCTTATCAGCGCACCCAAAACGGCCCCGCAGCGGATGCAGCAGCAGACCGCCTGGCTGGCGAGCCGGGTGCGGCTGCCGCAGGATGGCATCGCCAGCCACTATGCCCGCAGTGTGCGCGCCAATGTTGAATCGGTGCTGGAGAGCGCTTTTCCGCTCACCCACGCTCACTGGGCGCCGGTGGACAGAGGGCAGCTGGTGGAGGGCTTTGTTATCGCGCACGGCGCCGAGGCCCCCGAGTTTCACCATATCGCCACCGAGTTTGTCCGCTTTGTGCAGCATCGCCACGGCGAGGGTTCCCTCAACTGGCCTAGGCAGCGGCTGGCGCTGCTGGAGTATGAGTGGGCCTGCCTCTGTGTCGAGATTGACCAAGGGGTGGTGCCGCAAGTGTTGCCGGGGGAGGAGGTGACGGCGGAGAGTTCGCTAGTGCTCAACCCTACCCTGCAACTGCTAGAGCTCCCCTTTGCCATTCGTCGCAGCGGCGTGGTGCCGACCCGGCAGGGCAACCACTTCTATGGCCTGTTTCGCAGTCCGGATCATCAGGTGGTGACCCAGCGGTTGCGCGAATGGGACGTGGCGCTGATCCAATTGCTGCAACAGCAGCCGGGGATTAGCCAAGCCGCGTTCCAGCAACAGGTGCAACAGGTTCGCAGCGACTTTGATCTGATCAAGTGGGCACGCCATTTTCACCGGCTGGGACTGCTTACCCTGCCCGTCGGTGAGCGCCAGCCCGGCACTCCCTTGCCCTCATTTAGCAAACACCAAGGAGAATTCCCATGAACAACACCCTGATCCAGTGGTACGAGCGGGCGGTGGCCCAGTGCAAGCGGCTCGATTTTCTGGCCCTGCTGGCCATTCGTCTCTATCTCATTCCGGTCATCTATGTGGGGGCCCACTCCAAGGTGATGGGCTTTGCCGGCACCGTCGCCTGGTTTGGTGCGCCGGTCTCGGAAGGGGGACTCAACCTGCCGTTCCCGACCCTGCTCGCCTTTCTGGCGGCGGGCACCGAGGTGCTGGGCTGCATCTGCATCGCCCTTGGCCTCTTTACCCGCATCATGGCCATTCCCACCATCTTCCTGATGAGCGTGGCGAGCGCTATGGTGCACTGGAAGCACGGCTGGGACGCCATCGCCACCGGCAGCATGGAGGCCACCTTGCGCCTCAACGGCTTTATCGAGTGGCTGGCTGCCAACTTCCCCGGTCGCTACAACTACATCACCGAGCTTGGGGATCCCGTGATGCTCAACAACGGGATGGAGTTTGCCGCTACCTACTTTGTGATGCTGCTGGTGCTGCTGGTTTACGGCGGGGGCCGTTACGTCAGCCTCGACTACTGGCTCAAGCGTGCCGTGACCGGCAAAGCAGGCGTGTAACAGGCGGCATAAGGCTTGCCCACGGATAACAAAAACCATAACGACAGAGCGTGAAAAACAGCGAGCGGCCGGGGGCCGCTCGCTGTTTTTGTGCTGTGTGGGGGGGAGTGTCAGCTGCGTCAGCCGTTACTGGTAGCGGCCAACCGCGATGGGGGACTCCTGCTCAATCTGGCCAAGGCGCTCGGCCCACTGGGCGAGCCAGGCTTCCCGCTCTTCTTGCGAGACCCGCACCGGGGCATAGCAGATATGGGGGCGCAGCACGTCAAAGCCGACAAATTGCAGGATCCCGCGCTGGATGGGGCGCAGCACCCCGTCGATATCGCCGTTGAAGCCGTCGGGCAGATAGGTCTCGGCAGGGCCGCCGGTGGTCAGGCTCAGCAACGCCCGCTTGCCGCGAAACTTGCCGCTCTCGTAGATATGGCCCTGACCATAAACCCGCCCCATGGCAAAGACCCGGTCCACCCACCCCTTGAGAATGGCGGGCAGGCCAAACCACCAGAGCGGGAACTGGAAGATCAGCAGGTCGGCCGCCTCCAGCTTTTGCATCTCCTGCTCCAGCTGCGGGGCAAAGCTGCCCTGCTCGGTGGCAGCCAGCTCTTCAAGCTGCAGCTTGAGAAAATCGGGATCGCTGGCGGCGGTGAAGTTACGCCGATCCGAGACGGGATCAAAGCCCATGGCATAGAGATCGCTGGTCATCACTGTGTGGCCCGCCTGCTCCAGCGCCCTGATGGCGTGGCAGAAGAGGGCACCGTTGAAACTTTTGGGTTCGGGATGGGCATAGACGATAAGCACCTTCATAACAGACTCCGTGGCAAATGATGCGAGGGTGACAGGCTTGGTTGCTGAAACAGTTGCTGAAATGGTTGCCGGGTTAACGCTGTGTCACAGCATAGAAGCCTGCCGCGCCGATTGCAGCAGGCGCCACGCTCTTGCGTGACGCCTGCTGGCGCAGCTTATGCCTGACAGGCGGCGAGCCGGACGGCTTCGCGGCGCTCACTGACATGGGTCAGCCCGTAGGCCAGCAGCACGATAAGGGCGCCGATCCAGGGGGTGTGCATCAGGCCGAGGTGCTCCACCACCAAGCCACCGACGACGGAGCCGAGCGCAATGCCGACGTTGAAGGCGGCGATATTGAGGCCAGATGCCACATCCACCGCCTTGGGGGTGTGCAGTTCGGCCTGCTTCACCACCAGTACTTGCAGACCCGGCACGTTGCCGAAGGCAAAGGCGCCCCACACCAGCACGGTGAGCACCGCCAGCACCGGGTGCGGCGCGGTGAAGGTGAGGGCCAGCAGCACCAGCGCCAGACCGGCAAACAGCAACTTCAGTGCAGGCAGAGGGCCTATCTTGTCGGCCAGCTGGCCGCCCCAGATATTGCCGACGGCGACCGATACCCCGTAGACCAGCAGGATCAGGCTCACCGCACCGGCGCTAAAGCCGCTCACCTGCTGCAGGATGGGGGCGAGGAAGGTAAAAGCCGTGAAGGCGCCGCCGTAACCGAGGGCGGTTTTGGCGTAGACCAGCAGCAGCGGCTTTTTGGTCAGTACCGAAAGTTGTTCGCGGATGGTTGAGGCCGCCCCCTTGGGCAAGTTGTTCGGGATCAGCAGCAGGCTGCCCACCATGGCGACGAGGCCGAGCAGGCTTACTACCAGAAAGGTTTCACGCCAGCCAAAGACCTGACCAATCCAGGTGCCGAGCGGTACGCCGGTCACCAGCGCTACGGTAAGGCCGCTGAACATGATGGCAATGGCGCTCGCCGCCTTCTCTTTGGCGACCAAGCCGGTGGCAATGGTGCTGCCCACCGAGAAGAAGACCCCGTGCGCCAATCCGGTCAGGATACGGGCCACAATCAGGCTCTCGTAACCCGGTGCCTGCCAGGCCAGCAAGTTGCCGGCGGTAAAGAGTGCCATCAGCCCTACCAGCAGCCACTTGCGCGGCACCTTGCCGGTGAGCGCCGTGAGCACAGGGGCGCCGATGGCTACGCCAAGGGCATAGAGGCTGACCAACAGGCCCGCCGAGGGGAGCGAGACAATGAGCTGCTCGGCGATGGTGGGGATAAGCCCCACAATCACAAATTCGGTGGTGCCGATCGCAAAGGCACTTAAGGTAAGGGCAAATAACGCCAGTGGCATAACAACTCCTTGGTTAGGGACTCCCGACGGGAGAATGGCGCCAGTATGCCTAGGCGGTTTGTTGGCAAAAATGATGGTGACAGCAAATTACTTTTGCCAAATCAGCAGCAATGGCGATGAGTAGGAGGGGAATGGGAGAGACAAAAGTGGCCGCAAAGAGGGGGGAAGAGAGTGGAGTGCGAAGTGACTGGAGAGCAGAGATAAAGCGTGCTGAGCGAGTAGGGCACAAATAGGGAATGGTGGAGGAGCAATGGAAGGCGACAGGGTTGGCTGAACCTGCTGTGTGTGCGGGAGTGAGCAACGAGTGAGATTAAAGGGCAAAAAAACGGGAGGCATGATGCCTCCCGCTGGTGCTGAAGAATGTCATTGAGCGTGATTTGCTCCCTTCTCCCCTTGCGGGAGAAGGGTTGGGGATGAGGGGGAGGTCGCTTACCCTCGCCCTGACCCTCTCCCGTAGGGAGAGGGGATAGCTTGTGGTTGCAATAGGTTTGTGAGGGTTGCCGGTACCCGCCGTCGAAGCGAGAGAGCCTATGTATCTTTTCCTGTTTAATCCCAATCCGGCGCAAAGTCCGGGTTGGCGCAGCGCTCGCCCCGCTCCAGGATGGCGATGGCGGCCATCTCTTCGGCTGTGAGTTTAACCTTGAGGGCTGCAAGGTTAGCGGCGAGATTCTCCCGCTTGGTGGAGCTCGGGATCACCGTCATCTCCTGCGCCAGCAGCCAGGCCAGCGACACCTGCGCCGCCGATACCCCGTGGCGCTGGCCGATCTCCATCAGCAGCGGCTCGGTGAGCACCTTGCCATAGGCGAGCGGCATATAGGCGGTGATGGCGATGCCGTTGGCATGGCAGAACTCCACCACCTTGCGGTTTTGCAGCAGGGGGTGGATCTCCACCTGCTGGTGAGCGATGGCGCCCGGCCCCAAAATCTCGATGGCCTGTTTGAGTTGGGCCACGGTGAAGTTGGAGACCCCGATCTCGCGGGTCAGGCCTTGTGCTTTGGCCTCGGCCAGCTGCTCCAGATAGACCGCCATCGGCACTTCATCCTTGGGGGAGGGCCAGTGGATCAGCGCCAGATCCAGATAGTCGGTGCCCAGTTTTTCGAGGCTCACCTCAAGACTCGGGATCACCTTGCCCGGCCCGAATTCGCTGGTCCACACCTTGGTGGTCAGATAGATATCCTGGCGGGTCACGCCGTTCTCTCGCATCAGCTGGCCCACTTCGGCCTCGTTG
The DNA here is from genome assembly GCF_038739615.1 of Aeromonas sp. SER. Classification (NCBI taxonomy): domain Bacteria; kingdom Pseudomonadati; phylum Pseudomonadota; class Gammaproteobacteria; order Aeromonadales; family Aeromonadaceae; genus Aeromonas; species Aeromonas sp. SER. The sequence continues at coordinate 47,149 of NZ_JBCGFC010000002.1, read as the reverse complement.
GCGTAGATCTGGGCGGTGTCGATATGGCGGTAGCCAAGTTCCAGCCCTTGCAACAGAGAGTCGCGCAGGGGTTGGCCGGTCAGGCGAAAGGTTCCAAGACCCAGGTTGGGCATCTTCATCATGCTACTCCTCAAACGGGTTGCAAAGGGCGCTCAGTGGCGCGGCGGATCAGGCGTCCAGCGGCTGATAGCGGCGAATGGTGCTGCTGGCAAACCAGGGCTCGGCCTTGGCGACAAACTCGGTAAAGTGGGGCTGGCCCTGATGGGTGGTAAGGGCCGCTTCGCTCTCCCACACCTCGTAGAGCATCCAGCTGTGGGGATTGTCCAGATCCTGATGCAGCTGATAGTGCTGACAGCCCTTCTCCAGCAAGGTGGCCGCAATCAGCGGCTCAAGGGCGGCACGAAACTGCTCGGCATATTCGGGTTTGGCTTCAAGCTGGGCAATCACAATCACGGGTGATGACATCTGAACCTCCTTGGCAAAAACGAAGGGTCAGTATGCCTGCCGTGACGTGCTGGAAACAGGGCGCTGGTCGCAAAACAGTATTGAGATAAGAGCAGCAATGGGAAGATAAATGACACCGACAAAGTCGGTGTCAGGGAATAACTAGATCTATACATTAAGGCTGAATTAATTTCAGACTACATTGACTTTGTCAATCACGATGTCGATCTTATTTCTTAAGGATATAGGGTCATTTATTTCTTTTGACATACTACAAATATCATTTATCTCTTCGCTGTTATATAAGTTTCCTTCGAGATTTTTCAAATGACGTTCGATTTGCCTGCGGGATGACGTAGACATTCCATCGATTAACAGTAGCGCTTTTAATCCTTTTATTACAAGATTTCTTTTTTCATTGTCATGCGTAGCTAAATAGAATAGTAGGTCGGAAAATCTTAAGTAAGTCAGTTCATTGTTGGATACGGTAACATTGTTTATTAACTGTGACAAACCGAGTTTCGCTGCTATATAAAACAAGGTGTGTGACTTTTCATTTAACATAGAGAAAGAAGAGCTAGATTTAGATTTTACTATTAGCAGAATCGACATTACAAATACTGATAAAGCAGCTAAAAAACCACTTAAAATAGATCCTAGAGTTGAATCCTCTCTTTTTTTATTACTCAAACTTCCCAAAACCTCATCACTACGTAAAGCTATCTCTGGGTTCATAATCTTGTCTTTAGAAGATAGCATTAGGGATAATGTAAAGTGATCATTCGGGTGCATCTTATTAAATCTGATGATTGTATCTTCTGATTTTGATATGTTAGGTTCTAAGCCTGTAGTTTTGTCTAAATTAAGGGCATCAATGTTTGCTCTGGTTTTAATATGTGTTTCGACATTGGATAGAACCTTTTTTCCTATGTTCTCTACTTGTATTGATGCGATCGACTTAAACACACCATTCACTTCAAGCAGTGGCCCCTGAATGATGGAGTAACTAAGCTGTGCCTTTGGTTCGCTTATCTCATCATATATTTTAGGTGCAACAGCAAATAAGCCTGCAATCAGTGCAGGTAGAATAGCGTATAGAATTATTTTTTTAACTTCTGACATTGATATATAATTCTCCCGTTTTTTATTAGTAGTTATTCATCTTTGTTAGTAATCAGCACTAGCAATGTTTGATAACTCAAAAAATATACGTCCTGAGTTGTAATATTATGTCTAATGTGTCCTTTTACATATATCTTTGTCGTGACTCTCGATACTAAATGGTAATCCATTTTTTCCCCTTGATAAACAGTAGCAAGCTCACAGAGCTGGTGGTTTTTTAGTCGTTTTTAGGTGGCTGAAAGAGATAACGGCTGGTTTGGCGAATGGATAGGGGGCGGAGATTAATTACTCTTCGCCCTATGGTATCAGGCGCTGGCAGTCTCGGACCAGACGGCAAACTCATTGCCGCTGGGCTCAACGAAGTGGAAACGACGGCCACCGGGAAAATCGAAAAGAGGGCGGTTGATGGTGCCTCCGTGTTGGCTCACCTTGGCTTGAGTCGCTTCAATATCGGCGCTGTAGAAGACCAGCAGAGCGCCGCCCTGAGCTGTCAGGTTGCACTGATCTGCCCGATAGAAGCCGCCATCCAGCCCCTCATTGGCAAAGGCGCAGTAGTCGGGGCCGTAATCGACAAATTGCCAGCCAAATACGGTCTGAAAGAAGGCCTTGGTCGCGGCAAGATCTCGCGCAGCAAACTCCACATAGTTCAGTTTTTCATGGGATTTCATTCAGCTCTTCTTCCTCATCATCAGCATCGGCGGGGTTAGTCAGTTGCTCCCACGGAGTCAGTTTCAGCTGCTTGTGCCGTAGCCAGAGCCAAGATGCCATGGTCAAGCCGAAGAATCCCGCGAACAGGGTTGTTTGGCGCAGGGCAAATAGCAGATCCATTGCCATGGGTTGCCAGCTAAAAAACCACATCATCGTGCCCCATACCAGACCAACGCCGACCCCGAATACCAGAAAGTTGGTTAGCCAACCTTCATACTGAGGCGGTTTGACGGGATAACCAAATCTGCGCAGCAGCCTGCACAAAGGGGGATTGTAGTTGGCATGCCATACCCCTTTGCTTGCCAGTTCCTGATGGGCAGCGGCCAGCCGCTCTTCAAATGTCATCGTGTTCGTCCTTGTGTCTATTCGGTTTCATACGAACCAACATGGTCCCATTCTACCGGCAAACACCGAGCAGAGTTTGAGCTGGCCATCACGTTATCTCTCGGTTGTGGCAGCCCGAATACATCAGGCAACGCTTGCCAATACAGAGCGGCTACGCCTATAAAGGCCCATTACTCTTGTCCGGATAACAGCAATGAAGACCCATTCTGATGAACTGACCCTGTTTGTGGCGGTGGTGGAGGCGGGCAGTTTTCGCCAGGCGGCGGAGAACCTCGGTATGGATAACTCGGTGGTGAGCCGCGGCATCAAAAGGCTGGAGGAGAAGCTCTCAACCGTTTTGCTCAATCGCACCACGAGGCGGGTCAGCCTGACCGAGGAGGGGAGCTGGTTTTATCAGCGGGCGGTGAAGATCCTGACCGAGATGAGCGAGGCGGAGGGGCTGCTACTGATGCGCCGCGAACAGCCGGAGGGCATATTGCGGGTCGATGCGGCCACGCCTTTTATCCTCCATCGGCTGGTGCCCATTATCGGCGAGTTTCGACGTCGTTATCCTGCCATCGAGCTGCAACTGCACAGCTCGGAGGGCTTTATCAATCTGATGGAGCGGCGGGTAGACATGGCCATCCGTATCGGCGAGCTGAGCGACTCCTCTTTGCGCGCGTTGCCCCTTGGCCGCTCTCGGTTGCGCTTGCTGGCCTCTCCCGGCTATTTGAGCGAGCGCGGCACCCCGCGCCAACCGGCAGATCTGCTGAGCGGCCACGAGCTGCTTGGCTTTTTGCATCCCGATCACCTCAACCACTGGCCGCTATTGAGTGCCGAGCAGGGGGATCGCTTTCCCATTACTCCCAGCCTGCGTGCAAGCAGCGGGGAAACCTTGCGTCAGCTGGCGCTGGCGGGGCAGGGTATCGTCTGTCTGTCGGACTTTATGACCGGGCCGGATCGGGCGAGCGGGGCGCTGGTGGAGGTGCTGGCACGCAGCAACAGCGGCGCCTCGCGCCCCATCAATGCGGTCTTCTATTCCGATGCCCAGCGTGATATCCGGCTGCGGGTCTGGCTCGATTTTCTCAAAGAGCAGCTGGGCAGCCATACCCTCTAGCCGATGAATGGCATTTATGGCCGGATAGAGAAACGGCCGACATAGGGTCGGCCGTTTTGCGGGAAGGTGGGGGGACCGGTTTAGCGCGGCAGCTTGCCAAAGACCCGGCTAAGCAGGGCGCCGCCGATGACGGGGGGAACGGCCAGCAGCAGGGTCCACTGCCATGAGAGCCCGCCCAGGGTAGCGGCCAGAACGATGGTGGTCAGGACCACCAGTTGGGCGACCATCATCAGAAAGGTGCCTTCGCGGGGGGTCAGTGCATTCTCTTCTTGGGTGGTGCGGGTGCTGGTCGGTTTCATGATCTCATTCCTCTTATTGAGCCTGATATCACTAAGCAACCGCTGTTCCATCTTTTTTCATGTTAATAATCAATAGGTTGTAGTTTTTATCGTTATTCCTGTTATGAGAGCGCTAGCAAAATGATTCGCAAAATGAAAACGCCACCTTGCGGTGGCGTTTTCATTTGCATGAGAGGCTGGCAGGTCAACGAATGCGGTATTGACGGATCTGCTCATCAATCGCTTTTGCCAGCTCGAACAGCTCGCGACTGGCGGCATTGCTCTCCTCTGCATGCTCGCGCTGATGCTCAGCCACCATGGCCAGTTCGTCGAGGGCGGCCTTGGCCTGCCCCATCTGCTGATGCTGGGATTGGGCCAGCGCACTTATCTCGTTGATCTCGAGTGCCGCCTGATTGATCTGGCTGGTGGCATCGATCAGTACCTCCTTGGCCTGACTCATCCGGTTGTATCCCTCTTCGCTCAAGGTGCGCGAGTCGGTCATCGAGTTGCTGGCCTGCCGGGTACCCTCCTGCAGGCGCAGGATCAGATCCTGTACATCCTTGGTTGCGGTCTGGGTGCGCACTGCCAGCTGGCGCACCTCGTCGGCCACCACGGCAAAACCGCGTCCCATGTCGCCCGCCCGGGCCGCTTCGATGGCGGCGTTAAGAGCCAGCAGGTTGGTCTGGTTCGAGACGTCGCGAATGAGGTTCATGATCTGGGTAATGTCGTTGCTGTCCTTGACCACTTCATCGAGCAGGGTTGAGGAGGTGCTGATGCTGCTGCGCAGCGTCTCAAGCCGGTTGGCACTCTGGGTGACATCCTGCTCGATGGTGCGCATATGGCCGGCGATATGGTGGGTCACCTCGTTGACCCCCATGGAGCGGCTGGCTATCTGTTCGGCATTATCCCCGATGAGAGCGACCACGTTGGTCAGCTCCTGAATGCTCTGTGCCTGCTGGCACGCCTCACCCGCCAGCGCTTGCGCCTGATGCAGTGACTGGGAGGATTGGGCCGACAGGGCACTGCCCGATTGCTGGAAGCGGTAGAAACTCTGGTTCAGGCTCTGGATCAGCCGGTTGAAGCTCTGGGCCATCAACCCGAGCTCCGACTCGTCCGAGAAGTCGAGGCGGGTTGCCAGATCCCGGTCAGCAGTGATGTGGTGCATACCATCGGCGGCTTGGCGAATGGGGCGGCTGATGGAGTGGGCGAGCCAGGCCGACGCCAGCATCGCCAGGGTGCCGATGGCGAGCGAGACAATGATGATGAGCTGACGGGATTCATGCAGTCCCTCCTCCAGTTCAGCACCATTGATCTCGCCGATAAGTATGCGGTTGAGCGCCGGTATGTAACGCACCGCGATAAGGTAGGTTTCACCATTCTGCGCAAGGGATTGGACGGCAACCTGTTCATGGGCGTTGGGAATGAGCTGTTTGACGGTGTCGAGAAACGCAGCCTGATGGTGGGCCGCATCCTCCTGCTCCTGATCAGGGTGGATTTCGATGGAGCCGTTCATGTCGGCCAGATAGACCTGACCGCTTTTGCCGATCCGGTAGCTGCTGATGAGCTTGCGCAGTGAATCCATATTGATGGAGGTGCCCGCCACCGCCAGCGTCTTGCCTTCGGACGTGACAGCCGTATTGATATAGAGCGAGGCGCGCTTGTCAAAGTCCGAGATATCGAGGTTCAGCTCGTAGGGGTGCTTACGTTTGAGAAAGCCGTAGAACCAGTCATCTTTCAGATCTGACTCATGCAGCTGTTTCTGGGCGGTGGGGCCGCCGCTGAAGTTGATCAGGGTATTGGTCTGGAGCGGCGCGATAAAGACATTGCCGCCAATGCGCTGCTGCAGTGCCTGAAAGTAGTGCTCCATCTTGGGCCACTCTGCTGCCGGCATACCCTGAGCCAGCCAGTCGATGACGAAGCTGTTGCTGGCCAGTGCCTGTGCTTCGGTCAAGTGGTGGGTCAGCTCGGCAGTGAGCTGGTTGGCGATACGATCCACGCTGCTTGGCAGCTCATAGCGCTCGACCCGCTGCTGCGCCTGAGTGTGGGAGATCTGTTCCAGGATCAGGGTGATACAACTGATGGCGATGACCATCAGTATGGCGACACCGGAGAGGATCCGGGTTCTGATCCCGAGTCCTGACCAGAGGAAGTTAAGTGAAAATCGGTTTATCGCTCTGTCCATAATCCCTAGCTCCTGTAAAAAACAGGTCGCAGATGCGACCCAGAAGCAAATTATAGATAAACAACTCAATTAAGTTGTGCCGAGTGCATAAGTGAATATCGACAGGGGATGGAGAGGGGAGATAGAGCTAAAAAGAGAGGCCGACATGAGTGTCGGCCTCTCTTGTTTTTCAGGTCAACGGGGCGCGGTTATCCGATCACTCCTCTTCAGCCCAGCGGCGTGAACGCTCGACCGCTTTCTTCCAACCGCTGTAGCGTTTGGCACGGTCGTCGCGGTCCATCTGCGGGATGAACTCACGGTCCACGCTGAACTTGTCTTCCAGCTCGTCCGAGCTTTTCCAGAAGCCGACGGCCAGACCTGCCAGGAAGGCGGCACCCATGGCGGTGGTCTCGATACGGGTCGGGCGCACCACCGGGGTGTGCATCATGTCGGACTGGAACTGCATCAGGAAGTCGTTGGCTACCGCGCCGCCGTCTACTTTCAGGGCTGCCAGCTTGATGCCGGAGTCCTGCTGCATCGCATCCAGCACATCGCGGCTCTGATAGGCGATGGATTCCAGTGCGGCACGGATGATGTGGTTGCGGTTGGCGCCGCGGGTAAGACCGACCATGGTGCCGCGTGCATACGGATCCCAGTAGGGCGCGCCCAGACCGACGAAGGCCGGTACCAGATAGACGCCGTTGGTATCGCCAACCTTGGAGGCGAAGTAGTCGGTGTCGCGTGCATCGTGAATGATCTTGAGCTCGTCACGCAGCCACTGGATGGTAGCGCCGCCCATAAACACCGCACCTTCCAGCGCGTAGTTCACTTCCCCTTTCGGGCCGATGGCGACTGTGGTCAGCAGGCCGTTACTGGAGCGAACCGGCTCGGTACCTGTGTTCATCAGCATGAAGCAGCCGGTGCCGTAGGTGTTCTTGGCCATCCCTTTTTCGAAGCAGAGCTGGCCGAACAGGGCGGACTGCTGGTCACCGGCGATACCGGCGATGGGGATGCGGGAGCCGCCGCCACGGGTGGTGTAGCCATACACCTCGGAAGAGGGTTTCACTTCCGGCAGCATGGACATGGGGATGCCCAGCTCGTCCAGCATGCGCTGATCCCACTTCAGGTCGCGGATGTTGTAGAGCATGGTACGGGAGGCGTTGGTCGGGTCGGTGACGTGCACTTCACCGTTGGTCATTTTCCACACCAGCCAGGTGTCGATGGTGCCGAACAGCAGCTCGCCGTTCATCGCCTTCTCGCGGGCACCTTCCACGTTGTCGAGGATCCACTTCACCTTGGTACCGGAGAAGTAGGCATCCAGTACCAGACCGGTGTTTTCACGCACGTACTCTTCCAGACCACGCGCTTTCAGCTCTTCACAGATGGCTGCGGTGCGGCGGCACTGCCAGACGATGGCGTTGTAGATGGGTTTGCCGGTGGCCTTTTCCCACACGACAGTGGTTTCACGCTGGTTGGTGATACCGATGGCGGCGATCTCTTCGCTGCGAAGGCCAGTCTTGGCCAGCACTTCGGTGAAGACGGAGGATTGGGTTGCCCAGATCTCCATCGGGTCGTGCTCTACCCAGCCCGCTTTCGGGTAGTGCTGGGTGAATTCGCGCTGGGAGGTGCCAACGATATTGGCATCCTGATCAAAGACGATGGCGCGGGAAGAGGTAGTACCCTGGTCCAGAGCGACGACATATTTCTTTTCAGCAGACATGATGTTCTCCACGTTTTTATTTTCCACGTTTTTACACGTTGGGGAGGGGCGCTCTTAGGCGGCGGCCTCTTCTTTGGCGGTTTGGGCAGCTTGCTCGGTGGCGGCAACACGGTTGCCCGGTACACAGGGAGCCAGCACTTTGACATAGAGGGCAGTACCAATCTGGGCACCGACGATAGGGCCAAGGATGGGGACCCAGAAGTAGGGGTTATCACGGCCACCGGTCATGGCCACATCACCCCAGCCGGCCAGGAAGGCGAACAGTTTGGGGCCAAAATCACGAGCCGGGTTCATGGCAAAACCGGTTAACGGGCCGAGAGAGGCACCGATCACGGCGATGAGGATACCGATCAGCAGGGCGGCGGCAAAGCCTTTGGGAGCGCCGTTGTTGTTGTCACCCAGCGCCATGATGCCCAGCATCAGCACGGCGGTGATCACCAGCTCGACGGTGAAGGCCTGCAGGTTGGAGATGGCGCCATTGGGATAGGTAGAGAAGATCCCGGCGGTGCCGAGGCTCTCGACGCTGCCGCGCACCACGTTGTGGGTCACTTCCCACTGGGTGAACAGGTTGCTATAGAGGAAGTAGACCAGCGCGGCGAAGCAGAAGGCGCCGGCGATCTGGGCGATGATGTAGGGCACGACTTTGCGCTTGTCAAAACCTGCGAAGGTCATCAACGCCAGGGTGACGGCCGGGTTGAGGTGGGCCCCCGAAATACCGCCGGTCACATAGATGGCGATGGCAACGCCCAGACCCCAGGTAATGGAAATTTCCCACTGCCCGAAGTTGGCTCCCGCCAGTACCAGTGCGGCGACACATCCGACGCCGAAGAAGATCAGCAGGCCGGTTCCGATAAACTCGGCGATGCACTCGCCAAGCAGGGTATTGGGTCTTTGTATGCTCATAAGTATTCCTTAGGTATCCACCCGTAGAGGTTTGATGTTCCGTTTTATCTTTATTGTGGCTATCCATTGCGACCGAAAACGTTTCCTTGTTCTTTATTCTTCTTGCGCAAACGTTATGTTCGTTTTCGCTCGTTCTCGGACGTGAGAGAAAATAAACCTTCCCATAAATTTCACCATCCCCCCGCCATGGGAAATGTGGACAAGATCCCACTCATTGCTAAGAAAATGTGACGTAAAGCAATATGTAATCTCCATAATACCCCCTATGAGGTAGTCGCTAACCCTTGCTGTACAAGGGATGACGCTTGATGAGCGTTTTCTCATTTGGAGCTTTTTTTTGTAATAAAACTGCAATATTTGAGCATGCATCACAGAACTTATGAGCGCATATGAGCACAATTGGCTCGCTTACGAATCAATGGACTCACCTGATTCGTCTGACTGTTCAAGGGCACCCTCAACAGCCCATAACAACAATAAGGAAGCAGAACATGCTTAGTCTCTTCAGGCCTGCGGCGCACATCGACAGGCTCCCGGCCGACAAGGTCGACCCCTTCTACAAACGCATGCGTTGGCAAGTGTTCTTCGGGATCTTCTTCGGTTACGCCGGCTACTATCTGGTGCGGAAAAACTTCAGTCTGGCCATGCCCTACCTGGTCGAGCAGGGTTTTTCCCGCGGAGATCTCGGCTTTGCCCTCTCCGGGGTGTCCATCGCCTATGGTCTCTCCAAGTTCCTGATGGGGAACGTATCTGACCGCTCCAACGCCCGTTACTTCCTCTCTGCCGGCCTGCTGCTGTCAGCTGCGCTGATGTTCATGATGGGTACCATGCACTGGGCCACCTCCAGCATCGGCATCATGTTCGTGCTCTTGTTCCTGAACGGCTGGGCACAGGGCATGGGCTGGCCGCCCTGTGGTCGTACCATGGTGCACTGGTGGTCACAGAAAGAGCGGGGCGAAGTGGTCTCGGTCTGGAACGTGGCCCACAACGTGGGTGGCGGCATGATTGGCCCGCTGTTTATTCTGGGGATGGGTTGGTTCAACGACTGGCGCAGTGCCTTCTATGTCCCGGCAGCCGCTGCGGCGGCCATCGCGGTGATCGCCTTCCTCGTAATGCGCGATACCCCGCAATCGGTCGGCCTGCCGCCCATCGAAGAGTACAAGAACGATTTTCCCAAGGATTACAATGAGAGCCATGAGCAGGAGTTTTCCGCCAAGGAGATCTTCGTCAAGTACGTGCTGCACAACAAACTGCTGTGGTACATCGCGATTGCCAACGCCTTCGTTTACCTCATTCGTTACGGTGTGCTGGACTGGGCGCCAACCTACCTGAAAGAGGCCAAGGATTTCAGCGTCGACAAATCCTCCTGGGCTTACTTCCTCTATGAGTGGGCCGGTATTCCGGGCACCCTGCTGTGCGGCTGGATCTCTGACAAGATGTTCCAGGGCCGTCGTGCGCCGGCCGGTATCCTGTTCATGGTGCTGGTAACCCTGTTCGTGCTGGTCTACTGGCTCAACCCGGCTGGCAACCCGACCGTCGACATGCTGGCACTGGTGGCCATCGGCTTCCTCATCTACGGCCCTGTCATGCTGATCGGTCTCTATGCGCTGGAGCTGGCACCGAAGAAGGCGGCCGGTACTGCAGCTGGTTTCACCGGTCTGTTTGGTTATCTGGGCGGTGCCGTGGCGGCCAACGCCATGCTGGGTTACACCGTTGACCACTTTGGCTGGGACGGCGGCTTTATGGTGCTGACCGTATCCTGCGTGCTCTCCATCATCCTGCTGGCGATGACCCTCAAGCACGAGAACCTTGCCGTGGCAGCCAGAGCCGAGGCTCATAAGGCATAAAACGTGATCCTCAGCTTATTGATCCCCAAGGGGATCGGGTAAACTGCCAAAAGGCCCCGTACCTGCCGGGGCCTTTTTTCGTCTCATCATCGGAGTGCAAGCGTGAAGCAAACCCAACGACATCTGGAGATCCTGGACGTCCTGACGCGGCAGGGATTTGTCTCGACCGACGATCTGGTGACCCATTTTGATGTCAGTCCCCAGACCATTCGCCGGGATCTGAACGATCTCGCCGAGCAGAACAAGATCCGGCGCCATCATGGCGGTGCCTCCCTGCATTCGAGTACCGTCAATACCGCCTACAGCGCCCGTAAAGTGATGCAGCTCAAGGAGAAAGAGCGTATCGCCCGCGAGGTCGCCGCCAATATTCCCGATGGCTCCTCCCTCTTTATCGATATCGGCACCACTACCGAAGCTATTGCCCGCGCCCTGCTCGATCACCGCGAGCTGCGCATTGTCACCAACAACCTCAACGTGGCCAGCATTCTGACGGCCAAGGATGACTTCACCGTCATCATCGCCGGTGGCGAGATCCGCAACCGGGATGGTGGCATCGTGGGGGAGGCAACCCGTGACTTTATCGGTCAGTTTCGCATGGACTATGGCGTCATCGGCATTTCGGGTATCGACAACGACGGCTCCCTGCTCGATTTCGACTATCACGAGGTGAAGATTGCCCAGGCCATCATCGCCCACTCCCGCCAGGTCTTTCTGGCCGCTGACCACACCAAGTTTGGTCGCAACGCCATGGTCAACCTCGGCAACATCAATCAGGTTCACGCGCTCTTTACCGATCAGGAGCCGCCCGAGAAGTTGACAAGGTTGATGGCCCAGCATCAGGTCGCCTGCCATATCTGCTGATATAGCGCCTGTGTTGTGGAGTTCAGGTCGCCCTGTCGGGCGGCCTCCCTTTCGTTATTCACCCCCTTTGGGGTATTGCCTTCCTGCTCTTCTCCCCTTCGTTTTTTGAATGTCATTGCCATGGTATTGGCAACACCTCCTTTCATTGCCCAACGCGAAGCGCCAAGACTGTTTGGCTGCACATTGTGATCACACTTTTACAACTAAATGTTCGTTTGATGTTTTTTTATGTTCTAAAATGAGCGAAATCAAACATTACTGTTATAGCAATCATAAAAATGAAAGTAGGTGAACATGAGCGAACATTATGATCTGGTCGTCGTTGGTGGCGGCATCAACGGGGTAGGCATTGCAGCTGATGCGGCAGGACGGGGTTTGAAAGTGGCCCTGTTCGAGGCGCAGGATCTCGCCTCAGCCACCTCTTCCAACTCCAGCAAGCTGATCCACGGTGGTCTGCGCTATCTCGAACATTACGAATTCCGGTTGGTGAAAGAGGCGCTGGCGGAGCGGGAGGTGCTGCTCGGCATGGCACCCCATATCGCTCGGCCGATGCGCTTTCGTCTGCCGCACCGCCCGCATCTGCGTCCGGCCTGGATGATCCGCGCCGGCCTCTTCCTTTATGACAATCTGGCCAAGCGCGACAAGCTCAAGGGCAGCTGTGGCGTGCGCTTCCTACCGCAAGATGGCCTCACCTCCGGAATCAACAAGGGATTCGAGTATTCGGACGCCTGGGTCGACGACGCCCGGCTGGTGGTGCTCAATGCCATGATGGCGCGCGACAAGGGGGCCGACGTGCAGACCCGCACCCGCTGCGTCAAGGCGGAGCGCGGCTCCAAGCACTGGACCTTGACTCTGGAACGGGAAGGGGGCGAGCAGTTCAGCGTCACCTGCCGCGGTCTGGTCAATGCGGCCGGCCCCTGGGTCAAGACCTTCTATGACGAGAGCCTGCACGAGAAATCCCCGCGCGGCATTCGCCTCATCAAGGGCAGCCACATGATAGTGCCGCGCATCCATGAGCGCGAAGAGGCCTACATCCTGCAAAACGAGGACAACCGCATCGTCTTCGTTATCCCTTATCAGCAGGACTACTCCCTCATCGGCACTACGGATGTGGAGCACAAGGGCAGTCCGCGCGAGGCGAAGATCAGCGACGCCGAGATCAACTACCTGTGCAAGGTGGTCAACGCCCACTTCACCCGCCAGATCGCCCCGAAAGATGTGATCTGGACTTACGCCGGGGTGCGCCCGCTGTGCGATGACGAATCCGACTCGCCGCAAGCGGTGACCCGCGACTACACCCTCGAACTCTCCGGTGAATCCGACGGCGCGCCGCTGCTCTCGGTATTTGGCGGCAAGCTCACCACCTATCGCAAGTTGGCGCAGGCTGCCTGCAACAAGCTCAAACCCTGGTTCAGCCAGATGGGGGATGACTGGACCGCCAACAGCCGGCTGCCCGGTGGTGAGTTCGACTGCTCGGTTCGCGAGCTGGCACGCGCCTTTGCGCTGGAGTTTGACTGGCTCGATGATCGCAGCGCCCTGCGCATCGCCGAAGCCTATGGCGCCCATGCCCGGCTCTGGCTCAAGGAGCCCCGTGGCCAGCACTTTGGTGCCGGACTATACGAATCTGAGGTGCGTTACCTTATCGAGCGGGAGTGGGCCTGCACTCTGGAAGATATCCTCTGGCGTCGCAGCAAGCTGGGGCTGCGCCTGTCCGATTCCGAGCAACAGCAACTGGGTGAGTGGCTGGCACACCATCACCACGGCCTGCGCAAAGCAAGCTGAATCCTCTGAAGGGCGGCCCTGCGTCGCCCTTCCTATAACTGCAATAAACCTCTGATATAACAACTACCTACACACAATAATAAAGAGTGTCACATATGAAAAAACTCACCGTTTCCCTCATTGCGCTAAGCCTTGGGGCATCCCTCTCATTACCTGTTCTGGCTGCCGATGAAGGCAAGATAGTGATTGCTCACCGGGGCGCCTCCGGCTACCTGCCCGAGCACACCCTGGAGTCCAAGGCATTGGCCTACGGCATGGGAGCTGACTATCTGGAGCAGGATCTGGTGATGACCAAGGATGACCAGCTGGTGGTGATGCACGATCACTTCCTAGACGGCATCACCGATGTGGCCGAGCGCTTCCCCGGCCGGGCACGCCCGGATGGGCGCTACTATGTGGTGGATTTCACCCTGGATGAAGTGCGCTCCCTGCGCATGACCGAGCCGTTCCAGCTGGTGGACGGCAAGCAGGTGCCGGTCTATCCGGCCCGCTTCCCGCTGTGGAAGTCGAGCTTCAAGATCCATACCTTCCAGGAAGAGATCGAGATGATCCAGGGGCTCAACAAGAGCACCGGCAAGAACATCGGTATCTATCCGGAGATAAAAGCGCCCTGGCTGTTCCGCCACGAGGGCAAGGACATCTCCAAGGCGGTGCTGAAGGTGCTCAAGGAGTACGGCTACACCAGCAAGGATGACAAGGTCTATCTGCAGTGTTTCGATACCAACGAGCTCAAGCGCATCAACAGCGAGCTGATGCCCGCCATGGGCATGGATCTCAAACTGGTGCAGCTGATGGCCGAGACCGACTGGAACGAGACCATGGTCTATGACGCCAAGGGCAAGGCAACCCCCTACAGCTATGACTGGATGTTCAAGCCGGGCGCCATGAAGGAGATCGCCAGCTACGCCGAGGGGATCGGCCCGTGGAAGCCGATGATAGTGCCGGAGCCGGGTACCCTGGGCAAACCGACCTTCACCGGCATGGTAAAAGAGGCTCACGCGGCCGGCCTAAAGGTGCATCCTTACACCTTCCGTCAGGATGAGGGACAGATCCCAGCCTATGCCAAGGACTTTACCGATCTGCTCAACATCTTCCTCTATCAGGCCGATGTGGACGGGGTGTTCAGCGACTTCCCCGACAAGGCGGTTGCCGTTATCCAAGCCCATGAAGGGACACGGAAATAGTTGGCAAAGTGCCATTTGAATTCAGAGCGGGGCCAGATGGCCTCGCTTTTTATTTAGCGGGAGCAGCAAGGGAGTGTGCGCGGTGTCAGAAAATAGCCAAATCACGTCATCGGGTGCCGGATCTGCATCATTTTACGTGCTTTTTACGTTGCAGAGCGCTGGCATGAAATCGGCAGAGCGGTTAGTCTAGCGGCGTTGAACCAACCCCAAGAGGTACAGATGAAAACCGTATTGCGTTTTAGCCTGCTGGGCGCCTTGTTGCTGGGTGGCCATGCCTTCGCCGCCGAGCCGAAAAAATTCGATATCAGCATGTTCCCAGCCGCTGACGTGAATCAGGAACGTGTGGTGATCCGCCTGCCTGAAGTCGAGAACGAAGCCGACATGATGGTCGAGCTGCAGGTCGGCAAGAAGATGATGGTTGACTGCAACGTGCCGCGTTTTGCGGGCAACTTGGAACAGCACAGCGTCAAGGGCTGGGGCTACAACTATCTGCAACTGGGTCAGGTCTCCGACCCCATCAGCACCCTGATGGCTTGCCCGGATGGTCAGAAGAAAGAGACCTTCGTCCAAATCTATGGTCAGGGTTTCTTTGTGAACTACAACTCCAAGCTGCCGTTCGTGATCTATGTGCCGCAGGAGTACGAAGTGCGCTACCGTTTGTGGCGTGCCGACAACCTGGCACAGCCGGCCATGATCGAGTAACGATCTTTGCACCAAACGTTCAGCTGGTTCACCTGACGAAACAAATAAAGCGCCGTATGGCGCTTTATTTTTTGCCCGATTTATCTGAAAACAGCCCGGCAATGTTTACGAAATTTTACATAAGCCTGTTATTTATCAACGATTTTTGTGTGCTTCCCCGCAAAATCGGCCCTGTCTGACGGATAATGCAGCTTCGATGAAAGATATTTATTAACATAGTAAGAAAATTGATTTTGCACTCGGCGATGGCCTGATGATACTTGCCCGCAAAGGTCAAACTAACCAGAAAAAAAGAGCATTATGAGCTTCGAATCAGACAAGCGTTTCAACGACTTCAAACATTTTCCCCGTGGCCTGCGTCGCAGTGGCGAATTCACTGTGGCCGAAGCGGATAGTCTGGAAAAATACGGCACAGCCATGCTGTCACTCTATCAGGGCACCCTTGCCCCCCGTGACGATGTAGAGGCAGCCTTCATCGAGCAGGTTAAATCCGGTGCTGCCGGTGCCAACCCCCACGCCAAGGTATGGTTCAAGTACCTCAAGGTGATCGGGCCCAAGCGTGTTCACCGTCTCTGCACCGTCGTTGGCGGCGCCAGCGAAGAGAGCAGCGGTGGCGGCAGCTTTGATGTCGGCGGTGGCAGCGGCGGTGGCAGTGACGAGTCCATCGATTAATGGATACCGAGCTGCTTCGGACCTTTATCGAGGTGAGCAAGACCCGGCACTTTGGCCGGGCTGCTGAAAATCTCTATCTGACCCAGTCGGCGGTGAGTTTCAGGATCCGCCAGCTTGAACAGCAACTCGGGGTCAGTCTGTTTGCCCGTCATCGCAACAACATCCGTTTGACCGCCTCCGGCGAGCGTCTGCTGCCTTATGCAGATGCCATCCTCCATACCCTCGGTCGTGCCAAACAGGATGTGGCGCTCTCGCCCGGTTTCAGCCAGCAGCTTGCTATCGGTGCTCCCGCCGTCTTCTGGGAGCTCGATTTCAATGACTGGCTCAACCACATCTATGCGCTGGCGCCCGGCTTGGCGGTGCGGCTGGAAACGGCTTCCCGCGAACACCTCTGCCGTCAGTTGCTGGAGCGCTCCCTCGATTTGGCTCTGCTCTCCGAGCCGACCAAGATCGACGAGATCGCCCTGCATCCCATCGGGGAGCTGGTGTTCGAGCTGGTGAGCCGGGATCCGGCGGCCAATGCCGACAACCTGATGCAGATGCCCCACATCCATCTCGACTGGGGTACCAGCTTTGAGCCGCAGCCGAGCCGGCTGCAGAGCCTGCAAAAGACCCCGGTGCTGCACTCCAGCTCTGCCAGCATGGCGCTGCAATTTGTGCTGGCCAACGGCGGTGCCGCCTATCTGCCACGGCGCATGGTCAGCCCCTTCCTCGAGAAAGGGGCGTTGCATCTGGTAGAAGGGGGGCAGCCGCTGAGCCGTCCACTCTATCTCGCCTATCTGGAGAAATCAGATCGCCGCGAACTGATCGATCAGCTGCTGACGCTGCCGCTCGGTTGGCACGATGCCGAACTGCGGCTCACCGCCGAATAGCTTCTGCTTTATCTTCCGTTACAGCCCACCTTCCGGTGGGCTGTCTATTTCTGGCGCAAAGGCGGGGGAGAGGTCACGTAATTGACGCAGAAAGGTTGGCGTCATCTGCCGGTAATTGTACCTTTTCAGGCTCTTTGTCTGTCAGCCAGTTACAGGGATGCGATTTACAGGGATGAAGTGCACATGATCGACTTTAGTCACCCCGAATGGCGGGCGTTGGCGCAACAGCTGCTTGAGTGTTCGCCTGCGGTGATCCGCGGCCGGCAATGGCAACCGCTGCTTGGTCTGCTCAAGGATAACCAGCTGCTGCTTGCCCACGGCAACCACAGCTATGAATTGACCCCGGCCGGGCGCCGCTATTTGACTCGAGAACTGATGCTGGCGGAGATCGCCACGGCGCCGCCTGCGCCGGAGGAGTGGCTGCACGGGCAGGGGTGGCAGCTGGGGGAGCTGGTCAACGAACGGGTGCTTGCCGCGCTCTATCGCAAGAGCGAGGTGAACTTCACCCCCAACGAGCAGATCGACTTCGAAGACAAGGGGATCCGGCTCTGCGCCGATCAGCTGCTGCGCCTGCGCGCAGCCCAGCCGTTCAGCCTCTTTTTCAGCGGTGGCACCCTGCTCGATGCCGCTCCCTGGCTGCAGGCCCTCGGTGAGATAGCACTCCCCGAGCGTACCCTGACCGGCCTTGGCAAGATCCTGTGGGGGGAGGGGGAGCTGTTGCGGGTGGTTACCACCGACAGCGTCGGTGCCTTTGCCGAGCTACAACTGCCTGCCGGTACTCTGCTGGTGTGGGCGCCGGCGACTGCCCAGCTGGCGCTGCAACAGGTGATCGCTGCCCTGCCGCCCAATGTGCAGTGGAGCCACCTGACCTCGCTCGATCCCGCCGGGGTCGACAGGGTGGTGGCGCTGGCCCAGCGCTTGAGTCGTCCGCCGAGCTGGTGGCTGCCCAGAACGCTTGCTCCCATCATCACCACCTACGCTACTACGCTCGGGGAAGCTCCCCGCTGGGAACCGAGCCGGATCCCCAAATCCTTGTTGGCAATTTGTAACGGTTTGGTTGAGTCCAATGGTGCCTTGTCGGCCGAGGTGTGTGCCCTTGCCCCCGAGTGGCATGCCGTTGGTTGAAATCCCCGCCAGAGCAGGCCAAAAAGCGGTTTTCCCCCACGGAACGCGGTGATATAAAGAGTTGACGAAGCGCTCGCGGATGAGCGCTTTTGTTTACCACGCCGCTTTGCCACCCAATGAACTCAACGGAATACAGGGAATACCATGTTTGAAAAGGTTGTTGCCGCCCCAGCGGATCCGATCCTGGGCCTGACCGAAGCCTTCCGCGCCGACTCTCGCAGCCACAAAATCAATCTGGGGGTCGGGATCTACAAGGATGAGACCGGTGCCACCCCCATTCTTCACTGCGTCAAGCAAGCCGAGCAGAAGCTGCTGACCGACGAGAAGACCAAGAATTACCTCGGTATTGAAGGCAATATCGAATATGGCCGCATCGTGCAGCAGCTGCTGTTCGGGCAGAACTCCACGCTGGTCGCCAGCGGCCGCGCCAAGACCGCCCAAGCGCCGGGCGGTACCGGTGCCCTGCGTATCGCTGCCGAATTTGTGGTACGCAATGGTCTGGCCAAGACCATCTGGATCTCCGATCCCACCTGGGCCAACCACGTCAGCGTATTCCAGGCCGCGGGTCTGACCGTCAAGTGGTACAAGTACTACGACGCCGCCACCAAGGGGCTCGACTTTGCCGCCATGCAGGCCTCGCTGGCTGAAGTGCAGGCTGGCGATCTGGTGCTGCTGCACGGCTGCTGCCACAACCCGACCGGTATCGACCCCACTGCCGAACAGTGGCGCGCGCTGGCCAAGCAGAGTGCTGCCGCCGGCTGGCTGCCGCTGTTTGACTTCGCCTATCAGGGCTTTGCCCGCGGTATCGAAGAGGATGCCGAAGGTCTGCGCATCTTCGCCGAGTGCCACGACGAGCTGCTGGTGGCGAGCTCCTTCTCCAAGAACTTTGGCCTCTATAACGAGCGGGTCGGCGCCTTCACTCTGGTCAGTGCGACCAAGGAGATCGCCGACGTCGCCTTCACCCAGGTCAAGACCGTCATTCGTGCCAACTACTCCAACCCGCCGTCACACGGCGCCGCCGTCGTTACTGCCGTGGTGAGCGATCCGGCCCTCTATGCCGAGTGGGTGGAAGAGGTTGCGGCCATGCGGGTGCGCATTCGCGAGATGCGCGAGCTGCTGGTGGAGAAACTGGCTGCGCGCGGTGTGGATCAGGATTTCAGCTTTATCCGCGAGCAGAACGGCATGTTCTCCTTCTCCGGTCTCTCCAAAGATCAGGTTGAGCGCCTCAAGAGCGAGTTTGCCATCTATATCGTCGGCTCCGGCCGGATCAGCGTGGCCGGTATCACCCGCGCCAACATAGATCCGCTTTGCGATGCCATCGCCAAGGTGCTGTAACGCCAGCCGTTAACCGCACTACTGAAAAAGCCCGTCACGCCAGTGACGGGCTTTTTTGATCCAGCCGGGTGAGCTGCTCAGCGAGCGCCTTGCAACCAGCGGCGCAGCTGAAGCACCAGCAAGGTGAGGGCGCCACCCAGCAATGCTGTGAGCACCGCCAGCAGCATGCTGCCGAGCAGGAAGGGGGGAACAAGAGTTGCCGCTTCCTGCTCCAGCCAGTGGAGGGTCCAGGTGAGATGGAAAGGCTCCGGCGTCTTGTGCAGCACCAGACAGCCGGTGCGATAGGCATAGAGGTACATGAAGGGGAGGGTGAGCGGGTTGTTGAACCAGACCGCCAGCAGCGCCAGCGGCAGGTTGAGGCTGAACGCCAGCGCCAGCCCGACTGCGATGAGCGAATGCATCGGGATGGGGAACCAGCATGCGAAGATGCCGGCCGCCACGGCGCCGCTCAGGGCGCGAGTGCCCCCTTGCCAGAGGGCGGGAGCGAGCAGTCGCTCACCAAACAAGGCAAACCACTTCTGCTTGCGCAGGGTATCGGGATCGATTTTGAAACGGGAGAACCAGCGACTCAGCATGGGCGTGCCACCTTGCGTTTTTGCCACTGACGCACTGTGCTGATGCGCCAGAAGGTGCGGATCACGGCGTACCCGATGAGCGAGCTCAGCAGGGCCAGCACCAGCGAGCCCAGCAGGAGCGGCGGCGCGACGGTTTCAAATACCGATACCAGCCAGGCCCAGGTGAACTGGATGTCGACATGTTGCGAGGTTTGCCCCAGCAACTGGCAACCGACCAGATAGGCGCCATAGAACATGGGGGGAATGGTCAGTGGATTGGAGAGCCAGACCAGCGCCACTGCGAGGGGCAGATTGACCCGGCAGGCGATGGCGAGCCCGGCGGCCAGCAACATCTGGCAGGGGAGCGGCACCCAGGCCATGAACAGCCCCACGGCGAAGGCGCCCGCGGCCGAGCGCCGGTTGAGATGCCAGAGATTGGCATCGAGCAGCAGGCGACCAAAAAGGCGCAAGTGCTTGTGTTCTTTCAGGGTTTGCGGGTCGGGCATCCAGCGTTTGATGAGTCGTTTGGGCATATTGAAACCTTGCTAAATACTTGCACCATGGATCTGCGTCTGTTGTCGTTTGCCCTCGGGGCAAGCTCCTCACTGCTCTGGCTATGGTTACCTTCACTTGCATGGGGGGGCCTGTTGCTGTCCCTGCTGGTTCCCCTTGCCTGTTGCCGCGCGTGGCGGCTGCTGTTTCTGCTGCTGGGCATCCTCTGGATGCAGGCCACTCTCTCGTATCATCTGGCCTGGCTGGAGCTGCTTGACAAAAAAACGAGCCATATCATAACCGCACAGTTGCAAAGTGCAGAGTCCGAAGGGGAGAAATTTGTCCGGCTGACTCTCAGCGTCCATGAACTGGATGGTCGGCAGCTCCGTCCATCCCCCCTGATCCGGGTCAATGCTTATCAGTCGTTACCGCCCCTGACGGCGGGGAGTGAACTGACGCTGGTGACTACTCTCAAGCCGGCCCACGGCCTTGCCAACGAGGCGGGGATGGATGGTCGTCGCCTGCTGCTTGGCAAGGGCATTACGGCTACCGGCAACCTGCGCCGGGTGATCCATATCGCGCCGGTGGCGCCCGGACTGCGCGAGCGCTGGCTGGCGGCGGCCAACGCGAGCTGGCGACCTCTTTCGCAGGGACCCTTGCTGGCGGCGCTCACCTTCGGCGAACAGAGTGGCATCACCGATGAGCAGTGGAGCCTGTTTCGCGGCAGCGGGCTGACCCACATCATCGCCATCTCTGGCCAGCACATTGCGCTGGTGGCGGTGCTCGGCTGGTGGCTGGGCCGTTTGTTCGGGCTGCGTGGAGCGATCTGCGTGTCGCTGCTGTTTGCCGCCACTTACAGCTGGCTGGCGGGGTTTGCTGTGGCGACCGAGCGGGCCCTCATCATGGTACTGGTCTGGAGTGTGCTGCGCTGGCGACGGCGGGAGTGGCCGGCCTATCGCATCTGGCTCTGGGCTTTTGTGGTGCTGACCCTCTGGGATCCCTTTGCCCTCTACTCGGCCGGCTTCTGGCTCTCGTTTCTGGCGGTCGCTATCTTGCTGCTGGTCGGTTACTGCCATGAAAAGCCAACCCTCTGGCAGATCCAGCTCTGGATGCTGCTCGGTCTGCTGCCGCTGCAGTTGGCGCTATTTGAGGGGATTGCGCCGCTCGCCATGGTGATCAACCTGCTGGCGGTACCGCTCTTTTGCATCGTCATTATCCCGCTGGCGCTGATCGGCGTGCTGCTGGCGCCGCTCTCTGGCGCGCTCGCCTACGGCCTGTTCTGGCTGGCAAATCTCGGTCTGGAGTGGGTGCTCACCCTGCTCGATATGCTCGCCTCCCGAGTCCAGCTCTGGTGGCCACTGCCGGGCTGGTGGCTGCCGGTGAGCACGCTCTTGCTGTTGCTCTGGTTCTGCTGGCAGTGGCGGGCGGCCCGCTGGCTCTCGCTGCCGGGGCTGCTGGCCCTGACGCTCTTTCTCTGGCCGGCGCCGCCGCGCTGGCAGGTGCGGGTGCTCGATGTGGGGCAGGGGTTGGCCGTGCTCATCAGCAAGGGGGAGCGCGCCATCCTCTATGATACCGGCGATCGCTATCCCGGCGGCTACAACATGGCGGATGCGGTGATCCTGCCCACCTTGAGCCACCTCGGTATCAGGGTCATCGATCGTCTCATCATCAGCCACAAGGATCGGGATCATGCGGGCAACCGCAAGCGGCTGCTCAGCGCCCTGACGGTGCGCAGCGAGCTATCCTCATACCCTTTCACCCCGTCAACCACCCTCTGCCAGCGCGGTCAGGCGTGGTCATGGCAAGGGTTGCAGTTTCGCGTGCTCTGGCCAGAACAGCCCGGGGCTGGGCACAACAACGATGGTTGCGTGGTACGCATCAGCGATGGCGAGCGCAGCGTGCTGCTGAGCGCCGATATCGAGCGGCAGGCGGAGCAGCGTCTGGTGGCGCTCGAGGGGGCCGGGCTTACCAGTTCCTTGCTGGTGAGCCCGCACCACGGCAGTCGCACCTCATCCACCCCGCCTTTTGTCGCCGCCGTGGCGCCTCGTTATGTGGTGCACAGCGCCGGCTTCATGAACCAGTGGGGCTTTCCCCGTCCCGAGGTAGTCGCTCGTTATCAGGGGGCGACCCAATGGGTGACCGGTCTGGGCGGGGAGGTGGTGATCGAGCCGGTCGCAGATGGTCTGCAGGTCAAAGCCGAGCGGGATCATGGCCCCTGGTACCGGCAAGCCGGCAACTGGTGGCAGCCAAGAGTATGGGGAGATAAGCCTGACCCATCACCTTGAGCGGAGCTGTGTCTGCCACTCGTTTTTCCCGCTGGCACCCTCTTGCACCGACCATATTGTTGCAAATTTCTATGTTTGAAATGGAATGCAGTCTTACTGGTGAAACAATCAACGGGCAGCGAGTCGAGCCTTGTGAGCCAGAGTGACCAATACTGGGTGGCCAAATAGCCCCGCAGTGATGTTGCCGGTCGGCCGCGGCCTCTATGGAGCCGGGATCCAGAGGCTGTGAGGGGGCCGGGTTGGTGCAAGCTTAGCCCGCGTGCTCCGTGGCACGGCCGGCCGTCATATGAAAGGGCGAATATGCGGGATAATCGGGGCGTGATGAAGGCATCTTATCCCTGATTGGGGGGCGAATCCCTGCTATCTGTATGGTGGCGCTTGGTGGATGTCTACTGTTTGGCTAGAATACCCCGTCATTTCCATTACCAACGGCTATTCATGCAACAAGAAACTTCACAAGGTAGCTGGCCAGTATTCAAGCGCCTGCTCGGTTATGTCCGTGACCGCAAGTTAGGTATTATCGGTGCAGTCATAGGGATGCTGGGTTATGCCGCCGTCGACACCACCTTCGTCTACTCCATCAAGCCGCTGATCGACAAGGGGATCAATGGCAACGATCCGACCGTGCTCAAGTGGATGCCCTTCTTCGTACTTGGCATCGTGGCCCTGCGCGGTGTCGCCAACTTCCTCTCCAACTATTGCATGGCCTGGGTCGGCAACCACGTGGTAATGAAGCTGCAACAGCAGGTGTTCAACCATCTGGTGGCGATGCCGATGAGCTTCTTCGACCGCCAGAACACCGGCCACCTGCTCTCCAAGGTGACCTATGACGCGAGTCAAGTCTCCTCGGCGGCGAGCACCACCCTGGTGACCCTGGTGCGGGAAGGGGCGACCGTGGTTGGCCTGCTCGGCCTGATGTTCTGGTATTCCTGGCAGTTGTCGGTGATCTTCCTGGTGGTGGGCCCGCTGGTGGGTATCATCATCGGCCTTATCAGCCGTCGCTTCCGCCAGATCAGCCGCCATATCCAGCATGCGGTGGGTGATATCACCACCTCCACCGAGCAGATGCTCAAGGGGCACAAAGAGGTGCTGATGTTTGGTGGCCAGAAGGTGGAAGAGAAACGCTTCTTCCAGGTCAGCAACAACATGCGCCAGCAGACCATGAAGATGGTCGCAGCTGATGCCATCGGCAGCCCGGTGGTGCAGATGGTGGCTTCTATCGCGCTGGCGGCCTTCCTCTATGTGGCCACCATCGACAGCGTGCGCAGTGAGCTGACAGCCGGTACCTTCACCGTCATGGTTACCTCCATGATGATGCTGCTCAAGCCACTGAAAAGCCTGACCGACGTCAACAACCAGTTCCAGCGCGCCATCACCGCCTGCCACAGCCTGTTTGGCCTGCTCGACACCGAGCCGGAGCAGGATACCGGCACCCGCACTCTGGATCGTGCTCGTGGCGAGATCGAGTTTCGCAACGTCACTTTCACCTACCCGACCAAGGACACCCCGGCGCTGCACAACGTCAGCTTCAAGGTGGAGGCTGGCAAGTCGGTGGCGCTGGTGGGCCGTTCCGGCTCAGGCAAGAGTACCATTGCCAGCCTGTTGACCCGCTTCTACGACATCGATCAGGGGGAGATCCTGCTCGACGGCGTCAACATCCGCGAATACAAGTTGAGCGAGCTGCGCAAGCAGTACGCGTTGGTCTCCCAGCATGTCCACCTGTTCAACGACTCGGTGGCCAACAACATCGCCTACGCCGCGGAAGAGAAATACAGCCTCGACGAGATCAAGCAGGCCGCCCGTATTGCTCATGCCGACGAGTTCGTCAGCAAGATGAGCCACGGTTACGACACTGTGGTTGGCGAGAACGGTGCATCCCTCTCTGGTGGTCAGCGCCAGCGTGTGGCCATCGCCCGCGCCCTGCTGCGCGATGCGCCGGTTCTTTTGCTGGATGAGGCCACCTCGGCCCTCGATACCGAGTCCGAGCGCCACATTCAGGCGGCGATCGATGAGCTGTGCAAGGCGCGTACCTCGCTGGTGATCGCCCACCGCCTCTCCACCATCGAGAAGGCGGACGAGATCCTGGTGATCGACGAAGGCCATATCGTCGAGCGTGGCAACCACGCAGCACTGATGGAGCAGCGCGGCACTTATGCCCAGCTGCGCGCCATTCAGTTTGGCAATGCAGGAAACAAGGCCTGATGCTGGAACGGCTCTGGTATCGCAAAAGTGGCTGGCGCTGGTTGCTGGCCCCTTTTGCCCTGCTGTTTGCCATCATCAGCGGCACCCGCCGCTACGCCTATCGCCACCGTTGGCTAAAGGGGTATTGCTCCTCCTTGCCGGTGATCGTAGTGGGCAATATCTCGGTGGGCGGCAACGGCAAGACCCCGGTAGTGGTCTGGCTGGTAGAGCAGTTGCAGGCACGCGGTTATCGCCCCGGGGTGGTGAGCCGTGGTTATGGCGGCAAGGCGCCCCATTATCCCTATCGGCTCGATGCAGCCAGCACCACAGCGCAGGCGGGGGATGAGCCGGTGCTGATTGCCCGGCGCTGCGGCTGTCCCGTGGTGGTCGCCCCGAAACGGGCCGATGCGGTACGACTGCTGGAGCAGAGCGGCGAGGTGGATATCATCATCACCGACGACGGCCTGCAGCACTATGCGCTGGCCCGCGACATCGAGCTGGTGGTGGTGGACGGAGCGCGCCGTTTCGGCAACGCCTGCCTGTTGCCGATGGGGCCGCTGCGCGAGCCGGTCACCCGTCTCAAACGGGTGGACGCCATCATCTGCAACGGCGGCGAGCCGGGCAAGGGGGAGTACCCCATGCAACTGGTCGCCGACGCGCCGCGTCGGGTATGCGATGATGCGCCGCTGGCAGCCCCTCTCGCAGGCCCGGTTGATGCGCTGGCGGGGATCGGTCATCCGCCCCGTTTCTTCGCCACCCTCGAAGGGCTCGGTTATCAGCTGGATCAGCAGGCAGCCTACGGCGATCACCACCCCTTCGATCGGGATGAGCTGGTGGGTCGCTTTGCCAGCAAGCCGCTGCTGATGACCGAAAAGGATGCGGTCAAGTGCCGCCCGTTTGCCCTCGATAACTGGTGGTATCTGCCGGTCAGCGCCGAGTTGCCCGCCTCCCTGCTCGATGCCCTGCTGCACAAGCTGGGGATGAAGGGGAAGGGCGCGATCAAGGCGCAAGATTAATCTCTCTCGCCTCGGCGAGGGAGCAGGGGGTTGATATGCCCCGTATGGAATAGCTGGTTGCTCGACATCCATCGCTGGCGTGATGAAGCCGCCAGCGCGACATCGTTGAAGGAGTATCGTTTTGGCTTTGGACATCAAGTTGCTCGACATCATCGCCTGCCCGGTCTGCAAGGGTAAGCTGCACTACAACAAGGCCGTGCATGAGCTGGTCTGCCGCTTTGACAAGCTGGCCTATCCGCTGGAGGAGGGGATCCCGGTGCTGCTGGAGAACCGTGCCCGTCCGCTCAATAGCGACGAGCTGCCGTCATGAGCTTCGTCGTCGTCATTCCGGCCCGCTACGCCTCCACCCGGCTGCCGGGCAAACCGCTGGCTGACATCCATGGCAAGCCCATGGTGCAGCACGTGGTGGAAAAAGCGCTGCAATCCGGTGCCGATCGGGTGATCGTCGCCACCGATGACGAGCGGGTGCAGCAGGCACTGCTGAGCACCGGCGTCGAGGTGTGCATGACCTCACCGGATCACCAGTCCGGCACCGAGCGTCTGGCCGAGGTGTGCCGTCACTACGGTTTTGCTGCCGATACCATCATCGTCAATGTGCAGGGGGATGAGCCGCTCATTCCACCCGCCATCATTCGTCAGGTTGCCGACAATCTGGCGGCTGCCACGGCGCCGATGGCGACCTTGTCGGTGCCGATCAAGGATGCCGAAGAGGCGTTCAATCCGAACGCAGTGAAAGTGGTGACTGACAAGGATGGCTACGCCCTCTACTTCAGTCGCGCCACCATCCCCTGGGATCGGGAGCGCTTTGCCAACAGCCATGAGCAGATTGGCGATCATTACCAGCGTCATATCGGCATCTATGCCTATCGCGCCGGCTTCATTCAGCGTTATGTGGACTGGGCGCCGAGCGTGCTGGAGCAGGTCGAGGCGCTGGAGCAGCTGCGGGTGCTCTGGTACGGGGAGAAGATCCACGTGGCTCAGGCACTGGAAGCGCCACCGGTTGGCGTGGATACCCAGGCCGATCTGGAGAAGGTGCGAGCCTTCCTGGCGGGCTGATCCGGCAGGCTGAAGATAAGAAAAACGGTGTCGCAAGACGCCGTTTTTTGTTTTGAGTATCTCGATAATTATCTGATTACAAACACTATAAATGCGCTTTATCAAACTTTTGGCGTGCATGGTTTGCCAAAGCGGCGAGTTTGGTTATGATGCAAGACGCCCTGTTAACCCTAACCGGGCGGCCAAAACGAGATAAAAAACGGGGTGTTTGGGTGATAAATGTATTCCTGGTCGATGACCATGAGCTGGTGCGTACAGGGATAAGACGCATTCTGGAAGATGTTCGCGGGATCAAGGTGGTAGGCGAAGCACAGAGTGGCGAAAATGCAGTTGCTTTCTGTCGTCAGCACCATCCGGACGTGATCCTGATGGACATGAACATGCCGGGTATTGGTGGTCTGGAAGCGACCCGCAAAATTCTGCGGATCCGCCCTGATGTGCGCATCATAGTGCTGACCATCCACTCAGAAAATCCCTTCCCCACCAAGGTGATGCAGGCCGGCGCCGCTGGTTACCTGACCAAGGGGGCCGGGCCGGACGAGATGATTCAGGCGATCCGGTTGGTGCACTCCGGTCAACGCTACATCTCCCCGGAGATTGCCCAGCAGATGGCCCTGAGCCAGTTTGCCTCGGCGGACGAGAACCCCTTCAAGTCCCTCTCCGAGCGGGAGCTGCAGATCATGATGATGATCACCAAGGGGCAGAAGGTGACCGATATCTCCGAGCAGCTCAACCTGAGCCCGAAAACGGTCAACAGCTACCGTTACCGCCTGTTCAGCAAGCTGGGGATCAACGGTGACGTGGAGCTGACCCATCTGGCCATTCGCTACGGCATGCTGGATGCCGACACCCTGTAAGCGGGGGAGTGTGGTCACCAAGGCGGCATTTGCCGCCTTTTGCTTTTTAGCCCCCTTTTGCATTTTCATGAGTGGGCGCAGTATGCTCTCCCCC
The DNA here is from genome assembly GCF_038739615.1 of Aeromonas sp. SER. Lineage (NCBI taxonomy): Bacteria > Pseudomonadati > Pseudomonadota > Gammaproteobacteria > Aeromonadales > Aeromonadaceae > Aeromonas > Aeromonas sp. SER. Next base: position 19,457 of record NZ_JBCGFC010000002.1, on the reverse strand, counting down.
GTCTTTTTGCCTTCATCCGTTGAGTCGAGTTGCCGATGACCCTCTCTCCCGAGCCCCTTTTTGACAGCAAAGCCTTTCTCGCCGCCGTGACGCACCAGAGCGGCGTCTACCGCATGTATGACAGCGGCGGCACCGTCATCTACGTGGGCAAGGCCAAGGATCTGAAAAAACGGCTCGCCTCCTACTTTCGGGCCAATGTCGACAGCATCAAGACCCGTACTCTGGTGCGCCAGATCGCCGATATCCAGGTCACCGTCACCCACACCGAGACCGAGGCGCTGATCCTCGAGCACAACCTGATCAAGCAGTACCAGCCCCGCTACAACGTGCTGCTGCGGGACGACAAATCCTACCCCTGGATCATCATCACCGCGCATCAGCATCCGCGCATCGGCGTGCATCGCGGTGCCCGCAAGATCAAGGGGGAGTACTTCGGCCCGTACCCTTCCGGTGGCGCAGTGCGCGAGAGCCTGCACCTGATGCAGAAGATCTTTCCGGTGCGCCAGTGCGAGGATGCAGTCTACGCCAACCGCACCCGTCCCTGCCTGCTCTATCAGCTCAAGCGCTGCGCTGGCCCTTGCGTGCCCGGACTGGTGAGCGAGGCCGAATATGCCCAGCAGGTGGAGCTGGCCAAGCTGTTTCTGGCGGGCAAGAACCAGCAGGTGATTGGCGAGCTGGTGGGCAAGATGGAGTCCGCCAGCGGTGATCTGCGCTTTGAAGAGGCGGCTCGCTATCGGGATCAGATCCTGGCGCTGCGTCGGGTCACCGAGCAGCAGTCGGTGAGTGGCAACGTGCTGGACGAGCTGGATGTGGTGGGGGTCGCCTTCGAACAGGGGGCGGCCTGTATTCACGTGCTCTTTATCCGTCAGGGCAAGGTGCTCGGCTCGCGCAGCTACTTCCCGAAAGTGCCGGCCGATACCCAGCTCGACGAGGTGGTGCAATCCTTCCTGCTGCAGTTCTATTTGTCGGGGCAGGGGGGACGGCAGATCCCGAGCGAGGTGCTGCTCGACGTGGCGTTGGAGGATGAGAACGTCATCGCCGAGACCCTGAGTCAGACCGCCGGTTACAAGGTGCGGGTGGTGAGCCGCACTCGCGCCGAGCGGGCCCGCTTCATCAAGCTCGCCTCCATCAATGCCGAGACGGCGCTACGTTCGCGGCTTGCCCACAAGAGCACCATCACCGCCCGCTACGACCAGCTGGAAGAGCTGCTGGAGCTGGAGCGCCCCATTGCCCGCATGGAGTGTTTCGATATCTCCCACACCATGGGGGAGCGCACGGTTGCCTCTTGTGTGGTGTTCAACCGGGAGGGACCGCTTTCCTCCGAATATCGCCGCTTCAATATCGATGGCATCACCGGCGGCGATGACTACGCGGCCATGGAGCAGGCGCTGGAGCGCCGTTTTGGCAAACAGCAGGAGCCGGACAAGGTGCCGGACGTGCTCTTTATCGACGGCGGCCTCGGCCAGCTGCGCCGCGCCGAAGAGATCCTGGCGCGCCAGCTGGAGTTCCTCGGCGGCAAATATCCGCTGCTGGTGGGCATTGCCAAGGGGGTCACCCGTAAGGCGGGGTTGGAAACGCTCATCATGGGGGAGAGCCACGAAGAGTTGCATTTGCCGGCAGATATGCCCGCTTTGCACCTTATTCAGCATATTCGCGATGAATCCCACCGTTTTGCCATTACCGGCCACCGGGCCAGACGGGCTAAAGCCCGCACCAGCAGCACGCTGGAGGATATTCCGGGAGTGGGGCCGAAGCGACGTCAGGCACTGCTCAAATATCTGGGCGGTTTGCAGGAGGTGAAAAAGGCGAGTGTGGATGAATTGGCCAAGGTGCCCGGCATCAGTCAGGAGCTGGCCCAAGCCATCCACGATGGCCTGCGTTCAGCCTGAGTGTTGAATGACACTGTTTTTTTCATGTGATGATTAACCGGGAACGTTCGCTAACTCCTTGATGCACAAGAGCCGTGACGCAGGGGGGCCGTAAATGCCATAATGGCGCGGTATTGCGAAAGGGTTGATGGATTAAAAAAGACCAAGACGGGCGTCAGTGCGGTTGCATCGCAAATCGGCTTTGGCGCACTATGTAGCGACGTACAAGAAGTGGCTGAAAATAATGACAAACATACCTAACATGCTGACGTTTTTCCGGATTTTGCTCATTCCCGTCTTCGTCATCCTGTTCTATCTGCCTTACCAGTGGTCCTATCTGGCCGCTGCCATCGTCTTTATTCTGGCCGCTGCCACCGACTGGTTTGATGGCTATCTTGCCCGCAAGCTCAATCAATCCACCGCCTTTGGTGCCTTCCTCGATCCGGTTGCCGACAAGATCATGGTGGCCACTGCACTGGTCATCATCGTCGAACACTACAACACCATCTGGGTCACCATTCCCGCCATGACCATGATTGGTCGCGAGATCATCATCTCCGCCCTGCGCGAGTGGATGGCCGAGCTCGGCAAGCGCTCTTCGGTAGCGGTGAGCTGGATCGGCAAGTGGAAGACCATGATCCAGATGGTGTCGCTGACCGGTCTTATCTGGCAGTACAACGTCTGGATGGTGTGGCTGGCCTACGTGCTGCTCTATGTCGCTACCGTGCTCACCTTCTGGTCCATGTTCCAGTACATGAAGGCGGCGTGGAGCGATCTGACCCATCACTCCAGCTTCTGAGTTATCAGGCAGTAACAGGCCGTTTCTCGCAATATCAGACAAGAAACGGTCAAAGGCGCTAAAAGTGTGCAAAAAGGGCAAAAAACGCCCGAACGATCAGTTAATTAAATATTTCTGGTTGACTGGACGGGGAACATCGCTAGAATGCGTCCTCGTAGTCAGGCAGTCAGCCAGACCGATGCGGGAATAGCTCAGTTGGTAGAGCACGACCTTGCCAAGGTCGGGGTCGCGAGTTCGAGTCTCGTTTCCCGCTCCAAATTCAGACAATAGAGAGCCAACTCTCTTTTGCATGGCGCGTTAGCAAAGCGGTTATGCAGCGGATTGCAAATCCGTTTAGTCCGGTTCGACTCCGGAACGTGCCTCCATATTGACAAGCCCGCGGCGCGAGCTTGATACCGATTACGGTGCCCGAGTGGTGAAATCGGTAGACACAAGGGATTTAAAATCCCTCGACGTTCGCGTCGTGCCGGTTCGATTCCGGCCTCGGGCACCATTAAAATCAAAGAGTTACGAAAGGCCGCTAGCAATAGCGGCCTTTTTGTTTTGTCCGAATGTCGCCAATGTGTCCACTGCGCTTTTCGGTTCGGCTGCTCTATTTTTGCGAACAGCAATCTGTGCATCCTTTTACGTGGCATCGTCCAGCCTGTTGACGGGCTTTATCTGGCAGCTTTCTTTGGTCATGACCTCTGGCACAACTTTGTGCTGTTAGATGAAACAAGAGGGCCCCACATGGTGGGGCCCTTCTTGCATTTGTGTGCAGAACACCCCGGTTATCAGGAGCTTTGCTCTGCGCTGGCATCTGTGGCGGCCACGACTGTGTTGCGGCGGCGCAGCAGGCGAACCAGCGGGGGCAGGGCGATCACCACGATCGCCAGCACCAGCAGGGTCTGGCTGATGCTGCTGCTCCACAGGATGGCGGTGTCGCCATTGCTGATGGAGAGGGCACGGCGCAGGTTCTGCTCCAGCATTTCACCCAGCACGAAGCCCAGAATGAGCGGTGACATGGGGAAGTGCATTTTACGCAGCAGGTAGCCAAAGACCCCGAGGCCCACCATCAGCAGCAGGTCAAAGGTGGTGCTGTGCACCGCATAGACCCCCACTGCCGAGACGCTGGCGATGGCGGGCACCAGAAACCAGAGCGGGATAGAGAGCATGCGGGTGAAAATACCCACCATGGGGATGTTCATCACCAGCAGCATGACGTTGGCCAGCAAGAGGGCGGCGATCAATCCCCACACCACATCGGGTTGTTCGGTGAACATGGTGGGGCCCGGGGTGATGTTGTAGAGGGTCAGCGCCCCCATCATCACCGCCGTGGTGCCCGACCCCGGCACCCCCAGGGTGAGCATGGGGATAAAGGAGCCGCAGGCTGACGCATTGTTGGCCGCCTCTGGCGCTGCCACGCCGCGAATATCCCCTTCGCCGAATTTGGCATTGGGCCCCGCCAGCCGCTTCTCGCTCATGTAGGTGATGGCGCTCGCAATGGTGGCGCCGGCGCCCGGCAGAATGCCGACGAAAAAGCCGATGGTGGAGGAGCGCAGCATGGTGCCGGTGCAATAGACCAGCTCCTTGAAGTTGAACAGCATCCGCCCGGTGGTGCGCACCAGCTTGCCGCCACCGCTGGTGTGCTCCAGCATCAGCAGGATCTCGCTCACCGAGAAGAGGCCGATCACCACCACGATAAACTGCACCCCGTCCGAGAGGTGCACGCTGTCGAAGGTGAAGCGATAGATGCCGGTGTTGGCATCCACCCCGACGGTAGCGAGCCCGAGCCCAATCAGCGCCGCCATAAAGGATTTGAGCGGGTTCTGGCTCATCATGCTGCCAAGGCAGGCGATGGCGAACACCATCAGGGCGAAATATTCCGCCGGCCCAAAGGCGAGCGACCAGCGCGCCAGCGCCGGGGCGAACAGAATGATCCCCCCGATGGCGAGCATGGAGCCGACAAAGGAGCTGACCGCCGAGATGGAGAGGGCCACTCCCGCCTTGCCCTGCTGGGCCATGGGGTAGCCATCCAGCGCGGTCATGATGGCGGCGGCATCTCCCGGTACGTTGAGCAGGATCGAGGAGATCCGCCCGCCATATTCGCAACCGATATAGACGGTGGCGAGCAGAATAAGCGCCGATTCGGGGGGCAGTTTCAGGGCAAAGGCAAGCGGCAACAGGATGGCGACGCCGTTGATGGGGCCAAGGCCCGGCAGCAGACCGACCACAGTGCCGACAAAGCAGCCGATCAGGGCAATCACCAGATTCTCCGGGGTGAGTGCCACCGCAAAGCCCTGGGAGAGGTACATCCAGGTATCCATATTGACTCCTTAAGAGAACCAGACGCCGAGGGGCAGGGTGACATCCAGCAGCCTGTCAAAGGCGAAATAGAGCACCAGCCCGCCGACGATGCCGGAGAGCAGGGCGGCTTTGGCCGAGGCGCCAAACAGGCGCCCCAGCACAAAGGTGAGCAGGGCGGTAGCCAGTGGGAATCCCAGCCACTCGAAGCTGGCGCCGTAACCGGCCAGTGCCGCCACCATGATGGCGAGGTGGCGCAGGGTACGCAGCGGCGGCCAGCTGACGGTGTCCGGCTGGCGGCGCAGCAGGAGCAGGGCGCAGAGTGCCATCAGGCCGAGGATCCCGAGCGGAAAGGGACGTGGCCCCAGCGGCTCATAGCTGTATTCGCTCTGGTACTGCCAGGCGAGGGAGGCCCCCGCCAGACAGAGCAGCAGCCAGATGGCGGCGAAGATGCGATCGCTCATGGCTGCGGCTCCTATTTGGCCAGACCGAAGGCCTTGGCCTGCTCGCGATATTGCGCCACCTGGGTCTTGACGTAGCTGTCGAGGGCATCCCCGGTCAGGTCAAACTCGAACAGGCCGCGCAGATCCCGCTGCGCCTTGAAGGTGTCGGTCTTCACCAGCTGATCGAAGGTCTCTTTCCACCACTGGTATTCGCTGTCGCTCACCTTGGGGCCGACATAGAAGCCGCGGATCACCGGCCATTCCAGGTCATAACCCTGCTCCCTGGCGGTAGGAATGGTGGCCAGCTTGCCGGGCAGCCGCTCTTTGGCGAACACCGCCAGCACCCGCAGCTTGTCGCCACCGATATAGGGCACCATCTCGCTCAGATCGCCGGAGACCGCCTGCACATGGTTGCCCAGCAGTGCAGTGACCGGCTCGCCGCCCCCTTCAAAGGCGACGTAGCGCATCTTGTGCGGATCAACGCCCGCCTGCTTGGCCAGCAGCGCCGTCTTCATCCAGTCCTGACTGCCGATGGAAGCTCCCGCCCCGATGACCACGCTGTTGGGGTCGTTTGCCATGGCATTCACCAGATCCTTGAGGTTCTGATAGGGGGCATCATGGCGCACCGCGATCATGCCGTAGTCGGTACCCACCGCCGCCAGCCAGCGCACATCATCCACCCCGTAACGGCCAAATTTCCCCTGGGAGAGGTTGAGCAGGGAGCCACCGGAGAAGGCGACCACAGTCCCCGCTTCGGCAGGGCGCTGCGCCACGATGGCGTTGTAGGCCACGGCACCGACCCCGCCCGGCATATAGGTGACCCGCATCGGTTTGTCGATGGTGCCTGTCTCCTGCAGGCTCACCTGCAGCAGCTTGCAGGTAAGATCGAAACCACCGCCCGGTTTGGCCGGTGCGATACATTCGGTACGGCTCGGGGCGGTGACACTCTCGGCCGCCTGCAGCGGCAGGGCGCCGAGCAGGGTCAGCAGGGCGAGGGCATGACGTGTGCGTTGCTTCATGGTTGTGTGCTCCATCTTGTCGTTGTTTTTTCTCGGTGTGACTCCGTCGATGGACGAAGTGATGCGAAATTGTTAAAACAACAACCTTTCATTCACCTTTCAATCGCTGACCAATTGGCGGGAGTGTGACCGTGATCGCACCTTGTTCCGCTCAGGCAGAGTGAATGGATGCAGTTGCAGCACTGTGGTTGCACGCCGTCGTTAAGAACAAGGGGATAGGGATGCGCTTGCTGTTGGCAGAAGACAATCACGAACTGGCCCACTGGTTGTCGCGGGCGCTCACCAGCGCCGGTTTCGCAGTGGATTGGGTGGCTGACGGCGCCCGGGCCGATCATCTGCTGCGCCACGAAAAGTACGCGCTGGCGGTGCTCGATATCGAGATGCCCAAGCTCGACGGGCTGGCGGTACTCGGCCGGTTGCGCAGCCGGGGGCAGGGGGTGCCGGTGCTGCTGCTCACCGCCCGCGGCGCGGTGGAGGAGCGGATCTGCGGCCTCAATGCCGGTGCCGATGACTATCTGGCCAAGCCATTCGATCTGGGGGAGCTGGATGCCCGGCTGCGGGCCCTGCTGCGGCGCAGCGAAAGTGGCGGCGCCGAGCTGCGACTGGGACGCCTGACCCTGCACCCCGACGGCTATTTTCTGCTGGCCGATGCCCGGCTGGCTCTGACTCCGCGCGAGCAGGCGCTGCTGACCGCGCTGATGTACCGCCACGGGCGCCCCGTCGCCAAAGGGCAGCTGTTCGAGCAGGTGTTCAATCTCGATGACGAGGTAGGGCTCGACAGCATCGATCTCTATATCCACCGGCTGCGCAAAAAGCTGGTGGGTAGCGGGGTGGTGATCACCACCCTGCGCGGGCTGGGCTATCTGCTGGAAGCGGCGCCGGAGGCCTCCCATTAGTCGCTCCCTGCTCCATCAGCTGCTGCTGTTTCTGGGGGGCCCCCTGCTGATCCTCTGGGCCGCCTCAGCCTGGTACAGCTACTACGGTGCGCTGGCGGCGGCCACCTCGGCCTATGATCGCACCCTGCTCGCTTCGGCCCGCACCGTCGCCGAGCGGCTGACGGCAAACGATGGTGTTCTCAAGGTGGATGTGCCCTACGTGGTGCTCGACAGCTTCGAGCGCAACATGCGCGATCGCCTCTTCTATCAGGTGCGCGGCATCGACGATGGGGTCATCTCCGGCTTTGATGACCTGCCCCCCATGCCTGTTGGTACGCCGCTGACCGACCGCTATCCGGCGCTCGCCTACTTCTATGACGAAATTTATCAGGAGGCGCCAATCCGCGCCGTGATGCTGCTGCAACCGGTAGGCGAGGGGGGCGTCACCGGCATGGCCCGCATCACGGTGGCGGAGACCCTGCTCGGCCGCCAGCAACTGGCACAGCAGCTGCTCTGGTCGGCCGTGCTGACCCAGGGGGCGCTGGTGGTGCTTACCCTGCTGCTCGCTTATCTGTTGCTCAAGCGGCTGCTCACCCCGATGCGTCGTTTATCGCGGGAGATCCTGCTCCGCGATGCCGCCACGCTCGCCCCCTTGCCGGATCTGCTCCCCTGGCAGGAGACCCGGCCGCTGGTGCAGGCGTTCAATCGCCAGCTGGCCCGCTTGCGTCAGCTGGTGGCCCGGCAGGAACGTTTCAGTGCTGATGCCGCCCATCAGCTGCGCACCCCGCTCACCATCCTGAAAACCCAGGTTGAGGTAGCGCGCGGCAGTGGCGATCCCGCCCTGATGAGCGAAAGTCTCGATGCCATGGCAGTGCGGCTCGATCACACCATCGCCCTGACCGAGCGGCTCCTGCTGCTGGCCCGGCTCAAATCGGACGAGTGCTCCGGGCTGCGCCTGCGGGATCCCATCGAATTGACGGCGCTGGTGCAGCAGGCCTGTCTGTCACGGTTGCCGCAGGCCCGCAGCAAGGGGATCGATCTCGGTTACGAGGGGGAGGTGTCCGCTATCATGGTGGCGGGGGAGCCGCTGCTGCTCGGGGAGCTGTGTGCCAACCTGCTCGACAACGCCATCAAATACACCCCGCCCCACGGCACTGTGACGGCGCGGGTGGTGCGAAGCAACGGGCAGATCTGGCTGGAGGTAGAGGATAGCGGCCCCGGCATTGCTCCCGAGCTGGCAGAGCGGGTCTGGCAGCCGTTTCAGCGCCTCGAGCAGGGGAGCGAACAGCCGGGGGCGGGGCTGGGTCTGGCGCTGGTACGCGATATCGCCCACTACCATCACGGCGAGGTGGTGCTGCTGCCTGCCACTCAGCTGGGGGGCTTGCTGGCGAGGCTGGTCTTGCCGCTGGCAAAATAGTGAAGGTGATACAAAAAGAGAGGGCACCTCGCGGTGCCCTGTTTATCTACACATAAGATGGCGTTGGGTTGTCAGCTGCGGATCTTGTTGAAGACAAACAGGACGATAAGGGCACCCACGGTGGCGATGGCAATGCTCGAAATATTGAAGCCGGTCACCGAGCCCAGACCCAGCAGGGTGCCCACATAGCCGCCGACCATGGCGCCGACAATCCCCAGCAGGGCGGTCATGAAGAAGCCACCACCGTCGCGGCCCGGCATGATCCACTTGGCCAGCATGCCAACCAGCAATCCCAAAATAATCCAGGTGATGAAACCCATGAGTTACTCCTCTCTGTTTATGTGAGGGGCACATTATAGGGATGCGGCTGGCGATGCGAAGGGCTCCAACCCCTTGGCTGGTCACAAGCTGTCGGACTTGTTATGACGCAGGAGGTATATCACTGAGCTTGCTCTCAATTGGCAACGCACTGACGCCGCTTTTGCAAGTTGCATTGCATTATGGTGAACCCGGGAGTGACCGCCGGGGCTTATTTAGCGTTTTGACAATAAATAACCGAAACAAGCCCGGAAAATGGCTGGCATGGTGTTTGCTCGTTGGAAAACAGGAGCTTGGCACTCTGCTACGGGTGTCCTGCTGACAGGACTTCTTCCATTTGCCACCACATGAGGTGACGCCATGGCCATTGCACAAGGACTCTTGCACAACAACACCTTCGAGCTGAAAGAGGCTGCTATCGCCTCGCACAAACCGGTGAGAGGGAGCTCCGTCAAGTGGATGATGATCAAGGGGGGCATACTGGTGGCGGTGCCGCTGCTGGTGGCCTCTGTGGTCTCCATCTGGAGTAGTCAAACCCAGCTGCGAGCCCAGGAGAAGGTTGACCTCCTGGAGCGTGCTCAATCGACCTTCCAGGCAACCCGATTTGATCTGGTGCAGATCCAGCAGTTTCTGACCGATGCCTCGGTGACCGGCGATACCGAAGAGGGGATCGCCGAGGCAGCTACCTATCGTGATGATGCGTTGAAAAATCTCGATACACTGGCTCGTACCCTGCCGGATCTCACCGACGAGATCCTGCCAATGCAGGACGTGGTCAGGCAGCTGCAGGAGAGAGGGATCGTCATGGTCAACGCCTATGTCCAGAAGGGGCGGGAGGCAGGCAACGCCATCATGACCAGTCCGGACGGGTTTGATGCCATGGTCGAGAATGGCGCCGGGAAGCTCGATCGCATCTCCCACGAGCTTGACGGTCGTATAGCCAGCGCCATCGCCAGTCGGGACGAGGCCAAGGCCCTGTCACTCTGGATAAGCCTCGGGGCCGGGCTGGTCTCCCTGCTCTTTGTAGCAATGGCCTACCTGCTCCAGTACCGCCATCTGATGCGCACTCTGGGGGGCGAGCCGGACTATGCCGCCCGGGTCGCTGCCGAGATCGCTGCCGGCAACCTGACCGTCAGGATCGAGACCCGCTTTGGTGGCAACAGCGTACTGGGCACCATGCGCATGATGGCCGAGCAGCTTAGCGGTCATATGCGCCAGATTGACCTGCGTACCCGCCAACTGGCTCAATCTTCCTATCAGATCTCCGATATCTCCAGAACCATCACGGATGCGGCCCAGACCGAGCAGCACCACTCCGGTGAGGTGAGCCGGGCCAGCAACGATCTCTCCTGCGCGGCCGAGGCGGTATCGGGTCTGGCCGCTCAGGTCGGGCAGCAGGCCGAACTGGCCTACCAGAGTGCCAACAACAGCACCCGGGTGATGAGCGAGAATATCGAGGAGATGCGCCGCGCCGTGACCGAAGCGCAGCAGGCCGAGCAGAAGACTCGCCAGCTGAGCGAGGCAAGCCAGAAGATCCAGGTGATCACCCAGTCCATCACTGCCATCACCGAGCAGACCAACCTGCTGGCCCTCAACGCTGCCATCGAAGCGGCCCGTGCCGGTGAACATGGTCGCGGTTTTGCGGTGGTGGCTGACGAGGTGCGCAAGCTGGCCAACCATGCCGGACAGGCGACCAAAGAGATCAACGGAATTGTCACCACCCTGAGCCAGCTTATCGGCGAGAACGAAACCACGGTGAAGAGCGTGATTGCCCGCACCCACCTCACCATGGACAAGGCCCACGAGGCGAGCCAGTCCATCAATGGCTTGATGGGCGAGATTGAGCGCAGCGTCGGGGCCGCCGACCAGATCCGTACCACCAGTGACGAACAGATGCACAAGCTCGCCTCTCTCAATACCCATCTGCACGATCTGCTGCACGCCCTCTCCGAGAATACCGAGAAGGTACAGACCACCGGGATCATCAGCCGCACCCTGTACGAAGAGTCGAGCCAGCTGCGCGATATCATGGAGCAGTTCCGCTTCGAGGCGGCCAGCAGCGTCGATCGCGCCGAACACGAGCTGCGCGGCGCCCCCCGTATGTATCAGCACATGATGGTGAAGGTCGAGGCCGCTGGCGGCTTCCATGAATCGATTACCGAGGACTTCAGCGTGACCGGTCTGCGCCTGCGTACCGTACAGTCCCTCGAATTACCCAAAAAAGCGCAAGTCGAGCTCAAGATCTACACCCCCAAACCCTCCATCGACCTCTATCGCAACCAGACACCGCTGGCTGTGACCGCCAGAGTGATGTGGTCGAAACAGGAGGCGGAAGGCGAGGTCTACGGGCTGGAGTTCATCAACGTGACACCTGCCATTCGCAGCAATCTGGAGGCCTGCTTCAAGCACTATGCGCTGGAGCCCAACTTCAGCCGCTAACACAACCTCGGCGTGCAGCGTTTCGGGGGGGCACCGGTAGAGCTGCCGCAACAAAACAACAAGGGGCGCGTCACTGCTGACGCGCCCCTCTCTTTACGGATGCCTTGTGAACCTGCTGTCAGCTCGCGGCTGCCAGCGGCCTTGTCTCCAGCAACTGCTCACCGGGGCGGCAGACCAGCACCGAGCCCTGCTCGAACCAGTCTCCCAGCACGATACGGCGGGCTGGCGCGCCATCGAGCTGGAAGTGGTGGATGGCGGGTCTGTGGGTGTGGCCGTGGATCATCACCTTGCAGCCGTGCTGGCGCAGCATCTCGTCAACGGCAGCAGGCGTCACATCCATGATGCGCTGGCTCTTGTGGGCGTTCTCCATCTGGCTTTGGCCACGCATCTTGCGGGCGATGGCCTGACGGCGGGCGAGCGGCAGGCGCAGGAACAGCCAGCGCAGCCACTTGAGCTGGGTGATGCGACGAAACTTCTGATACCCCTCATCCAGGGTGCAGAGCAGATCGCCGTGGCTCAGCACCACCCGCTCACCATAGAGTTCGATCACGCACGGATCCCCCAGCAGGGTGATGCCGGCGCGTTTGGCAAACTCTTGGCCCAGCAGAAAGTCGCGGTTGCCGTGGATAAAGTAGATGGGCACATTCTGCTGGCTCAGGGCCAGAAAGGCGTCGGCCATCTGCTGATGGAGCGGATTGGGGTCATCGTCGCCAATCCAGAACTCGAAGAGATCGCCGAGCACATAGAGGGCATCGGCGCCCACCGCCTCCTTGGCCAGAAAGTGCACCAGCGCGGCGGTCATATCGGGCCGATCGCTGCACAGGTGAATGTCGCTGATAAAGAGGGTGCGCATGGCCGGGGCGTGGCTGCTGGTGGCTGCATCCGCTTCGGGAGTCGCGACAGTCGCGGGCCACACCAGATGAGCCAGACCCTGCCCCTCCAGTGTCAGCAGCGCTGCATAAGGTTCGCCCGCCAGCCCCAGTAACCGGCACATGGCTGCTTCCCCTTTCAATCCCTCTTCAAGGCGCAGGCGCAATACCTCCTGATAGAAAGCATCGCCAAAGCGTTGTAGCAAAGTCGCCATCAGGGTGAGGTGGCGCCAGCCATTCTGCGTCTCGATGGGGGCGGGGGTGACGTAGAGCTCCACCGGCCAGCTGGCCTCGCTCTTGTCGCAATCGCTATCGACACTGTGCTGGTCGAGGCAGGGAAAGGTGCGCTCCAGCAGCCAGACATTGTCGCCTTTGGCGCTTGCCAGCCAACCTTGAGCCTCGAGCCTTGCGGCAAACTCGGCGGGAGCTGGATGCTGGCAGAGGATATCGAGATCGCTGCCCGGCCGATCGAGGCCGATGGCCAGCGTGCTCACCAGCGCCAGATCGGTGCACTGCGCTGCCAGCTCATCCCACAAACCGGCGGTGAGCAGGGCATGGGCCGAGCGCTGGCGCGGGTTGCCGTGGGCCAGATAGTCGAGGCGGCGCCAGTTTGGACTGGCAGTGGGGGAGGCAGATGGAAAAACTGCGGCCGGGGCCGCAGTTTTGTCAGTGCCGAGTCGGCAGAGATCAGTCAGCAAGGGTCACCTTGGTGATCACCACGTCTTCGGTCGGAACGTCCTGGTGGATGCGGCCGTAGTTACCGGTCTTGACGCCCTTGATCTTGTTGACCACGTCCATGCCGGCGGTCACTTCACCGAATACGCAGTAGCCGAAGCCCTGAGTGGTGGCGGATTTGAAGTCGAGGAAGTCGTTGTTGTTCACGTTGATGAAGAACTGGGCGCTGGCAGAGTGCGGCTCCATGGTGCGGGCCATGGCGATGGTGCCGATCTTGTTGGAGAGACCGTTGGCCGCTTCGTTCTTGATGGGAGCGCGGGTGTCTTTCTCTTCAAAGCCCGGGGCATAGCCGCCGCCCTGGATCATGAAGCCGTCGATGACGCGGTGGAAAATGGTGTTGTCGTAGTGACCGTCACGGCAGTATTGCAGGAAGTTGGCCACGGTTTCCGGGGCTTTTTCAGCATTCAGGGTGAGGGTGATGTCGCCGTGATTGGTGTGCAGAGTGACCATGATATGTCCTTTCATTTGATGCGGACGACGAAGTGCCCGCAGGTGTATGGCATAAAGTGGTGGCAATTCTAGCCCATCAGGGGCTGGCGGCATAGTCTCTCTGGCGCCGTAACCGTGCTGGCAGGCGGGATTGGCCACGTTTTCTGCCTCGTTTTCTGCCCCTGAACGGGGTATCATGACCAACCATTTTACTCACAGGCAGTGGTTATAAGATGCTGAAGATATACAACACACTCACTCGTCAAAAAGAAGAATTCAAACCTATCCACCCGGGCAAGGTGGGCATGTATGTGTGTGGTGTCACCATCTACGATCACTGTCATATCGGCCACGGCCGCACCTTCGTCGCCTTTGATGTGGTGGCTCGCTACCTGCGTTACGCCGGTTACGACCTCACCTACGTGCGCAACATCACCGACGTGGATGACAAGATCATCAAGCGTGCCGCCGAGACCCAAGTGACCTGCGACGAGCTGACCGAGCGTCTGATCGGCGACATGCACGCCGACTTCGACGCCCTCGGCATGGTGCGCCCGGATATCGAACCGCGCGCCACCCAGCACATCGAAGAGATCATCGAGCTGGTGCAATCCCTGCTGGAAAAAGAGCACGCCTACGTGGCGGATAACGGCGACGTGATGTTTATCGTCGAATCCTACGCCGACTACGGCAAGCTCTCCGGTCAGGATCTGGAGCAGCTGCAAGCCGGTGCCCGCGTTGACGTGGTCGATGCCAAGCGCAACCCCTTAGACTTCGTGCTGTGGAAGATGTCGAAGCCCGGCGAACCGACCTGGGAAAGCCCCTGGGGCCCGGGTCGTCCTGGCTGGCACATCGAGTGCTCCGCCATGAACTCCAAGCACCTTGGCAACCACTTCGACATCCACGGCGGCGGCTCCGACCTGCAGTTCCCGCACCACGAGAACGAGATCGCCCAGTCCTGCTGCGCCCACGGTGGCGACTACGTCAACACCTGGATGCACAGCGGCATGGTGATGGTGGATAAAGAGAAGATGTCCAAATCCCTTGGCAACTTCTTCACCATCCGCGACGTGCTGGCCCACTACGACGCCGAAACCGTCCGTTACTTCCTGATGTCTGGCCACTACCGCAGCCAGCTCAACTACTCGGAAGATAACTTGAAGCAAGCCCGCGCCGCGCTGGAGCGCATGTACACCGCCCTGCGCGATCTGCCGGTGGCCGCTGCTGCCGGTGGCGACGAACAGGTGGCGCGCTTCAAAGAGGCGATGGACGACGACTTCAACACCCCGGAAGCCTACTCCGCCCTGTTCGATCTGGTGCGCGAGATCAACCGCCAGAAGGGTGAAGACATGGCCGTTGCCGCCGCGCTGGGCGCCCGTCTGCGCGAGCTGGGCGCCGTGCTCGGCATCCTGCAGCAAGATCCCGAGGCTTTCCTCAAGGGTGACGAAGCGGACGAAGAGGTTGCCGAGATCGAGCGCCTGATCGCCGAGCGCAATCAGGCCCGTGCCGACAAGAACTGGGCTGCGGCGGATGCCGCCCGCAACCGTCTCACCGAGATGGGTATCGTGCTGGAAGACAGCGCCGGCAAGACCAGCTGGCGCCGTGCCTAAGGGCCGCCGGTTGACGATCTGACGCAGAGCGCAGCCCTTGGGCTGCGCTCTTTTTTTCAGGGCCCGGCGCGTTGTTCAAGGCGCGGCCCATGCAAGCGAACATAAGGAAGATGGCACCATGAAGATATCCAGCGGGCCCGTGCTGGCACTGGCCCTCTCTGCGGCGGCCCTGATCGCCCCGGCCCATGCGGGCACCACCACCAGCGGCAAACTCGATCCGGCCGCCAGTGCCCGTGCCAAGGCCAAGGTGGCCCAGTTTCTCGACTGGGAGCGCCAAGTCAAACCGAGCGGCCTCTATCAGAGCGATCTTGGCGGCGCGCTGCCCACTATCGTCTCCCCCGAGCTGCTCTGCCTGCTCAATGCCGCCTCAAAGGCGCGCGAAATAGCCACCCGCGAGGCCCCCGACGAGAAGCCCCCCTTTGTCGAGGGCAACCCCTTCCTGCCCAACGCCTGGGATAACCTGCTGGGCTCGGAGATCCTCTCGTCGCGCGCCATCGCCGGCAGCCGGGATCGCAGCGAGGTCAAGGTGCGCTTCACCTTTGGCGAGCCGGGCACCCCGCTCGACGCCCCCAGCGGCACCTACCGTTTTGTCAGCACCTATCTGGTACTGGACGGGCCGCAAGGCGCCCGCATCACCGATATCGACGCTGGCGGCAGCTGTGATTTCTGCCAATCCGGCAGCCTGCGCGCCGCCCTCTATGAGACGCTCACCGCCTATCCCGCCGCAGGGGGAGAGCAGTGCAAGGGGTTGGGGAAATAGGGTTTTGGCTTGAGAGAGAAAGTGTTTGGGGAATAGAAATAAAAACCGCAGCTCAAGGCTGCGGTTTTTTATTAATTACTTGCCCTTTTTCATATAATTGTTAGAGCGGGTGGATAATGCGTTAGTAATAGTCTTTTGGTACAGGTTGGAATGCAATTTATAGTTCACTGGCTCTCAGATGTATCCACAAGATACAGAGATGCTTTCAAGTTCTCATGAAAGTCTTTGGGAAGTCCAGTCGCCTTATATAAATAGCCTGATGAGGCCATCATAAATTGTTTGACTCGATTTGATTCTCTCAATTTTCTAGATAAATATCGATCGTTCTCTTTAGATTCTTTTGATAAATATCTTAGAGACAACTCCCGACAAGGGATCAGTGCATCACGAAGCTGTGAATGAGCATCAAGAAAACCACGTGAGACAAGAACAAATTCATCCCAGCCTGGTAGTTCTAATTCACCACTTCTTGCACCTGTGGCAACGTGAAATGCATTTTTTAATTCTCTGCGTTGAATGTAACTCTCTCTCCCCCCCCAAATATAATACCTTAGAATGTGCTCGTATGAGGCTTTTGACATGTTTTCATCAAATACATCGGACATTTGAGATGATATTGGAGCCATCACCAATAGAAAACTTAAAATTAGAGATGTGTATATGGCCATATGCTCAGGCTTACTAGGATCAAGCT
Organism: Aeromonas sp. SER; assembly: GCF_038739615.1. Classification (NCBI taxonomy): domain Bacteria; kingdom Pseudomonadati; phylum Pseudomonadota; class Gammaproteobacteria; order Aeromonadales; family Aeromonadaceae; genus Aeromonas; species Aeromonas sp. SER. Next base: position 2,899 of record NZ_JBCGFC010000002.1, on the reverse strand, counting down.
CTCCTTTAACACTTCTCATTATGCCCAATAATTCTCTTAAGGATTTTACACTATCATTTTCTAGAGGGAGTTTTGCATTGATGTATTCACCGAGGGATTTCAATGCTTCATTTTTGGTAAATGAAGCATAAAATGAATGCCAGCTTGATATATTATATGAATAATAGAACTGATTAAGGTAATTTATATTGGCTGATGTGGCATAAACATCAAAATCTTCCTCCTTAAACAAATGAACATTAATTGTTTTTGCACTTAATCTATGGGCTTCGGATGCTTTTTTATTTAATATTACGTAAGCTTCATCACATCCAGTGTAAGCCATTACACCACTAGCCCAGAAAGCTCTATTAATAGCGCTCATTTTTCCAACTGTTTTACAGTCAAATAAAGTTTTCTTTATTTTACCTCTCCGTGAAACCTCAACCCCTAGAACATCGATATCAGTAATTACGGTTTTTATATCAGTTATTTCTCTGACGTTGTTAACAATAACTTCAAGGTAGGGTAGTACTCCGTTCGCAATACAGTAACGAATCGCTTTCTCTTTTTGCAATATGTCTTTATCTAAGATGGCCATAAATTATACATCCAAATTTAGTAGTAGTTGGTCCATTTCATACTTGGCCTCTTCCGCAATATCAATTTTTTTGCGTTGTCTTAGCATAGAAGAAGAGATAATAGATTGAATGTAACTTTCATCCTTTGAGAAAGCTATCTTAGCATCTTTATTTACTTCTAAAGTTGCCAACTCACCGGTTTCTAGTAACTTTATGGCAATATCTAATGAGTTAAGATTTTCCTCGGTTCTTATGAGAACCAACTTATACATGTTGCTAGTTGTAGGTTGTAATGTACAAACTTTCATGAATACTAAATTTTTATATTGTTCATTGGCTTCAGAGTTACTGTTTAAGTAGCCTTTAGAACGTAAACTTTTTAGTAATGCTACAGGGTATCTAATCCGATACTGGTCAGGCATTAACTGTCCCTTTCTTACACAAGAAACAAGTGCCATAGCACGCTCATATATTTCTCGGTTTGTTGCATTGAGTCTAGTTTTGCCTGGATTTGGAGTGAATACGAATTGTTCAATATGGGAGGTGCCGAATTTGATTGATGGTGGTTTCAAAATACCTTCCGATGCCATTTCTTGTACTAGAGACATTTCGACGGCATCTAGATGCTGACCACCAATTTCCCCATTTTTTAGAAGGATAGATAATGGCCAACCTTGGTTAGCTTTCAACTTGCCAAGTACGTGTGATATTTTTCCAGAACCGGATTTAGCGGTTAGGTCTGCCAAGCCATCCAAGTTATCAGCAAAATAGAATGGACTAAGCAAGATCTCTTTGCCTCTAGCTTTTTTTGTTATTGATAATCCACCTGCCTCACTGTATTTCAAGCATGAGTCAATAATTGACTTATCTGATGATATACTGTTTATTAGTTTTTGTTTATTTTCGGGCTTATTGTACAGTTGATTTAATATCGCAAGCATAGTGAGTTCATTTTCATTTAAATCATCCGTATCTGCATAATCACCTATTATACTATAAATGCTTTTAAAGTGAGGTATCTTAGGTATTATTGATACGATTCTTTTCTTGGCGCTAATAATATCAATGAACTCTAGTTCAGCTAGAATGTTAAGAACACTATCAAGTGCATATGATGGTATTTTAAAATAATGATATGACGCGAGTTTTAGTGTTTCATATTGAATCTCACCTAATCCTCTGATATGGACTGCGAGTGTTGAAGCCATACCAAGCTGTTTCAAATAGTCTAACTCTGGTGTTTCATATTCTCCGAGTGCGCTATGTAAATCATATGAAAATTCAGCAATTTTTTCGCCCTTCATTTTTAATTGTATCCCTCAGTGACTTGAAGTGTTTAATATATATTGAAGATGATTTTAGTCTTACATGAAAAAACTCATGAGTTTTTAAAATTTGTAATTCCTACTCTATGCATGAAATAAGGTTTTTAGAACTGTAGCTTCGATTAGCGAAGCGTAATCGGACGTTCGAAAAATAAGGTGTTATCACGTTGAAATACTCACTATCGGGTCTTCAATATAAAGACGTTTCCCGATAGGGATATCTGCCGCTTGCAGCTGTATTCGCTATGATTTTTTCACCTATGCAACTATGTCGATGGCACTTGTTGCATAGGTGCGACAATCAGCTCTCGCCATGGGGTGGGCGAGGGGCTGGCTCTGAGCTAACAACCCGCCCGATCTTTGTCCCGAATAGGCTGGGGAGTGTTACCGCAGTGCAATGCGCTGCGCTTATTGCACCCTACGCCTGTTAACTGGCTTCGGGGCGGCGGGTTGGCTGTTGCCCCCTGTTGTTCGCCGAGGTGATCCTGTTTGTCCCATACCGTAGGGTGCAATGAACGAAGTGAATTGCACCTCAATTCGACGCGGGTTTGCTTATAGCGTCAGGCTTGGCGGATTGCGCCATGGGCTTCACCTGCAAGGGGTGCGGTTAGCACGGACGATTACGCTTCGCTAATCGACCCTACCGACCCTGCTGGCGAAGTCATGCCAACGGGGTTGGTGACCCCTCACCCTAGCCCTCTCCCGCAAAGGGAGAGGGGATGGTGACCGCGGACGATTACGCTACGCTAATCGACCCTACCGAGCCTGCTGGTGAAGTCATGCCAACGGGGTTGGCGACCCCTCACCCTAGCCCTCTCCCGCAGGGGGAGAGGGGATGGTTACCTTGGTGCAATGCGCTGCGCTTATTGCACCCTACCGCTCACCCGCGGCGTTTTTCAAGATAGTTGTCGCGTAACCCTGTTTTAAGCCGCTTGTTTTTCTTCTGGTTCTGACCGCTCTGGGTTCAGCATCACGGCTCCTATCGGTGTCCAGTTTCGTGTGTTCCCACTCCAT